>JAUWZD010000170.1 GCA_030615505.1 Spirochaetales bacterium | reverse complement strand
ATGACAGGCCGCTCACAAGAGCCGCACCTGGGTTAAAATACAAATCAGATTGTGCTGCCGGTGTCAGAGGATAGTATTTCTTATAATATTTTCTTATTTCATTTCGCAGCTTGCGGTAGCTCCGGGTGCATCCAAAGGATTCAATCCAGGGATGTTCGTCAAAGGGAACAGCCTGTGCTGAAATCTGTCCTCCTATCCAATTCGTTTCTTCAGTCATGACGACTCTGTATCCCATGCCTGCTGCGGCAAGGGCTGCGGCTATACCACCAAGACTTCCACCTGCGATTAATATATCGGTCTCTTTTTCAATCATTGCTACTTTATGCAGATATTACCTACTATACTGTGCTGTTGATAGCTTCCCTAAAGGCAATTACGCTTTCAGATAATTCTACATCTTTTTTGAAAATACTGGATGTTCCACAAACTAAAACATCTGCACCGTGATCAACACATAATTTACCGTTATTCTCATTAATGCTGCCATCTGCAAAAATCAAAACACTAAGGTTATTATCCTGTATAATTCTTTTTACAAAACTTATCTTATTGAGCATCTGTGGAATAAACAATTGTCCGGCAAATCCAGGCTCAACTGTCATTAACAGAGTATAATCAATATCCTTTATCATAGCTTTCAAAGAATCACCACTGGTTGAAGGATTAACAGCAATACCTGCTCTCATCTTTCTGTTTTTAACTTCCCTGATAAGACGGAAGGGAAAGTCTGTGGATTCTAAGTGGAACGACAGATAGTCGCAATATTCTTTATCCAATCTGGAAATATAATCTTCAGGCTTTCTTACCATTAGATGAACATCAATGGGTGTTTGGGTAACTCTTCGCATTTGAGTAATAAAGTCAAGATTTAGTCCAAGATTAGGCACAAAGTTTCCGTCCATGACATCGATATGAAAAAAATCAATACCGGCTTGATCCAATATCTGAATATTATTTTCAAGATTGAGTAAATCGGAACACATCATGGATGCAGCTAGTTTTACCATTCAATACCTTCTTTTTTTATAAATGCCTCAAACTGATTTAACTGTGGCAGTGAAGGTTGTGCGCCTAACCTTGTTGTGGCAAGGGCACCGACAATTGAGGCAAATTTTATAGCACGCCTTATATCGCCATGGCGGAGCCATTGAACAGCGAGTCCAGCCATAAACGCATCCCCTGCAGCGGTAGTATCAACAGTTTTAACTTTATGAGCTGGAAAATGCTCGAACTTTTCATTGCAAAATAGAACTGAGCCTTTCTCCCCCAGTTTTATAATGATGTACTCAGCATTAGAACGTTTATACAAAACCTTTGCAGCTTTAACCGCATCTTCAGGTGATTTTATCTGCACACCGGTTAAGGAGTATGCTTCCGTTTCGTTTGGGCTCAAAATCTGAATATCTTTGATTTTTTCCAAAGGAAAATCCTGTGCCGGACCGGCATCCACTAAAACAGGAATTTTCTTTTCTTTTGCCAATCGGCATGTCTCAATAACTGCTTCTTGAGAAATTTCAAATTGAATCATTACTGCATCATAATGCCTTTGTAATGTATTATGAATCTCATCCCTTTCTATAGTCATATTTGCCCCAGGGTATACTAAGATTCTATTCTCGCCAGTTGATTCCAATAGCACAATTGCTAACCCAGTTTTCGCAAGCTTGTCAGTGAAAAGAAATTGAGTTGAAATATCTTCATTATTTAAATTATTTTTCAGTTCTGATCCATTTATATCCAAACCTATTTTTCCTAATAATGACACAGACATACCCAGTCTTGCAGCAGCTACCGCCTGATTTGCGCCCTTTCCGCCTGGAATAAAATTATAGTTCTCTCCAATTAAGCTTTCACCCCTTTTAGGAATTCTCTTACTTTCTAAAACAAGATCCATGTTGATGCTTCCGACTACAAGGATCGATTGGATTTTCTCATTCATTCTTTAAGTACTAAGTGTATAGTTAATTTGAGATTGGGCTCTTTCCCGGTAATCATATTTCGCAATCTCAGCCATCCCCCAAAATGTGATACTTTTATAAAACAATTTCCCGGTTTGTTAATTATGGGGAAATTTGTTCCCTCATCAATCCATTCAATACCATCAACAGAAACCTGTACCTTGGCATCGAAAGTGACATCTTTTCCTGAGAGCTCATGAACTCTTATAAAAAACATCGCTTCGCTTGCCCATCCGGTTTCATAAGGTTCTGTTTCAAAGCTGCTTGAAAAACTCTTCATCCGCTCTAATACTACAGTGTAGAAATTTCTCATAGTTTAACCCTATTTACCCGTTGATATGATAATCGAATCCACAAAAAGAAAAGCTCGGCGGTTCGTATCAGCTTCAACCCATACCACAGGGTTCAAAAGACCGTTTATTCTGGGGTAGGCATCTACAAGCGTAGGCTTAAGCCCTCTAAGATCAAAGACTTTATCTACGGAATATAACTCAACATATTCGCGTTTTACCATATTTAAAACAATTGAGAAGTAATGCCAGTTAATTTTGTCTACAGTTTCATTGTAACATAATTTTTGAAAGCCATTTGGAACATCTATGAATCCATCCCCTCCTCCATCGGGGTAGCGTCTGCCAAACCATTGTGGATCAATGCCTTTTTTGATACATACTTTATTCTCTTCAGTGCCGTTCTGATGCAGACCTACTGCGCTTTGCCCCTTGTCTCCCCAATCGTTAGCGCTCCCTGCGTCTGCGCAAAGATATTGCCATTTTTGCTGCATCTTACCATCCGCTGCATTAAGATATCGAGCTCCTACGAAGTAGCGATATTCATAATCCTGGATATCCCAGAAGAATCCAAAAGCCCTGATGTCATTTTCACCTAATCCAGGACGATCCTGTTCGGGCTTAAATGTATACCACATTTCAGCTTTTAAGAACTGCCTTTTTATAAAGGTAAGCCGTTTGATAGCATGGCCAATACTCCCCGGAACCGGAT
>JAUWZD010000012.1 GCA_030615505.1 Spirochaetales bacterium | reverse complement strand
TGGGAAAGCAAATAGTGCGTCGCGTGCGCTCAGGGGATCGTCTGGGTGACGTTTTATTGTGGATCGTCACACTATTTCAGTGACTCCGTATCGCTCAAGTGTGCGAGGTACGCCGCAATTTTCCCGAGTAACCATACCTTTTTCTCCAGTCATGTTTGGGAGAAAAAGCGAAGATATTGCGGGCGTTGATCTTCTGCTCTTTGAATATCGAGTTTCTTATTCGTTATCTTGTATACGATTGAGCCGTTCCACAGGCTTCTCTTTGGGCCAACCTGATAGACTTTTGTTCCCGAAATATTCTCCGGAATCGGCCAAAAGTTAAAATCCCAGTTTCCCGAATTGATGTGCATATCGGCCTGGAAAAGAGCGGGGGAATCTTTGTGTATTCTCACTGTAGCGTGATACAACGCTTGCATCCGCTTGATTGCGTTTAGCTATCAGACACCACTGGACCCGACTTCCCCAGTACCCTGATCGAAATACCAGCGGGGCAAAATGGCAGCGTTACAGGCAAACCGCCTAAGATACAACCTCCCGCCATGCTGAGAAGCCCTCTATGAGCCCTCAGGTACCCTACAGGGCGCTTTACGAGGACTTCGATGATCGTTATCTAGCTGTTATCGAGGGGGGACCGCCCCAAGAACTCACTACGGGAGAGCAACCATGCCACTTATGCTTGATGCTAGCTTTAAAGACAGGCTATGATAGCTTTGTAGCCTTGCCTAAGGGCGTGCCCCCTGCGGGAGATCTACAGGTTTCTGTCCCTCGCTCTTCTCCCCTTTGTTGAATTCCCTGGGCATAATAATCTGGGCAATTTCCCTGTTTTCTCTAACAATATTGCGGGCTTCTACAGTGGGTATCCTTTCGGGCACCTGTAGGTCGAGGACGCTCAGGCGTCCCACCTCCTTCAAGGAGCGTTCGCCACGTTCAAGCACATCCTGAGCATTCGGAATGATGGACAGGGCATAGGTAGAGAGAACCCCGGCTGCACGTTCAAGAAAACGGAAGGATCGGGCATCGGAGAGTACCAGAGTCACGTTCGACCAGTCGTGATTCTGAACTCTCCTCTTAGCTTGGGCCAGCATGGCATCGGTTGCATCGACTCCGATGATCTTCCCCGAAGCTCCGACAGCTTCACGAAGCAACCCGAAGTTGAGCCCGGTACCGCAGCCAATCTCCACAACGGTGTCACCAGCGTGTAAACCCAGCGACTGTACCGCTTCCTTTCTTTGCCGCCATTCCCGAAAGCCGATCAGATAGTACAGGTTGGCCGTCCAATTATAGTTCTTCGCTCTCTTCCGGTACAGACGAATCATCTGCTCAGTGTTCATTGTACCATTTCCCCATATGTCGAGTATTTATGTCCCAATCGGGCTATCTAACTTACCCTGCAGCTCCTCTTTGATCCTCTGATACTCCGCTCTATCGATTTCTCCACTGGCGTAACGTTGATTCAGGATCGCAAGGGCGTTTCGACCGGAACCTAGATTTCCACGCCGGGATCGCGATAGAACAACTGCAAGAACGATCACCGCAGCAAGAAGTGCAATCAAGAAGAGCCACAACAACCATCCCCCATATCCCATCGTGCCGTATCCCATAATCGAACGGCCAACCCCGGAACCCATCATGGAGCCCCAACCAGAGGATCCGCTCCCTAACATTCCACCCATCATCATTGAACCCATAAAACCTCCATCGTCACTCAAATAACGATACCCCATGAGCCGGTGCATAGCGGACAGGTTCTCCGATCCCTCGCCCCCCATCATCTCATCCATCCACTCGTGCTGTCTAGGGTTCGGAATCATATAGCTCATCACAGCTTCACCGAGCTCTTCCAGCAGCCCGTCGCCGATCTTGTCTGGATCGATGCCTTCATTTTTCACGATATTCCACTCCTGTCGAATCTCAGACAACACCGCATCAATCGAACGGCCGTGCTCTTCATCGGTCTGGGCAAACAACAATCCTGTTGTTCCAAACCCGACAACAATCAGTACGAATACAACCAATGTACGCTTCATTCTTAGCCTCCAAATCCTTTAGATATATGTTGCCTGTAGTAGCTTTGATTGACCGCAAAGCAATACAGGTTATCTGCTGAGCAGATTCTTTCGCATCTCCTCATATTGTTCTCTGTCGATTTCCCCTTGAGCGTAACGTCTATTCAATATCTCAAGGGAAGAATCACCATTTTGTTGCAGGAAATTGCTCCTTCCTGAAACGTTTCCAGAACGGAACCACCATAGGAATAAAGCAACCGCTCCAATAGCCAAGATCAGAAAGATAAACATCATAACGCGCCCCTTTCATACAATACTTAATATGATCTTATATACCATACCCCCCAGGGGTATTATAAAGAAAAGATAATGATACCGTGGCGAATAGTCAACCGTTTCGAGACAATTTCGTTGACTATCTCGCCGACAACCACATGGATCTCGTTTTTCTCCACCGAGAAAAGGGCATTAGTACGACCTTGCTGTTTGCGGAAAAAAGGAGTACGTGGAGAGACCTCGCCTTCTATATACTTGTGGCTTGTCGATTTACCAGAACCTCGGGACTTCGAGAGAGATTTCGCCGCCCCGAATCTTGTCCAGCATGACAGCCATCTGCTCACGAACCTCTGAGGACACCGCTTCCTCGTAGAGGGGGTTCGAGTCTACAAAATCTACATACCCATCGCTGAAACCTACGATTACCGCTTCTCCGTAGGGCAATCTACCTTCCACTGCTTCGATGACCCGCTCGAATACGGCCCGTTCCTGCCTCAAGGCGGCACATCCGACAACAATCGTACCCGGAGCTAGCTCGTAATGGTCGTCGTCAAAGTAAAGCACGTACTTGCCCCGAGCTTGGGCTGCCTGGATCACACCCTGGTTGGCACCACCGGCGGCGGTCAGGATCACATCCACTCCAGCGTCGATCATACTGTTGGCCAGATCTCCCGCTTTATTGGCATCGCACCAGTTGCCAAGAACTCGAAAATCCACTTCGATGTCCGGATCGACCTCTTTGGCTCCCCGTTCGTAGCCCGGCACAATCATCTCATCCATGGCCGGGTACTGCTGTCCCGCAATCAGTCCTATCTTCAAATCCGGCGTAGCCCCAGGCATTTTGCTTTTCGTTATCAATCCGCCAAGGTAGCCGACCATCGCAGCCTGCTCGACCTGGTTGTAAAGCAATGTGTGTCCTCGTTGTTGTTCTAAAGATGAAGATTCTGGCCATAATTATAGATCCCGGGGAGACAGAGAAGATACTTAAAGCTTTCTGGTCAAAAACGGTCGTCCCCCTCCCAATTTTGATCCACTCTCTCTGAACTGACGTTTCTATCCCATTGCATATTCGGGGTCGCGTTATGCTCTTTCGGTAGTAGCGCTTGAGTGATTTGGCAGAAATCCTTGTAATTTCCGGGGTTACCTATTAAACAATAAATGCTGCTTGGGATATTTTACGAACTAGAGGTCTTACAAGGTGTTCTTAAGGAACATTTTCGGAATTTCAACTGATTTTGCGCTTAATGCCTTGTAGGAGATTATAAGTTTTACTTGTCATTTCGAAGCAGTGGCGGACACCCTGCTTATCAAAGAGGGAGAGCGTTTCAGTCCCGACCCTATGGCGGACGATCAGTCCCTGTACATCAAATCCGACCTGGGGCTGATCGTGGTTCCGGGATGCGCCTACCGGAGCCTCGGAGGATCAGATCGAAAAGACCATCCCAGCACTTAAAAGTACCGGCGTGCAGTGGTTGGGGGTCTCTCACTGTACCGGGCAAAAGGCGGCGGTGCGCCTGGCCCAGGCCTTTGGCGAACACTTCTTCTACAACAACGCCGGTACAGTGATCCGGTTTCCGTTTGAGTAGAATATGGTAAAAAAAAACGTTGACTTTAAAAGATATACGGTCTATTATCTCAATGTGATTTCAAGGGGTTTTTTAAAAAACATCAAAAAAGCCCGAAACGGAATGGCCAGAAACTCTATCTTGCGCAGCAACATCTTTACCTGACCTTAAGGTATCCTTTGCAAAGCTTTTATTTTCTCTTCTTTTACCAAAGCTATAAATTAGGAACAGGATAATGGCTCCAACTCAATTAAGTGAGAAACAGGAAGTTGAACTGGGCATTTATACAAGCTTAGCAATAGCTCGGCTGCGAGAAAAGCCTTATACACCTGGTGAACGGCTAGATGCTCTTTTTAAAGGCAAAAATCTTGACCGAATACCCTTTCAAATTATTGACAATCCTTCAAGACTGATAGGCAGGGACATTCATGATTTTTTCTTCGATCCCATAGTACGTTATAAATCACTGTGTGCTCAAATAATCCGCTGGGGAATAGCCATGACGGAAAACTCCAGCCGCATCAACAGCTATCAAATTGGTGAAAGTTTAGGAGCAGTGCTTAAGTATAACAGGGATGAAGCGCCGTCAACTGAAAAATATATAATAAAAGAACAATCTGATCTTGAAAAGTTCGTAATCCCTGAGCCTGCACCCTATATAGAGAAAGATTTATGGTTGATCGAGAATATCAAAAAGCGGTTTGGGGAATTACTCGGACCTCCCTGCTGTTTCCTGTATCCTCCTTTTTCATGGGTTGCAACGTACTTAAGAGACTCAAATGACCTTTTTATCGATATCTATGATAATCCTGGATTTGTCCATAAAATGTGCAGGTTTGCCACAGATCTTGAGCTAATTCTAATCGGTAAATTGACAGAAAAAGCGAACTGCGCGTTCTTTATGCCTGGCGGATTCAGTGACATCCTGTCTCCTGATCACTTTTTTGAGTTTGTGCTGCCCTATACTGCTGAGCTGATAAATTCACACCCGGATAATATTTTTTACATCTCTGTCCCGGGTGTTCTCGATCAAATTCCGGAGATTTATAAAGCGATAAAAGATCATAAAAAGCTCATCTGCATGGGTTCTTCTCTTTCTCCAAATAACTCGTTGAAAAATTATGAAGAGCTGCATCAGTTCTGTAAAATCATGGACGCCCTGGGAAGGCCTTACCAGATAGCAATCGATCAAACAACATTGAAAATGTCCTGTCCTGAGGAGATCGAAGAAATCGTCGTTAAACTCATAGAATCTGGCAATAAGGCGAATATGATGTTTAGAACCGACACTTTGGACCCCCAAACCCCACATCACAATATCGACGCCCTTGTTTGGGCTGTTGAGAAGTATGGAGCTTGTTGAGCTCCGTAAAATAAATCCAAGGAGGAAAAGAATGAAAGGAAAGTGGAATCGGATTTTGGCTGCCGGCGCAATCTTATTCTTTCTGTCTGCCCTGGTATTTGCAAAGGGCCAGGAAGAAGAAGCTGCAGAAAAGCCAAAGAGCATCGCCGTGTATATGCCCGGACTTTTAGGGGCCGGTAATGCCATGCTTGAGCTGGCAAAAGCGGGTGCTGAGAAAGCGGAAGCAGAAACAGGAGTCAACCTCAAATTGATTGAAGGAGGATACGACTGGTCTACCTATGAGCCCTCCCTCAAGCAGCTCTCTGCTACAGGAGAGTACGATGCAATCATGTGTTTCACAGCAGGATTTCCGGGCATCATACAAACCGTAGCAGTAGAGTTCCCCAACCAGAAGTACATGTTAGTCGATGCTGTAGTGGACTGTGGAGACCAGGTTTATTCTGTACAGTTCAACAGCGCCGAGATGGCCTTTCTGGCAGGTGTATTTGCAGCGTGTGTGACGACCAGCGATATGGACAAAGCCAACCCTGAAAAGAAAATAGGCATGACAGCAGGAATGATCTATCCTGAAATGACCGATCTGCTTAAACCCGGATACGAGAACGGCGCTCATTGGGTGGATCCAGAAGTAGAAAACGTCTTCACTGTTACCGACAGCTGGACGGATCCTCTCATAGGCAAGGAAATAGGAATCAACATGTATAAAGCGGGTGTTGATATTATTTTCATGATTTCCAGTACCACCGACCTCGGCACCATTAAAGCAGGAGAGCAGCAGGGATACTACTGTATCAGCGTGAATACGAATATGAACGCGACCTCCCCCGGTGTAGTTCTTACAGGAGTGACCAAAGCCTACGATCAGGTTGTGTATCAAACAATCAAGGCTGCTGCTGAGGGCACGCTTAAATACGGAACTCAGGATACCTTTGGAATTAAAGACGGCCTGGTCGGCTATACCCCGGATGACCCGTTGTATCTCAAGCATGTACCTAAAGATATCCGGGCTAAAATGAAAGAAGCCTATGAGGGCTTAAAATCAGGGAAAATCGATCCGTTGAATCCATAGAGGTTTCTTGAAACCTGTTGCGGGCTGCTGGTTGATGTGAGGATTTTCTTAAATGAGCATTATTCTAATGGAAGGGATTGTAAAAACCTATCAACCGAACAATGTTCTAGCGAACGCTGGAATCGATTTAGAACTGGAAGAAGGAAAGATCCATGCCATTGTAGGGGAGAACGGAGCGGGAAAAACCACTCTGATGAAAATCCTCTACGGTGAGGAACAGCCGGATTCAGGAAGAATATTTATTGATAATGAGAAGGTGAACATTCCAAGTCCCCTTGTTGCAAACCGTCTTGGTCTCGGGATGGTGCACCAGGAGTTCCAGTTATTTCCTTCATTAACCACAGCCCAAAATATTGTCCTCGGGGCGGAACCCCGGAAAGGAGGGCTTTTTTACGACAACAAGAAGGCTGATGAAATTATCAAGGATATATCAGTAAAATACAGCCTTCAGATTGAACCCAAAGCAATAATCAACAGGATGACAGTAGGACAGAAGCAGCGGGTTGAGATACTCAAGATGCTGTACAGGGGTGCACGAATCCTAATTCTCGATGAGCCGACTTCCGTATTGGTAGAACAGGAGATAGAAGCCCTGTTTAAAACACTCAAGAAACTGGCTGATTCCGGGCACACCATTGTTTTCATCACCCATAAGCTGGGGGAGGTAAAAACTGTTTCTGATATTGTTTTTATTATGAAGTCCGGTAGAATGGTCGCCTGCCGGGACACAGAAAGTGTTACTAAAGAAGATATTTGCTCTCTCATGGTGGGCCGCAGGTCTGAATTTTTTATTAGCAAATCACCCATCCAGCCGGGTAAGGTAGTTTTAACAGTAAACAATCTGAGGATTCTTGAGAAAGGCGTGAAACAGCCAGTGCTCGATGCAGTTACTTTTCAGATCCGCAAAGGAGAGATTTTCGGAATTGCAGGTGTAGCGGGAAACGGTCAGGCAGATCTGGTAGAAGCGCTCTTCGGTTTAAGAAAGATCTCTTCAGGAGAAATATCTATTAGCGGGAAAATAATTTCCGGGAATAACCCCAAATCAATACGAGCCTGTGGAGTCGCCTATGTCCCTGCTGAGCGAACAGCCAGGGGTTCGGCCGGGCAGGCCTGTCTCTGGGAAAATATAGTTGTGTCCAATACAGCTAGATTTAAAAAAAGACTATTTTTAGACATACCGGCAATAAAACTGTTTTGTGATGATAAGGTCCGCTCATACGCGATCAAAGCTGAGAATACCAGTATGAAGGCCAACACCCTTTCCGGCGGCAATCTGCAGAAGCTTGTTCTGTCCCGGGAATTTGATGGGTATCCAGAGTTCCTCATTATTGAGGAACCGACAAGAGGATTGGATGTAAAATCAGCGGATTTTGTATACGATAGGATTCTTGATATGAGAGAATCCGGCTGTGCCATTTTAATCATATCAAGTGATTTGAATGAAATAATTTCTCTTTCGGATTTCATTGGCGTCATGTACAGGGGGGAAATAACAATTATCTTTGATAACGATCAGGAGCTGTCCAGTTATGAAATCGGAGAGTACATGATGGGAGTAAGAACGGGGAAGGTGAAAAACTGATATCTAAAAGAATACTATCCGAAAATCTAATTCGAGAGTTCAAAGGGATTGTTATCGCAATAGGAATATCTTTCATTGTCGGAATAGTGATAATAACTGTTACGAGCAAGATGCCTTTAAAGGCACTATACTCGTTTTTCCTGGCCCCGTTTTCATCGAGGTATAGTCTCTGCACTCTATTGACCACAATGACACCCCTTATTATTACAGGATTGGCAATGTCCATTTCATTCCAGACAAAAGTGTGGAACCTGGCAGGTGAAGGACAGGTCTATCTGGGAGCTTTTATGGGTATTGTTTTAGGCCTGCAGATTCCAAACTGGCCTCCTGTCATTGCAGTTATTGCAATACTCGTGATGGGATTCATCGTAGGGAGTGTATTGGGTCTGTTACCAGCTGCACTGCGTCTCCGGTGGGGTGTCAATGAGCTGATAACATCGTACATGGCTTCTTTAATCATCCTTCCGGTTGTAAATTATTTTCTCGCAGGGCCGATGAAAATGCCCGGAGCAGGTATAAATACGACTGGTTATGTAAATAAAGCATTTGTTTTTCCTAAAATATTACCGTCCTGTGATCTTCACCTGGGCTTTGCTCTGGCCCTGGTTTTGGTTTTAATGACTTACTATTTTCTGTACCGGACCGCTACGGGCTATTCTCTGCGAATCTACGGTTTTAACGAAGAATTTGCTCGCTATGGCGGTATTGGAGAAGCGAAGTGTGTTCTTGTCGCTATGATTGCGAGCGGCGGTCTCTGCGGATTAGCAGGGATTACCTCGAGTTTGGGAGTATTTCACGGCCGGATGGTAGAATTTTCCACTTATAGCATGGGCTGGAACGGTATAGCAGTGGCACTTATTGCCAGAAATAATCCCTTTGGAGTGATACCTGCAGCGTTTCTTTTCGCCTATATATTAACCGGGGCAAATCTTTCCGGGCTGCTGGCAGATATCCCTCCGGAGGTAGCTCAGGTAGTAAGTGCTGTTATTTATTACCTGATAACTGCCCAGGCGCTGTGGAGAATAAAACTGTCATGATTTTTCTTTTAGCGGTCATTGGGATATTATTTGTTGCTTCCGCTTTTATGCCTTCTTACATTATTCAAGGAACAGTCAGGATGGCTTCTCCCATCCTGCTGGCCGGTATTGGGGGCCTCTTTTCTCAACTTGCAGGCGTCCTGAATATCGCTTTAGAAGGTCTGATGATATTTTCAGCCTTTTTTTCGATTGTTGCTGCCGTAAGTACGGGCAGTCTTTTTTGGGGAATTGTTATCGGTGTTTTTTCCTCTGTGGTTTTAGCAAGTTTATTTGCATCCATCAGTCTTGGTCTTGATGCAAATATCTTTTTTGCCGGCCTGGCAACCAATCTATTTGCCGCCGGTTTTACAGTTCTTTTGCAGACTGTTTTGTTCCAGGAAAAGGGGATCATTCATGGAACTGATTTAATAAAAATCACAGAGATCAATATACCCATCATAAAATCTATCCCCATTTTGGGAACTCTGGTGAACGGGTACAATCTATTTGTTTATTTGAGCTGGTTTATCGCCTTTCTGGGGTACATTGTAATTTATAAAACAACTTTCGGCTTAAGATTACGTTCGGTTGGGGAGAATCCGGGCGCCTTTCGATCAATCGGTCTTAATCCAAAAAAGTATCAATTTATTGCCATACTTATCAGCGGTTTCACCTGCGGTCTTGCAGGAGCCAGTCTTTCAATACCTATTACGGCCTTTGCCCGTGGTATGGTGAATAACAGAGGATGGATAGGCCTTGTGACCATCTTTGTCGGCGGTATAAATCCTGCCGGAACTGTCGCTGCTTCTCTGCTCTTCGGCGGAGCCGAAGAAACTTCTTATTTGTTACAGGTTTCTTCACTCAATATTCCACACCATTTTATCCAAACAGTGCCTTATGTTATAACTCTTATTGCTATGGTAGCATACAGCATATGGAAAAAATCTAAAACACGGATAATAAAAGGGTAACTGCCGCAGTTTTTCCTTCGAGTAGCTCCCTGAGCATAATTAGAGACACTCTCAGCAAAGCCAAACACAAAGGAGGCGAGCAGAATGCCCAGAGGGGTTTTGTTCCCCAGGTAAAATGGCCACCAGCGCTATACAGCCCCTGCCCGCTGTGATATTAGGCACAAAGGCGGCCAGTTCAATAATGTTACGGCCCTCAGGGCCGGATCAACCCGGCGGTGATGATCACCCATTTGGGCGGCTTGAACGCCGTGGTGGACACTACCCTGAACCTGCCCCACATCCCCGGCGGCAAGAAGCTGATCTACACCAATATCGAGATGGAGCTCACAGCCATCGCCGATTTTGCGCATGAAGGAGAAAAAGATCCGCTGTTCAAGGAGCTGGCCGGAATCGTGCAGGTCCACAAGGGACTCTGTTCCCTGGAGGCCGAGGAGTACCTCCCGGCCCATGCATTAATCAGACCGGTATTTGGCCAACAGCTTGTCAAATCCGCGCAGGCTTTCTTTGAGCCCGCCGGGCCTCGAGCGCTTGAGCCAGAGTTGCACAAATGACTCCTTGATTTCTTCCAGCTCTGAGGCCAGGGCGTCCCTTGCCTGTTTTGGAATTCTGGCAATTTCCATACTCTCAGCTGCAATGGGCGCCTGTCCCAGGGCACAGGCATGAAGCATCTGCCTGCAGGAAAAGCGAAGCTCCTCCTGCAACAGATCGCCGTCAGCGGTGCTGGTCTCTGAAGCATCAACCAGCTCTAACGCCCTGCGTATGTTCGCCTCCGCCCTGCTGAGATCCTCTTTGGCCAGCTTTTGCAGGCTCTTGGAGCAATCCCTGATCAGGTCATCAAAGAACAGCGCATGAAAGAGCGTGGCATTGTGAATGGACACTCCTGAATCCAGATAGGCCCGGCCCAGCAGCATCAAGCCTTGAGCCGCCTGACCGCTTTTATCCTCAAAAACGTGGACAGAAAGACAGCGCTCCAGATCTATCTCTCTATTTTGCTTTTGACACCAGCTCAAGGCTGCACCGTAAAGGTAGCCGGGGAGCGGGATCGGGTGCTGCTGCCAGTGCCCGTAATCCCCCCACTCGGTGATCAGGTATCCGGAGGCGCCACCGGCCAGCCCGGCCTGGGCTGCGCTCAACAGGTTACCCCTGGCATTTTCCCACCGTCCCCCGAGAGAGTTCCAGGCCGAAGTTCCTGAGCAGACATAAAACTCCAGCCCTGTATCGGCAAAAGCGCTGCATTCACTCTTAAAGGGGTGATCCGCCTCATAGCCCCAGATCATGGCGATCAGGTCGTCTGGAAGCTGTGGGATCAGTTCCGGATAGCGCAGCACCATGTCGGCCCAGAACTGCATTCGCTTACCCCGCTTTTTAACCTCCTGGTATATCTTCAGCAGAAAATCCAGATAGACCGGCCCGGTGCCCCGTTCTTTACAGACTAATTTGCTTCTACCCTGACCCAGCTCAAAGGTCTCATCACAGCCGACGTTGAACAACTTGCTGGAAAAATGAGGGAGCAGCTCATCGTATAGCCCCTGCAGAAACTCGATAGCCTCTTCGAAACCCGGGAAGAGGGTGGTCGGGCAATCCCTCTTGTTCCCCCAGAAGTCGGTAAATCCCCCGGGAGATTCGGCCAGATGGCGGTACTCAGGATGAACCAGCCAACGCTCCAGGTGTCCGAAAGAGTTCTGATTGGGGACCAGATCGATACAGCGCTTGCGGCAGTAGGCATCCAGCTCTTCGATTTCCCGACCCGTAAACGGCGAAGCCTGCTCCCAAACCGCCTGATGATTCTTGTAAGCAAAAGTGTGCTCGGTGTAGAGCTGAACCTGGTTGAGCTTGAGCTCCGACCAGAGATCCACCAACTGCAATATGGTTTCCATGGTGGGTACCCGGTTTCTACTGATATCGAGCATCACGCCGCGTACCGGGAAATCGGGCTGGTCTTCAATTCGAACATACGGGATCCACTCCTCTATTTGACGCTGGATCTGCCTCAAGGTCATCATGGCGTAGAAATGACCCGCCGGGCTTGAGGCAACTGCAGTGATACCATCTCTGTCAATCTGTAGGCGGTAGGCCTGGGGATGAGGTATTGACCGGTCGGTTTTAAATTCAACCTGGTGCACCGGTTTTTCCGGGTATGATAGTAATTCCTCCGCCAGCCCTGGAGGCACCTGGTAGGTACCTTGAAGATACTCGATCTTCACCGGCTGAGGTATCAGAATCAGATTGTGGTTAGCGCTCTTCTCACGGTTTGCTGTACTCACTTTTTCTCTCCTTCAGTCAAGGCCTAAGAGCACACGGCAAGAAGGAACCAGGCAGCATGGGGCAGCCACTGTTCGCTCCACCGCCACCGATGCTCTCCCTGTTCGGCGCAGGGGCCAGGCAAAAAATCGATATCCTTTTCATCGTAGAACCCGGAAGTAATTCCGTTACAGATGCCCCCGAAGGCATTCGGATACTCCTTCTCATACTCCGGATTGTTGCGGCCGAATCCGTGCAGCAGGCAGGCATCATATGGATTGAGCCCCAGAATCCAGTTCAGCTGATCGGAGGCGTAGCGCTCCAGGCAGTCGCGAAACGAGGTGTTTTCCGGAAAATAGCGGCTCGCCAGGCGGGCAGCAGCGGCTAAAGAGTCCAGGCGGGCGTTCTCTCCCTGCCACCAGTACCCGGTTTCATTGTCGTGAGGAATGAAAAAAGCGGTTCTGGCCGGCCGTTGAAACGGCTTTACGTACTGTCTCGCATATCCAAAGGGATTGTTCACCTCTACGGTTATCTCCAGCTCAAAAGTCAGCGAGCGGTACAGTGTTGCCAGGACCATCTCCCGGAAATCCTCAACCACGTCCAGTTCGAGAAAGCGGCACAAGGCTACTATGGGAAGCCCGGCATCCGAGGCATGGAAGAAGGGCCGCTCTCTGTCATCGGCACGAAACCAGCCGGGTACCGCTCCGCCGTTCACTAATCTAGCGCCCAGAGATTCCGCCCTTCTCCGGGCAGCCTGTTGAAAGCGCTTTTCCTGGGTCGCTCCGTAAAGCTCTGCAGCGGCCATGAGAGCACAGTAATCGTCGATGATGTTCTCCCGGCCATCGTCCAAATACTTGATGTTGTGCTTTTCCAGATGATCGAAACCACGGACAGCAGTCTCCAGGTACCGGTCAGTGGAATACTCTCCGGAGATGCGCTCAGCCGCACTTCTGGCCAGCGCGGCGATGGCCATCCCGCCTCCCTGTCTGTAGCCAGCCTGGTAGTCATCCGATTTGAGGCCTTCCTGGTCACGAAAAACGCAGATTGTCCGCTGATCCACCTCCTTGGTCCAGCGGTCGAACACGGTGATGTAGAAATAACCGGCAGGATCCTGCATGCGTACTAAGAAATCAGCGCCATGTGCAGCTTCATCCGCCATCCGGAGAGCTAGATCCTCCCTTCCTGGCTTCGGAGCCAAGATATCTCGCGAAGCGAGCAGGCTCCACACGACCAGGGGCGTCTGTTGAGGATCCAGGTAGTTGGCATAAGATAGATGGCTCAGGTATTTGCTCGTATCCCCGGAGGCGTCGTACCAGCCGCCGTGGACATCCACTCTATCTTCCCTCGAACCGGTAAAGGGGATGCTTTGATCGGCTTGGTCAACCTCTCCGGAGCAGCGTTGAGAACGAAAATAGGATAAAAGGGCTGGAAGGCAGCGGTCGAGGAAAATCCTGTTTTTGATCTCGAAATGTTCAGAGCGAAGGCTGCCTTCGGCGAGGGGAATTTCCAGGCTGTAGGTGCCTTGCTGTTGAAATGCCGAAAAATCAGCAGAATAAAAGTGCCAATCTTTCCATCGCTCAACTCTTCCCTCTGGATTAAGCCTGCCTCGATGCACTGTGCTGCCAGTACCCTGTTCCACCAGGTGGTAATCACTTAGGCCTGCCTGTTCAGGGGCTTCGATCACGGCCCTTTTCTTTCCCGCTTGTTCATAACCGATGTGATTGATGAGGATTTTCAAAGACTTACCTCTACCCCTTGCTGTATAATTCTTATGCTGTATTTCAGCTATTCTTTCAATGCCCCGGCGGCAAATCCCCTGGCCAGTTGGTTGTGGGAAAAAACGTAGAACATAATCATCGGCAGGGTGGCGATCACCAACACTGCGAACTGCAGCCCGTAGTTTCTCGTTTTGCCGCCGGCGAAAGCCAGAACGCCCACGGGCAGACTGCGTAAAGTCGCCTTACTGGTCAGGGTCAGCACGAAAATGAGCTCGTTCCAGTTGGCCAGGAAGGAGAAGATCAGCATGGTTGCAACAACCGGGGTACAGATGGGGATGATGATGTCCTTGAAGATCCTCAGGTAGCTCGCCCCGTCGATGACCGCTGCCGCCTCGAGAGAGTCGGGAATTCCCCGGATATAGGAAGTGGCCAGGTAGATCGAAAAGGGTAGCCCGAAGGCTACGTAGGGCAGGATCACCCCCAGGCGCGTATCATCGATGCGGAGCCTGGTTTCCATGACAAAGAGAGGAACCAGCACAGAGTGCACGGTGATCAGGAGTCCCATGATGAAGAAGAAGTAGAAGAAACCGGAGATTTTGTACTTGAACTTGGCAAAGCCGTAGCCTGCAGCCAGGGCCAGGAGCGTGGTAATCGCCGTGGCCACGGTGGAGTAAAAGATGCTGTTCAGCATGAGGATCCCAAGATGGGCTAAATTCCAGGCCTGCACGTAGTTCTGCACATAGAACGTCTTGGGCAGGCCGAAGACATTGCGGATGATGTCGAAATGGGGTTTCACCGAGCTGTACAGCAGCCAGACCAGCGGTCCCACAGTCAGGACGGTGAAGATAATCATGATTATATAGGCGGCGAGATTCCATCCGACATTCTTCTGCCTGATTTCACTTGACATGTTCGCCCCCCTGCTCAAGCCTCATACATCCGCTCGAAGCGCCTGAAGATGATCTGGATCAGGCCGATTAGACCCAGGCTCAGGATCACGATCACAACCGAAACCGCACTACCGAATCCGTAGTTGTAGTACTTGAATGTATTCACGTACATATATATGGCGATGACCTCGGTGTAGTGTGCCGGGCCTCCGCCAGTCATGGCATAGATCAGATCGAAGCTCTTCAGGCTTCCCGAGATGGCAAACACGGCGGTTGTGAAGATGATGTTCACCATGGAGGGCAGGATGACCCTGCCCAGGATCTGTCCTTCTGTAGCGCCGTCGATGATCGCAGCCTCGATGACTGACGGAGAGATCCTCTGCAGGTTGGCAATGTATATGACCATATACATACCGGTGTACATCCACAGAATGATGAAGAGAATCGGTACCATGGCGAAGGTTTTACTTTCAAAGATTCCCAGGACATACCGCGGGTCATCCCGGATCATCCGCATCAGGGCCGTGTAGATGCCGGCCGGGGAGAAGATCTGGTTCCAGAGGATGGCCACCACCACGGCCGAGATCGTGATCGGGAGAAAGATCATGGTCTCGAAGAACCTTCCCCCCACAATCAGCCTGCGGTAGATAATGTAGGCCAGAACAAAGCCCAGGGGGATCTGGCCGAAGATCGAAACTGCGACCACGAGCAGGATGTTCCTCAGTCCGTGCAAAAAGACCGGATCGGTGAGTATCCTCACGTACTGTTCCAGTCCAACGAGCTTAGGTGTGTCCAATCCCGACCACTCGGTAAAGCTCAAGGAGAGGCTGAACACGATGGGAAAGATGATGATGAAGGCGTATATCAGGATGGCCGGTCCCGTGAGCACGGTGTAGCTGACTCGTTTGAGGCTCTTTTCAGTCATAGATCGCTCCCCGCCGGCAGATTAGCTTAAATGATAACACCCGGAACGGGAAATGTCTCCCGCCCCGGGTGCAATTCATTCAAGCGATTACTTGCGGCTGGTATCGTTGGCAGCGACCCAGGCCTCGTACTCCTCGGCTACCTGCTGCGGTGTCTTCTTGCCCATCATCATCTCCTGGATGGCCGGGTGCAGCACGCCCATACCCTCGGCATCCATTACAGCGTCGATCACGTAGCCTGCCGGGGTCTCGGCCACGAACTTGATCAGCTTCTTGACCATGATGTCAAGCTTACCCGGTGTGGGCATCTTGTAGGCCGGGTTGGCGCCGAAACCCTGGCGGATGGCGGATCCAACAGGACCGGAGTAGAACCAGATCCATTCCCAGGCAGCGTCGGCCTCGGCGCCTTCCAGCCTGGAGTGCATTCCGTATCCGGTTCCGGCAACCGAAGCTGTCGAACCGGAGGTTCCTTTCTGGTTGGGGATGTCCGGATAGGTCTTGTACTCCACGTACTCCTTCTGTTCATCGGTGAGCTCGCCGACCATGTTATTAGCCCTCCAGCCCCCGTCTATGTAGTACACAGCCTCTTCGGTGACGAAACTGGTGAGGGCCTGGCCGTAGTCCAGCTGGTTGATACCTGGAGAGAACATCTCTTCTTTGGCGAGTTCGTCGATCACCGACAGGGCGTTGACGAACTCCGGATCGGCGAACGAAGCGTTGTCGCCCACGATGACCCGATCATACCAGTCCATGCCGCCGGCCCGTTCGGTAAGGGCACTGAGCAGACAGGACTGCATCTGCCATTGGGTCTTGTTGGTCATGGCGACGGGAATCAGGTTCTGAGCCCGGATCTTCGCTCCTTGAGCCAGCAGATCGGCGTGGGTCTTGGGAAAGGTAAGACCCAACT
Source organism: Spirochaetales bacterium (assembly GCA_030615505.1). Taxonomy (GTDB): domain Bacteria; phylum Spirochaetota; class Spirochaetia; order SZUA-6; family DRHE01; genus JAUWZD01. The sequence continues at coordinate 42,570 of JAUWZD010000012.1, read as the reverse complement.
CCTTCATCAATTTCTCGTTGGTGTACATCACGTGACAGTCGGTGACCTGCTCGGGCAGCTCGTAGATCTCGCCGCCTCGACCCTGTGCGGCCACGGCGATGGCGGCGAACTCATCCTCGTGACCCTTGAGCCAGGGCCGGAGGTCCTTGATCTTGCCGCTGCCGGTGACCTGCCCGGTCCTCTTGCCGGGCCAGAGGAACATGATGTCGGGCAGCTGGTCAGCCACGAACATGGCCTGCAGCTTATTGTGGAACGGTTCGTCGAAGCCGTACTCGATGTCGATCTCGATGTTGGGGTGGGTGGCGAAGAAGGTATCAACCACGATCTGCCAGTTTGCTGCCTCAACCGGATCGGCCAGATCCTTGTAGGCCAACATGGTTAGCTTGACCTTGCCGACCTCCTCGACCGCCTCCTCCTGGCCTCCGGCGAACACAAAGGCCGCTGACAGCAGCAGCACTGCGACTAATGCGATAGCTTTTTTCATAAAAAGCCTCCTTGATTTATTTTTCCCTCTACGAGGGAAACCCTCAACCGAGGGTGTTTTGCCCAATCAATTCAACTCCAGAGGGCCCTCCCGGGTGGAATCCTTCAACACGCTCTGTAATACTGAGATCAGAAAACAGGCGATGAAGGACCATGCCGGCAGCCCCGTAAGCCACCGCCTTTTCTCCAAGCGAGGAAAATCTTATTTTACACTTCACCCCATCCGGGTAAGGCCAATTCTTCTGGATCTCTTCGGAAAGAATCGTTTGAACCTCTTTCTTGTAGCGCTCGATGTGGCCGCCGAGAAACACACGGCTCAAGTTAAAGGTATTGACGATCATGGCGATGTTTACCGATAATTCACGGATAAAGCGGTGCAGGATTTCCGGGTCCTCCTCGATCCTGAAAGCCTCTTCATCGGTAAAGGAGAACTGCCCCTTGCACTCTTTGGTACACAGAACGCTGCGGAACTCACCGGCCGAGTAGTTGTGACCGTAGTGTACCCGGCCGTTGAGCACGATCCCGATACCGACCGCTGTTTTCTCGTGAAAGCGCTCTCGATCCTTGATGTCCCGAAACTCTACCAGGAGGAAGAGAAAATCTTGCAAATTTTTAACCCGGTGGAAGGCCAGCTCTCCCCAGGCACAGGCATTGGCGTCATTTTCCAGGAACAGAGGAAGATCGTATTTCTGGGCGATCTCTTTCCGAAAGTCGAAAGCGCTCTCAATCTGCAGGGGAATGGAGTAACGGATAATCCCTTTCCGGGGATTGACCACGCCTGAAAGACCAATACCCATTCCGAGAAGAGGGACCTTCGTCCGTTCCAGCTCATGGCGCAGCCTTTCCGTAACATCGAAAAAAATCTCGGAAAAATTCTCCCCGGAAAGACAAATGAGCTCGAACTTCGAATAGAGAGCATTGCCCTCCAAATCCACGGCCACGGCCGTGTAGGACTCAGGCCTGAACTCCACCCCCAGCACGCAGCCGTACGATCTGTTCAGCGTCAGGAAGACCGGTTTTCTCCCCCCTTGGGGACCAGCTTCTCCCACAGCGGTCTCCCGGATCACTCCGATCTGCAGCAGGTCCGAGACAATGCTGCTGATGGTTGACTTATCCAGATCCAGGTTCTTGGAAATCTTGACGCGGCTGATCTCTTTGTTGATCCAGATCTCCCTCATGACCCTGGAGGTGTTGATTGTTCTGTTTCTTTTTAGCATTATCGAATCCAGGTTGGTTGGTTTAAAATCCAACCAACCTATTTTTATCATACAGCCCGTTATTTGTCAACAATAAACTGATTTTTTATGCTTTTTTCGGGCCATTTGGTGAAATTGACGCGATTATCCTTTTCTGTCATCATAAGTTTGTTGTTTTTTAAACTAACGTCGAGGTATCAGGATGAAAAAACTGGATCTAGCCGGTGTTTGGAATCTCACCCAGTCTGGGAAAAATCAAACAATTCCAATCAAAATTCCAGGGGATAATTTTAGCGCTCTTATTGAAAGCGGAAAAATCCCTCATTCTTTCTTAGGGAGGAACGAGTTGGACACTCTCTGGGTAGGGCGGGAGGATTGGGTTATTTCGCGGGCTTTTACCGTCGACGGCGATTTACTCCGGGACCGGCAGGTATTCCTGCATATCGAAAGCCTCGATACCTGGGCTGAAATCAGAATCAACGGTCAAAGAGTGGCTGAATCCAATAATATGTTTCAGCGGATTCGCACAGATGTCGGCGATTATCTACAAGAAGGTGCCAACAGCCTGGAAATCCTCATCTTTTCTCCGGAAAAAAAAGCAGCTGAGGTTAGCCGCACCCTCAAGTACAACATCCCCTACTCCATATATCCGGTACAATCCGCCCACCGAAACCTGATACGCAAGGTCCAATGCCACAGCGGCTGGGACTGGGGTCCCTGCCTTATGGTCAGCGGCATCTACGGTGAGATTTATCTGGCCTCCACTCAGACAGGTCGGCTGGAGTGCATTCATACCAATCAAAGGCAAAGGGGAGAGGATTGGGACCTGGAAACCACGTTGGAGTTCTTATCCTACATCGAGGGAGAAATTGCTCTGGAGCTTTCCCTTGGCAAGGTGTCGATCGAGAAAACGGTAAGCGTTAACAAAGGATTGAACATTCTTCAGGAGATACTCCGGGTCAATCACCCTGAGCTTTGGTGGCCAGCCGGCTATGGCGAGCAGAGCCTCTATACCCTGCAGGTGAAAGCGGGTGAAGATGAGATCACCAAAAGAATAGGCTTTCGGACCATTGAAGTGCTTCTGAAAGACGACAAAGTGGGTAGAAGCATGACTTTTGCGATAAATGGAAGAGAGATTTTCTGCAAAGGCGCCAACTGGATTCCCATGGATGCCCTTCCGTCCCAGCACACCAAGGAGCGCTACGAGGCCCTGCTTAGCGCTGCCGTTGAGGCCAATATGAACATGATCCGCGTGTGGGGCGGGGGGCAGTACGAATCTGAGGAATTTTATCGGATCTGTGATGAGAATGGCCTTTTTGTCTGGCAGGATTTCATGTTTTCCTGCGCCATGTATCCTGCAACCAGGAATTTCCTTTCCAACGTCGAGAAGGAGATCGTTTACCAGGTCAAAAGGCTGAAGGACCATCCCTGCATCGCCCTGTGGTGTGGGAACAACGAGAACGTCGGGGCGCTCAACTGGTTCGAAGAAACCAAGGCCGACCTGGCCCGGTATTTAATCGACTACGACCGTTTAAATGAAGGGGTCGTGGGAAGAATCGTAAAGGAGCTCGATCCAAACAGAACCTGGTGGCCGAGCTCTCCCAGTGCCGGGGAGGGGGATTATTCGGACAACTGGCACAACGACTCCAGGGGCGACATGCACTACTGGAGTGTCTGGCACGGGGGAAAGCCCTTTGAGTCCTACTACGATATCACGCCCCGTTTCTGCTCCGAGTTCGGTTTTCAGTCCTTTCCCTCTCTCTCAACCGTTGCCTCCTATGCAGACAAGGATCAGCAGAACATCACCTCCCCGGTGATGGAGCATCATCAGCGTCATCCGCGGGGCAACACGGTCATCATCTCCACCCTGTCCCGCTACTTTCGCTTCCCGGAGAAGTTCGAGCACTTTCTCTACCTCAGCCAGGTCCAACAGGCGTTGGCCATGAAAACTGCAGTGGAGTACTGGCGGAGTAAGCGTCCCGTTTGTATGGGTGCCCTCTACTGGCAGCTGAACGATAACTGGCCCGTGGCTTCCTGGTCCTCCATCGAATATTCCGGAAAATGGAAGCTGCTTCACTACGTGGCCAAAAGGTTCTACCAGCCGATCCATTTAGCCGTCTACATCAAGGATAATTCCCTGCAGGTCTGGGGCCTGAACGACACGGAGAAAGAGTACAACGGGAAATTTCAATGGCGCTTCCTTGATTTTTACGGATCCGTGCAGCGGGAGGGGCGATGCTCCTGCAAACTGAACGCGGAAGCCTCAACAAGGCTCCTGCAGCTTGACCTGGATTCACTCGATGTTCGCCGGGAAGAGTGTTTCTTTTTAGCCATGTTCGAGTGTGGCAGCTTGCAGCTGTCCAATGATCTGTTTCTGGCCCTGCCGAAGGAATGCAATTTGATCTTACCGAAGATCGACCTGCAGGTAGCCAGGGGCAGCGGCATGTACACGGTTACCCTGAACACCGACCGTCCTGCTTTCTACGTGTCTCTCGATGCCGGCAATATTCGAGGAATATTTTCGGACAACTGCTTTACCCTCCTGCCAGGGGAAAGCAAAATAATAGAGTTTGCTGCTGGAGAAGAGATAGGCAGCAGCAGGTTCAAGCAGGATTTGACGCTGTATCACCTGCGAGATACGTACACCCAGTAGGCCTTGGGCGGCAAGATCCTCACTGGCTACAACGCCTCCCGCTTACAGGTCCAACAGCTCCCGCTTACAGGTCCAGGTGGGTCTTGCGCTCCTCCAGATAGGTAGCGATCTCCCGCCAAGCTGCCGCCCCGGAAAGGACCAGCCCCCGGATATATTCGGGGAAAAGCAGGTCCATGCAGATCGTCAGGCCCAGAGTACCCATCTCTGTCTCGATCACCGCCGCCTCGTTTCCGGGCTCAAACATCTCCTTTTCCACAGAAAAGAGGTGTACCTTCCGGTAGCGGGCCAGGATCTCTCCTTTCGGTGATATGAGCACCCCCGTGTTGTGGTACCTGTCCTCGTTTTTTTCGATCGTTCTGCCTTAGAAGTACAGATTGAGCTCCTTGACCAGCTCGCCGATCCGATCGGTAACCTTACCGGGAATCGTATCGGAGACCTCGGCGATGCGCGCTCCCACACCGTAGCCGGTGCTGAAGGTTTCCGGCACCAGCTCGGCCCCCAACCCGGCTGCCGAGCGCATCAAGGCTTCCACCTTGTTCAGATTCCCCAGCAAGGCAATCAACAGGACCCCGGCGATCACGCCAAGGATGTTCCCCCTGCCCCCGCCAAAGGGAATCCCGCCGATCAGCACGGCGATGATGGAGTCCAGCTCGAACCCCGGTCCTACCGAAGGGTCTCCCACGCCCATCCGGCTCGTCAGGTAGAGCCCGGCCGCGGCTGAGCAGAGGCCGGTCACAAAGTAGGAGGAAAACTCCACCCGGGGCACATTGATTCCGTTCAGCCGGGCCACCTCCCGCCCTCCACCGAGAGCGAACAGGTGCCTGCCGTAGGCGGTGCGGTTCATGACCAGAGCGGCCATGATAAAAACCAGGAGGATAATAATCAGTGCCGCCGGAACCGGACCCAGTGCGCCTCTGGAGAGGTGTTTAAAGGCGGGTCCGATGGCACCGATGGGTCCGTGGGTGATCAAAAGCACGAACCCCCGGCCGATGGACATTACCCCCAGGATGGCGATAAAGGGCGTTATTTTTAGCTTGACCACGGAAAAACCATTGATCGGGCCCATGATCAGACCGATCCCCAAACCGGCCAGAACGGCCGGCAGGAATCATGACGTTCTGACCCGCCATCAATCCGGCCGAAACTACGGTGGTCAGGGTAATGGTGGCGCTCACCGAAAGGTCCACGCCCCCTGGAGGGCGGATTCGACAAAGAAGGCACTTTTGTATACCTGCCAATATCTGATACCAACAAAATGACTGAACTGTTTAGAAGACTGGTAATAAAATACTTTCAGGAGAAGAAACTAATAAATGAGAGGTTTGCTCGGAGCCTATTATCCTGGAAGCAGAGCAGTTTTAGTATCGACAACACGGTAAGGATTTATAGAGATGACAATAATGCAAGAGAGGCCCTGGCTCAATATATTGCCAAACCTTCTGTGTCTTTGAAAAAGATAACATATGAGTCTTTTCACGTTAAAGTGCTGTACAAAACACTCAAATACAATGAGTATTTCGGGGAAAATTTCAAATTATTTGATGTGTTGGATTTTGTAGCTGAATTGACAGCTCACATACCCCCAAAAGGCAAACAGTATATACGCAGGTATGGCCTGTATTCTTCTCGAGCTCGCGGTGTTTGGCAGCGGATGGAGTTTTGTATTAGGCTTGCTCCCCAGGGCTGGAAGGAGAAACACCTGGATAATCCTGCTGATTCAAAACAGATATCAGCGGAAATACCTGAATGCACTGTAGAGGAAAAAACACGAAAATCTACCTGTCCTAGATGCCCGATAGGGTAGGCCAGGCTTATTAAAAAAGTCTATAGCACTGATCCGCTTGTATGTCCTCGTTGTGGTTCTAAAGATGAAAATTTTGGCTATAATTATGGATTCTGAGGAGACAGTGAAGATACTTAAGGCTTCCTGGTCAAAATCGGCCGGCCTCCTCCCAATTTTGATCCACTCTCTCTGAACTAATATTTCTCTCCAAATACCCGGGGTTGAGATATGCCCTTCTGTCTTCAGGTTGTATATCTACCTATGATTTTCTGAAACAGAATAATCATGATGTGATAAGAGCACATTACAATGTTCAGGAATTGTTTTGCTTCGTCACCGTCCGGATAATATCGAAATAGTCCATAAAACACTATCGGAGCTTTTTCCAATGTATTCTGGTGAAGAATTAAAGGATTGTTTTGTTACTGTTGAATCCGATAAATACAGGCTGAGGCGTGTTTTCTAACGTACCACCAGTTTGAAGGACTCCCTATTTAAGCCCGGTTGTTTTTAAGCTCAAGTAAGGCGACTTTGAGATTATTTATTGATGTTCTGTCAGGGGTGAAGACAAATTCAATAACAGTTGTGCTCTTCTCTGTATAAGAGATTACTGCTTTTTTTCGTTTAGGAGAGACCAATACTGCATCACATTTACGCACCAATTGTTTCACAGTTTCGCTTTTCTTTGAGTTGGTTTCCAATATTTTTGAAAAATGGAAATCCAGGTCGTCAAGAATTTCTTTGATAATTGATATGAACTTTTTACTTGTTGTTACAATTCCAACTACACTGCCAGGGGGAATTTGGGCGATTTTGATGATAGTTTTTACTTCGGGCTCGAGACTGATACCGATAATGGGTTTTCCTAAAAACCCAAGATACTTATACACTTCATCAAGATGATAAAAGCTTGTAACAAAGATATCGTTATTTGCAGCCTCCTGCATTATATTATCGTCCTGCTTGCGAAGTGACTCCAACAGGATCGGAAAACGATGGATGTGAGGGTCAAGCTCAAGGTGGTCGGTGAAATATGTAAGCTGTTCAATGTTACATTCAATAAAACTAAGCTTTACCTTCTGCATCATCTCCAGCTTTTCTTTAACATACTCTCTTACGGAAGTCTCAAATTCTTCTATAGTATAATCAAGTGAGAGGGCTTCTTCTAAAGAATGCTCGATTGTCTTCATTAAAAGGTTTTTCCGGTTCTCCTTCTTAAGTTCCTGAGGGTTTGTAGAAATAAACGTTCCTCTGCCCACAGATCCTGTAACGATTCCTTCTTTACCGAGCTCGTCATATGCGCGAAGCGCAGTGTTTATGCTCACACCAAAATCCCTGGCAAGCTGTCTTACCGTAGGAAGCTTTTTGTTTTCTATTGCCCCGGAATGAATTTTCGTTTTTAGAATTTCCTTCAATTGCATATAGTAGGGCAGATTGCGGTTGTTTTTTAGCTTTTCTTCCATTCAGTATAGTTTCTTAACAATTGTTATAACACAATAAAGACAATATCATACTTAAATCGACAAATCAAGAGCATTTTTTGATTTATATTGACAAATTGTCTCAATTGTATTTATAATGTATTAATACAATAATATCAAGCTGTTTAAATGGCATAAGCAAAGGAGATGTGTATGGCCAAAAATGTATTTGGAAAAATTCTTTCCAACCATATCATTTCAGGAGAAGAAAAAGCGGGAGCTGAAGTAACAATCAGAATTGACCAGACTCTGACCCAGGATGCAACCGGAACTATGACCTACCTCCAGTTAGAGGTTTTGAAACCATCAAAATTGGCTACAGAGCTTTCAGTAAGCTATGTGGATCACAACACTACACAGATCGGATACGAAAACTTTGATGACCACCGCTATCTTCAGACCATAGCAAGAAAGTACGGGATCTATTATTCCCGGGCAGGTAATGGAATATGTCATCAGGTACATCTTGAGAGGTTCGGCGTACCGGGCAAGACCCTTTTAGGATCGGATTCACATACTACCACCGGAGGCGGAATCGGTATGTTTGCCGTTGGCGCGGGGGGATTGGATGTTGCAGTAGCCATGGCCAGGGGAGAGTTTACCTTGACCTATCCAAAAGTGACCAAGCTAGTGCTTAAGGGCCGGCTCTCACCCTGGGTTGCAGACAAGGACATTATCCTTAAGATTCTTCAAATCTTGAGCAGTAAGGGGAATGTAGGCACTGTAATCGAATATAGCGGTCCAGGGATCAAAACCCTCAGCGTACCCGAGCGTGCAACTATTACCAATATGGGAGCAGAGCTTGGAGTGACCACATCTTTGTTTCCCAGTGATGAAAATACTCGTAAGTTTCTTGCAGCCCAAAGCCGGGAAGAGATGTGGGTATCAATTGAAGCCGATGAGGATGCTGAATACGATAGTATTATTGAGATAGATCTTTCGGAATTGGAACCCCTCGTTGCCCTGCCTCATAACCCGGATAATATTGTAAAAGTATCCGATATTGAGGATTTATTGGTGGATCAGGTGGCTATCGGCTCCTGTACCAACTCAAGCTATCAAGATCTAATGAAAGCAGCGAAAATGCTTGAGGCACGCAAAGTAGATCAAAATGTCTCTTTTGTTGTGGCTCCGGGTTCTAAACAGGTGCTGCGAATGGTCGCAGATAATGGGGGGCTTTCTAATCTTATTGAAGCAGGGGCAAGGATTGCTGAAAGCGCCTGTGGATTCTGTATTGGAAACTCCCAGGCCCCGGGTACAGATTCGGTCAGCATTCGAACCTCAAATCGCAACTTCTTAGGCCGCTCAGGAACTAAATCAGCAAAGCTCTATTTAACGAGCGTGGAGACGGCCGTAGCTTCCGCAATAAAGGGCCGGCTCACCGATCCCCGCACACTTGGCATTGAGTTTCCGAAGATTGAATTACCGGAGCATTTTGTTATTGATGATTCCATGATTATTGCTCCGGGCAAAGCTGAACCGGAGGTTTCAATTTTCCGTGGGCCAAATATCGGTGAATCCCCGGAGAATACTCCCTTACCTGAGAGAATCGAGGGCATAGTTACGCTGAAGGTGGGAGATAAAATCACAACCGATCACATAATGCCTGCTGGTGATAAACTGAAATACCGCTCCAATATTCCTAAATATGCGGAATTTGTTTTTCTGCCGGTAGATGAAGATTTTAGCAAACGTGCCCTGGAATATAAAAACAGGGGGATATGCAATATCATAGTCGGGGGCCTCTCCTACGGCCAGGGCTCCAGCCGGGAACATGCAGCGATCTGTCCCATGTACCTGGGAGTGAAAGTCGTTATTTCAAAATCATTTGAACGGATTCATATCGCCAATCTAATAAACTTCGGGATACTTCCTTTGAACTTTGCCCGTGAACAAGATTATGAGGCAATAGAACAGGGAGAAGAAATTGAAATCCCCAATGTTCGAAAGCTCCTTAAATCGAAAAAAGAGATCACTCTTATCAACAGGACGAAGAATAGAGAAATCAAACTCTCCAACAACCTTACGGATAAAGATATAAGCATCATCCTGGCAGGAGGAAGACTTAATTTCATGCGTCAGTAAACATTATAAATAGATGAGGAGGGAGATATGCCAGAGGGTAAAAAAATAAGATCAGATAGGGGTGTCCTTAATGTACCGGATAATCCTGTTATTCCATTTATAGAAGGTGACGGGATTGGTCCGGATATCTGGTCTGCTGCAGTACGAGTATTGGATGCTGCAGTGGACAAAGGCTACGGCGGGAGAAAAAAAATTATCTGGAAGGAGGTCCTGGCAGGCGGAAAGGCACACAAGGAGACAGGATCATGGCTGCCTCAAGATACAGTAGAAGCCTTTAGAGAATATTTGGTCGGAATAAAGGGTCCGCTGACCACACCTGTCGGAGGGGGAATCAGGAGCCTCAATGTTGCACTGAGGCAGACCCTTGACCTGTATGTGTGTCTCCGTCCCGTGCGCTGGTTTAAGGGAGTTCCCAGCCCTGTCTGCCGCCCTGAATTAGTTGATATGATTGTTTTTCGAGAAAACACCGAGGATGTTTATGCAGGTCTTGAGCTTGAGGAGGGCACCCCGGAAGTAAAATCCCTCATTAACTTTTGCAAGGATCAGTTCGGCTGGAAAATCCGCATCGATTCGGGATTGGGGCTGAAACCCATCAGTATTACAGGTTCTAAAAGGCTAATCCGGGCGGCGATTCGTTATGCCTTAGAAAATAACAGAAGGAGCGTAACCTTAGTTCATAAGGGCAATATTCAGAAATTCACCGAAGGCGCTTTTCGTAAATGGGGGTATGAACTTGCCAAAGAGGAATTTGGCGAAACTTGCGTTACCTGGGAAGAATGCGGGGGCGAAGTACCTGTAGGAAAGGTTCTCATTAAAGATGTAATCGCTGATATTTTTCTCCAGCAGATATTAACCAGGCCTGATGAGTTTGATGTGATCGCCACAATGAATCTCAACGGCGATTATGTTTCCGATGCCCTGGCCGCGCAGGTAGGAGGCATCGGTATTGCTCCGGGCGGTAACATAAATTATTCAACCGGTAATGCTCTTTTTGAAGCGACTCACGGCACGGCCCCTAAGTATGCCGGACAGGATAAAGTTAATCCAGGTTCCATTATACTTTCCGGTGAGATGATGCTTCGCTATATGGGGTGGATTGAGGCGGCTGATCTTATTATAAGGGGTCTTGAAAAGACAATTTTGAGTAAGATCGTAACCTATGACTTTGCAAGACTCATGGAGGGAGCAAAGACGGTTAGTTGCTCGGAGTTTGCTAAAGAGATCGTTAAGAATATGTAAAAAAGAGGAAGGAGGAGTATATGGGCTTAAGAGTAGCGGAATTCACATTTTTAGAATATTTTGCTTCAAGCTACGGTATTCCGGCGCCCAGGCACCTTGCAGGTACGGCTGAGATTGCAGAGATCAAAAAAGCAATCAAAGAATGGGGTGGAGTTGCACTGGTAAAGCCGGATTTGTTGTCCGGAAGGCGAGGTAAAGCGGGATACGTTGTCACGGTTAGAAATATCCATGAGGCTTTAAGAGAGATAAAACGAGTATCGAGCCTTGAGATCAATGGGCAGATGACTCGTATCGCCTATCTTGTAGAAAAGATACCGGCTAAATTAGAGATGTATACTGCAATCACCTACAATACGGAATTCTTAAGTCCCTCAATTACTGTATCCCTCGAGGGAGGGGTTGATATTGAAGATGTAGCAGATGAAAAGAAGATCACCATCCCGGTGGATATATACAGGGGGCTGGATGCTTATCAGGCAGGTGAAGTTCTTTCAAAGCTTGGCTGTCCTCAAAATCTCATCAGTATCTTATCCCGATCAATGATATCCTTCTGGGATCTTTTTATCTCAACGGGCATGGAATCTGCAGAGATTAATCCCTGGATAATAACCCCTGAAGGCAAACCCTACGCCTGCGATTTTAAGGCAGTCATTGATGAATCAAACTATAAATCCAGGATCCCCGGTGTAATCTTTCCTGAATATCCGGAGAACATTACTGATTTTGAAGAGGAAATGAATGCATGGGATGCATCCAGTCATCAGGGGCAGGCTCATGTGTCGGATCTGGGAGGCACCAGGATACTTCCAATTCTTTTCGGTGGAGGAGCCTCAACAATCATCACGGAAACCCTGGAAGCATTGGGAGGAAGCCCTTTATTCCTCTCCGATTTTGGAGGGAACCCTCCCTATGAGCGAATGCTGGGTACGGCGAGGCGGTGCTTTGATTATCATCTGGCCCATGCCGGGCTTCTACTTATTTTAGGGGGTAAGGCTAATAACACCTTTATTGATGTTACCTTTCAAGCTATTGCCGATGCATTAATGAGTTATGCAGAAGAAAAAGGGCCCGTCAATATTCCTGTAGTCATCGGCCGGGGAGGACCGAGATTAGTGAAGGGTATATTGGCCATAAAACAGGTTCTTGAATATCTAAAGCTTCCCCATGTCATCTTCGGGCCGGACACACCCGTAACCCTGGTAGCCGAATACGCCGCCGGCTTAATAAATGCTGTTGAACAGATAAAGGAGGATCAGAATGAAGGCAGCCAGTCTCTCGGATCTGTTAAAAAAGAGTGACCGGATAGCAGTATCAAATATCACCGGTCGTGAGGCGTCCAAGGTCTCTGCAATAAGTCAGAAATACTGTGCAAATATTTCGGCAGGATGGGCTTTAGGTAAGGGCGGACAGAAGATTGAAACCCCAAGAGGTATAATCTCGGCTTTCGCCACATTCGAAGAGATGCTGCGGATGACACCGGCGGAAAGGAAGCCCAATAAGATTTTAGTATATTCACCCCCCGACGCTGTTTACGGTGAAGTGAAAGAAATAGTGAAGTACGGGGAGAAAATCGTTGAGACGATTTTTATTGTAACAGAGCATGTGTCCGTTGAGGTAACTGCCAAGATCAGCCAGATCTGCAGACAGGCGAATATTGATGTGATAGGCTGTAATACCCTGGGAATGATAAATACCCATGACAGGGTGCGAATAGGCGCAGTAGGGGGTGAATCTCCTGAAGAGACCTTTACACCGGGATCTGTAACGGTAATTTCAAATTCAGGCAACATGGTAAACACAATTGCGAGCTATCTTATCTCTGCCGGAATGGGCACCTCTTTTGGAATATCGACCGGTAAAGACCGGCTTATACTTTTTCCATTAAAAGATTTTCTTACCCTCGCTGAGAAAGACGAAAACACTCATCTAATTGTGATTTACGCTGAACCCGGGGGAACATATGAGCATGATGCGATAGAAATGATGAAGAAAAACGGATTTTCAAAGCCGTTAGTCGTTTATGTGGCGGGTGAGATTGCTGAAAAGCATGGCATATCCTTAGGCCATGCAGGGGCGGTGGTAGAAGGCAGAAAAAGCTCAGCGAAAGCCAAAGAAGAGGCCTTTGATGAGTATTTTAGTATCGAAGCCTATAAGCCTGGAAAACACTACCGGAAAACAGAGCAGCTTACTAAGGCTCTGTCACGTGGCATCCGGGTTCAGGTACTTCATCATATCCCGGAGGCCGTAACCCTAATAGTGAACACCCTTGGTGTAAAGAAAGATATAGGTCGTACAAAGTCTCTTCATCTGAATCCCTGGTTTTCCAATCTTGGAGATCTGGGAAGACATATTCCGGCTGAGCTTTCACTTGCCCCGGGTACCATCCCGGCGCCCTATTCAGGCCAATTCAAGGAGCAAATGCGCACCTTTTTACACGGAATGGTCAGGCAGCCCATGAAAAATGCCTCACATTCCAGCTCAAATGACGGAGTTACACCTCGTATTTACGGCTACTCACTTATGGATATTATGAAAACCCGCTCATTTACAGCGGCTCTGATCCTCTACTGGACAGGTGAGCTTCCCCGCGATCAGTTTGAAGAGAGGCTTGCCGAGATGACTTTAATAGCTTCTTTAACCAATGGTCCGGGCACAATTTCAGCCCAGGGAGCTAAGCTGTCAGCCTCAGCAGGAAATAATCCCAATACAGCAATGATCGCTAACCTGGCTTCTATAGGAATTGTACACGGCGGAAACGGTTCAAAGGCTGTAGAGTTTCTCATAAACTGTTTTGAAAAGCTTGATATAAAGGACATTTACGAAGAGAGTATTGATGTGAAAGAGCTTGCTTCAAGGATAGCTGATGATTTCAAGAAGAAGAAACAGGCTGCAAAGGAAGCAGGATTAGAGTATGCCCGAATACCCTGTCTGGGACACCCTGTTTTCCGCGATGATCCTGTAAACTATGATCCAAGAGAGCAGGTAATATATGAGTTTATTAAGAAGTCGGGTAAGGTGAATATCTTTTTTGAGTTCTACCACCACCTCGCCCAGGCACTCAAAGATAACGGCTCAACCCGGAATGTTTTAGCTGTAAATCTTGATGCAGCCATAGCCTGTGTCTGGATTGGAATATGCTGGAGCCGTCTTCATGATAAACAGATGACCCTCAAGCGGGCTATTGATATTCCCTTTATTGCATTTGCTTTAGGGCGGGTAGGCGGTGGAGCCGGAGAGTTCCTGGATCATCATGATTTCGGCACGGAAATGGACATGCGCATTCCTGTTAAAGAATGCAGGGCCTTAACCAGGCCGAGAAAGCTAAAGAGCTATAAAGCTTAAGCGGGAATAACTCATAATAAGAGCAGAGTTCTGTTTTTGAAAAATAAATAATGATCAAATGACCGGACTGTCCGTGTTGACTGGTGACTGGCTCAAAGGGTGGCTGAAAGGATGCTGTAACAACTATCATGAACTCAACTCTATAGCTTTTTGTTCTAATTCTCGAACGATCCAGATACCGTGCCTGCGCATTCTTTGAATTGCAGTTTCAATATCGATATCAGCTCCCTTTTTTTTCGCTAAGATCATAATACCTAGCGATCCAATTATTTTCAAGCCATTGAGCCGGGCGATTCTTCTGCCTACGGCTTCGTCTATACAAACAGTTTTTATTTTTTCATTTAAAGCGGTCTGGATAACAGATGCTTCACCCTTGTCCAGAGTATTGGCAAGATATGGCACGGTTTGAATAGATTCTGATATCTTTTGAATCCAATCATCATCAATAAACTCTTTTGCGCCTAAACGAGAAGATCCACGGGATAAAATCTCTTCTGCCACTTCCCTGGGAACGATTACATTCCTGTATAAAAGCCTAAGAGATGATAAATCACCCTGCCCTGCAATTAAAGCGATAACAGGCCCAGTATTGATTACCAGATCTTCATGCATTATCGACATCTGATTTGAGATCTTCTATTTCCATTTTTTTTCTCATACATTTTTCTCCTAATTACTCTTATATTAAATCCAAAATCATTCATCTTCAATATTTACAATTGTCAAGGCTTCCATGCCCGCACCTCAAGTGGTTCTTTTGTGCCGGGGATTCGTGTTAGCGCAACACCAGCAGCAAGCTGGAAGAGGAGATGAGGGTTGATCTTCCCGCCTACTACGGCTTCAAGCATCCTGGGCTTCTCAAGAACGCAGGAAAAAACAATAGCCAACCCCATCTCGCGGGCGAAATTGTATCGTCCCTGGTCAAAGTCATCCGGCGACTGGGAAAGCAGCATAACAGCCACACCCTTAGAGCGCACCTCGCGAACAATGTTCTCCAGTGTTGGCTGCCTGCAAGGTAAGTAATGATGGGCCTCGTCGATTACGATTATAAACCGAAGCTGACGGTTTCCGTCACTGTCCAAAGGTGCATCGGGTAAAGACATTATCTCGCTGTACAGCCTGTCCAGAACAAGAAATGCAGCCAGCTTCCTCAAGTCTTCAGGGAGATGGTGAATATCAATAATGTGTGTAGATCGAAAAAAATCATGCTCAGCTCCTCTATTCGATGATTGAAATAAGGGGAAAGTGGTTAACTCACGGAGACTGGCCAATAGAGAATCATCACTCCATCCTTCCTCTTCATATCTCTGTTCAGCCAATTGAGTGAGATCATCCAGGTCCGGGGTTCCACCCTCAAAGCTATTGTATGCCTCGGTGATTATCTGAAGACATCGTTCAGATTGGATAGGACCCAGCCGAACAACAGAACGGATTGTATCGCGGAAACGGCGGGCGGCGAGATGGACTGCATGATCATCTTTATAGAGAAGAGAAAGAGGCGCAAGAGGAATGGTTTCCCCTGGCAAAGAGACAACGACTGCCCCGGTTTTTTTTACAAATACATTGTTGGTTGAAATATCGCCTTTTGCATAGTCGAAAATTAAAAATGGTATATGATATGAAGCCGAAGAAGCTATTTGGGAAAGAAAGGATATGGCGGTCCTGGTCTTGCCTGTACCGTTCCGCCCCATGATGGCAATATGTGGGGCACTGCCGGGTCCATTAAGTTTGTAGTTAAGAACTTCCCCTGACTTTATATCCTGGCCAAGTTCAAGGGTAACTGAGAAATCTTTTATTTCAGCGGAAGGCGGTAAAATTTTCTCTAAGTAATCCCCGGGTATTTTTACCTGGGGATTACTCTGTTCAATTAAATGCATCAGAAGCTCGTAACCTCTCTTATTGAGTCTTTCATACTCCTTGTTGAAATGCCGCAATCCGCGCTCTACATGCAGCTTAACTATGCTACCTGTTTCTTCGATTTTAAGCTGCCTGCCGAGACGCTGTCTGAGTAGGGCGAGGAGTACTGTAGAATCCTCGCCGAAAAATACAGCTTCTTGAAATTCCGTACCTTCTGAGTCGTAAGGGCCTGTCTCAGGTGCAGCTTCTAAAGACAGGGAATATCCTAAAGCAGCCCTGGCCCACAGGTTCGGTCTGATACCGGTCTTCCTGCGGAACCCTTCCATAATTTCCCGAGCTTCCTTCGAAGTCTTTAATAAGGCCATAATCATTATCTCCAGTCTATATTAGAAGAAATATCCCGTGCGAATAACGTTTGAATCGATTTCCGAATCATAATCTAAACGATATTGTTTGGCCACATGAGAAGAAAGTCGCTCTGCCCATTTAACATCCACCTCGGTGTCTGTTGAGAGGACTATAACCTGGTGACCCGCGTACGGGAGATATTTCTCGAATAAAGCACGTCTATTTGTAGTATCTAATCGCGCAACAGGAGTATCAATGACTATGGGTAGTTCACGTCCTGAAGCGCGTGCTAAGGCCCACAGCAGTGCAAGAGCATACATTTCGCGCATTCCTGCTGAAAAAACGCGCCTCTCTAATCTGCGGCCCTGATCATCCTTAAGGATAATCTGCCAGGTGTTGGGATCGATATCTACAGAACGCACCGGGTCTTCAGGTTTGCGAAGTCGCCCATACATATTCTCGAAATGATTCTTCAAAACAGAGAGTTTTTCAGGAGCAAGTTTACGAATAAAATCGTCTAAAACATTCTGGGCTAGCCTTGCAAGTTTGACAGCCTTCATTGCTTCATTTATAGTCTTACGCTGTTCCTGGCGTTTTTCTATCTGTCTTCGCCGTATCGCCAGGTCAGCTTCCAGGCGCTGAATCTCTCCCTTAAGGGTGCTTTGTTCCTCTTTGAGCCTCCCTATTTGTTCAGTAATGCTCTGATTATGGTTTATAAGCTCCAGCACATGCGGGTCATCAGATGTAGATAGAATCTTATCCTCAACATCTCTAAGCTCGTTTGTGAGTCTTTCTCTCCTGTTAATTGCATCCCGAAGTAAAGGAGCCATTTGCGACACCTCATCCAACTTTTTAAGAATTTTCTGTCGCTCACCACTGCTTAGGTCGTGTATAGATTCGCGATGATCTGCGGGTCTCAATCCAAGCACCTCCATTGATACAGAGCGGAAAAGCTTACGGTAAAGAGGGCGCTCACATGATCGTTACCCCGCGTGCAAAAGAAAGGGCTTCGCTGGAAAAGTGGCTGGTGGCTGGGCGCTCAGCAGCAGTGGTATCCGGTGCTTTCTGCCTATCTTCAAATCGTAGTGGTGAAGGGCGGAACACGGACTGGGGTGGACAGGGTTGGATTATCGGGCCGGACGGCGAGGTACTGGGCCTAACTTCTAAGGAGCAGCCTTTTATAACCGTAGAGATTGATCTGAGCGAAGCCGAGTGTGCTAAGCAGACCTATCCTCGCTATGTAGGCGAATAGGGAGTGATGAAAACTTAATTTTTATAATCTTCAGAAAGAATTTTGTAATCGGGCTTGCAATGAATAAAAAGCCACATATTAAAAATACGGCCTTTTTATTCAAGTATTAGTGAAACGATTTCATGCCTTTTAAACCTGAGTTCAAGCGTATTTCCATCTAACCTCAATTTTTCCTTATTTTTTTCGTTCAAAGTAACCCTTCTTGCTCTTGTAAAAGAAAAGCTAGTTTTTATTTTTATATCGAGTGGCCGTTTATAAGGATTCCAAAGTCTTAGTAAAATACCTTTTCCATTTTCACTCTTTTTCAAGGCGGAAAGTACAACTTTATTCTCAGGCATTATCTCGAAAAAACTATGTTCGGGTGGCAATGTTCCTTTGTTCTTTACACCCTGCATAATTCTTACCGGCACTTTGTGTAAATAAGCTTGTTTAAGAACCTCACCCTTTTCCCAGTTTCCATTGTGGAAATATAACGTATAATTATACTCCATTTCTTGTATCTGGTGCGAGCCTTTATACTTCTCCAATTCTTCCGGCATCATAATCTCATTGGCTGTCATATATGTCCTATGAGCCCTTATAAGAGTAACAGCTAAAGTGCGTTTATCGTCATCAATAACCTCAAATTCTCTTAATCCCTCACTGAAAAAGGTTATCCCCCGACGTTCATCCGTTATGCAGGCGAAGTTTTGCATTGGTTGATATGGAAAGTATTCTTCATTATTATCCTTTGTATCTTTCCGTAAAATTGTGCGTTTTTCTATCATAAAGGGAGACTCGGAGTATGAAAAATCTGTATCAATATCGGTGGGGAATAACACGCGTAGTTTATGATCCCTTGAGTTATTTATTACTTTAGTCCTGAACTCAATACTCTTAGAATCCTTTTTTAAGGTTAGCCAGTAAGTTATGGGCAGGCTAATAATCTCTTTTACACGGTCTTTCCCATCAAAAGTCGCTTCTCGTGGTATTTTCATATCCAGCTCTACCTTAAATGTTGCTTGAAAGAGAGTATTCAAGGTTAAGGTGATTCTTGCATTACAGCCCAGTGATGTAACAGTAAAATCTCGGAGCGGTGTTCTTGTTAGATGAGCATTACCGGTTTCACCATTATCTGTAAAAAAATGGAAATTATTGTAAGTTACCAGGTTTATTTTATCTGTTACCGTTAGAACCCCATTCGGATTTATCGTAACCTTCAAGTATTCATTCTCTAAAACACCGTCGGGTAAAGCAATCAAGTTTCTGTTATAGCCAGGCTTAGGATTTGCCTCGTATACAGGGCCCCTTTTCCTTAATGCAAATGAAGTATAACCAAAAGAAGGAATTTCTGCATCAAAGAAAATTCTTACCCTTTGGGCGTTAAACTTTATTGAAGTATCAAGTTCCCGTTCAACCCTAATCTGTATGTCTTCCCCATAGAGTTTCTCATAGGGAATCTTATTTCCATTCAAATCTATTAGATCAAAGTATTTTATGTCCCTGTCTTTTGGCAAATCCACAATAGCTGTGATTACTTCTTTTCTTTTATGAGGAAGATTATTGAATATAGTAAGCGTGATATCATTATAATCAAACACTGTAAAATCAATATTTTGCCAGATATTTTGAAACGCCAGTCTGGTTATCTCCCGGGCTACGGTTTGTACATGCGAAAACCTGTAAAGCATATCCTTGTGCGCTTGGTCGACAGCGGCCCCACATATACTATCGTGTGAATGGTTTTGAAGCAGTGCTTTCCATGCTTGAAATAGATTAATATAAGGGTAATTCCAACCTAAAAGGCTGGCAATTGTTGCTGATGGTTCTGCTAAATAAATAAGTTCTGTTTCCGCTTTATCATTTAATAGCTTCAGGTTTATTCGTGAAGATAATACCGCGCCTAATAGCCCATTATACCGTGGTTCGACTGCTGTATGCCGCATCTCTCCTTTAGCTATTTTTAACGATTTTTCCGGTATATCTTTTTCAATTTCCTTAATAAAATTATCCCAATTATTCTGAACTATTTCCACATTTTCACTAACCTTATTTAATTCAGCAATCATTTCCGGTAACAATATATATGGCCTTTGATTATCTTCCAGGTTTAAGGCAAGAAGGTGTGAATCTATGCTTTGCCAGGATGTATACTTAAAAATGCCATTTAAGACCTTTTTCAAAGCCTCTTTATCGTGATTGAAATCAATATCTTCCTTTAAAATCTGAAAATCCTGTTCATATGAATATTCATCTGCAAAATGAACCGGGAGTTCCTGGCTGTTAAATTTATAAGTCATATCTATTGGATCTTTACCAAGCACCAAGGGCTGGTGCACGTAGAAAAACCAATTAGTCCTGGTAACATAGTCAAACCCTCTTATTGCAAGAATTCTTGACCCGTCTGGTGATTCCCATAAGAAACATGGGGGAACAACATGCTTGTTTAATCCTCGATAAAAATAGATCGATTCAATTCCAAAATCACGATATATCTGTGGTAACTGAGCGATCTGGCCATAGGAGGTGGCAGTATAACCAGTTTCCATACACCCACCAAACTCGTGTCCTATTTTTTGACCTATTAAAATATTCCTTACAAGTGCTTCAGGTGCAACAGTAAACATATCCGGTAATGTATACCAGTTAACTAGAGAAATTCTCTTTTCTTTTATTAATTTTTTTATTCTTTCCTCGTTTTCAGGCCGGATTGAAAGATAATCTTCAAGAATAATGGTGCCACCATCCAGGAGAAAATATTTATATTCGGTCTTTTGCTCTAATATCTCCAACAAGGTATCAATAAGATCCGTAAGCCGCAATTTCGACTGCTCGACAATATATCGCCATTCTCTATCCCAATGGGTCCCTGAAATTACGTGCATTTTGTATTTTTTTGTAACGCTTTTTCTCACTTCTTCTCCCCTTTTATAAATATTTTTCAATGAAATTCCAGGCATCCTTAAGGGATTCACCAAAATAGGAACATAAAGGCAGCTCACCGCCGGACTCAATATTTCCACCACCTACACCTATTGCAGGAATTCCCGCGCTTCTTATTGCAAGAATACCAGCCCCGCTGTCTTCTATGGCTACTGCTTCTGTTACTGGAATGTGTAATGCAAAGAGAGTTTCGGTATAAAGCCAGGGATGCGGTTTGGGTTCCAGTTCTCCAAGTGTTCCCGCCTGTCCTTTTTTTATGCTAAAACCTGCAGTTACTATTGTATCATAATATTTTAACGGGTCACCGAATCCCATAACTTCAAATGCAGATATTATCTCAGGCCAGGCCTTCTCGTATAATCCCGAGGAAACCAATCCTACCTTTATACCGTTCTTCTTTAGATTTAATAAAAATTCTTTTAAGTGTGGTGCGGGAACAAAAGCGTCCTCTTTTCCTTCACCTTTAAGAATTTTTTCCATTTCAATATGCACAATCTCAAAATATAATCTTTGAGCTTTTGATAAAGTTGCATCAGGCAAATCGCTGCAATATTTTGTAATTATATATTTTAAATGTTCTGAAACACTAAACCCGGATACAAAAGGAAAATCCGCATCATCTAATTCAAAGCTGTCATTTTTGAGTAATCTGCGGGCAACTTCTTCAATTACCCACATCCAAAAACGTTCACTTTTTACAGATGTGCCGTCTAAATCCATAAGAACTGCATTTATTTTCTTAAGTGTTTTAACTTTTTTAAATTCATAATATGCTGTAATTCCTATATTTGTAGGAAAATAAACTACTACATTGCTATTCTGTAAAAGAAAAAAGGCCTTTTCGTCTTTAGTTTTATAGATTTCAGATTCAATTTCTTTGAAAGATTTTTCACCGATTCCTGGGAAAAAATACCTTTCCACTTTGTTTAATTTCCTGATCTCTTGCATATATCATCCTTTTATGCACTTTTTTTCTTTAAAAGTGCAGACATATAATAGAATTTTTAAGAAAGAGTCAAGAAATATTTGATTTGTTGAATAATTAATTATTTCATGGGGAGATATAGGTATCAAACCATCTTAAGACTCGTTACACATAAAAGCAGCTCTGTTATAAAAAATTTGAGTACTTGACTTTTTTATTTTCATTTGATAATATATTAAATATGACTATATCGAACGATAATATTGATTATGATAAGGTCTGGAAAGAACTTAGCGGTATCAGTAATCA
This sequence comes from Spirochaetales bacterium, assembly GCA_030615505.1. Taxonomy (GTDB): domain Bacteria; phylum Spirochaetota; class Spirochaetia; order SZUA-6; family DRHE01; genus JAUWZD01. Next base: position 20,695 of record JAUWZD010000012.1, on the reverse strand, counting down.
GGCCGTTCTTATTGTGGCGCTCATACACCTGGGCATGCTGCTTCGTGAGGATGGCAACAAACTGATCTTTAGACCTCTTGGAATTGGGGTTAACGAGTTCGAAGCGCTCTTTATTATCTCCAGCCACGAAAGTGCCCGACCCACAGATATAGTTAAAAACAGCCTTATGCATCCGGCCAAGATCACCCGTGTGCTTGACAGACTGGAGGAGATAGGCGCAACCATAAGAGTGCCGGATACTGCTGACAGGCGCTCATATATACTGGAACTCACCAAAACCGGCCGGGAATTGCTAGAACGAGCAATAGAGTCATTTAGAAGCATTTCTAAAATTTCTTTCAAGTCATTAAATAATAAAGAGTATAAAGCCCTGCAGTCTGCTGTTCTTAAGATACTTTACAATAGAGGAGGTAGAGAGATTGAAAGCAACAATAATAATGGGTAGTCCCAGGAGGAAGAGTTCAGCCTCCTACAGGTTAGCCCGGCATTTTTCAGCCGGTCTGAAGCGAGCCGGCGTTGAAACGGATGAGGTGATGCTGGCTGACTATAAGATCAACCACTGTATTGGGTGCTACACATGCTGGACAAAGACACCTGGTGAGTGTGTACACCGGGATGATATGATTAAGCTTCTGCCGAAGTTTCAAACTGATCTTATGGTGTTTGCTGTGCCTCTCTATGTCTACGGTGTACCGGGAAAGGTCAAGGACTTTATCGATCGCCAGCTCCCACTGTTAGAACCCTTCTTAAAGGAGCATAACGGTGTGACAAGCCACCCAAGACGGGGCGGGGGTAAAGCACCAAGGCTATTTCTAATAAGTGCTGCAGGTTTCCCGGAGCGCTCCCACTTCGATGCTCTTGTTGCTACATTCAGGAAGATGTGGGGCAGGAAGCAGTATGCAGGCGACATTCTGGTTGGCGGTGCGGAGCCTCTGAGCAGAGATGAGCTTCAGGGAGCATATAAGGATCTATACGAGCTGGTTGAGCATACAGGCTTCGAGCTGGGAAGGCATGGCAAGGTGACAGAGGCGACCAGCAGAGCCATTATTGAAAAGACCGCCATCCCGTCCGAGCAGATTGAGACTTTTAGAGATGTAGCCAACATCTACTGGCAGTCACTGCAGGCGTCCCCAAAAGAATATAAAGATCTAAAGATCAAGCCCACAGGAGCAAAGGAACTGCGAATTGGCGATGGGGGCATGGCTGCCTTTATGGCAGGTATGGCAAGGGAATACAATCCAAAAGCCATGCCGGGGCTTAAAGCTGTCCTGCAATTTAAGCTTGATGATGAGACCTATCATCTCTGCATAGACAGTGATTCATGTAAGGCATACAGGGGCGAGTATCCTGAGCCCACCACAACAATCATATGTCCGAAGCAGTTGTGGATGGATATTTCCAGCGGTGATGTGGACGGGCATTCTGCGTTTATGAAGGGAGAATACAGGGTTGAGGGTGACATGACCATGCTGATGAAAATAGACGAGCTATTCGGCAGCGGAGAGGAGCAGACTGCATCGCCTCTGCCTCGAAAAGGCAAAGAAGTTCCCGACCATCGAGGACCGATCAAGCTACCCGGTATGCGATGGCTCACGGTAGCCTTTCTACCATGGATGATTCTCTGGATTATGGGATCCATTACAGGCGGCTGGATGCCGAGGATTATTGCAGCAGGTCTCTCGTCCATTATCATTCTCTACCACCTCTTCACAAACCGGCCGACACTATTTGAGGTGGGCAGTACGATCTATCTTATTGTAACAGGCGCTGTGCATGCCCTGGGAGGGAACTTCTTCCAATTATATGCTACAGTGCTTGACTATATCTTCCTCGGTGGACTGTGGCTGGGTTCATGTATAAACCGCTTTTCATTAACAGGCGAGTACTCACGGCACACAGTGCCTAAGGCTGTCTGGGATCACCCGGCCTTTACCTCAACCAACACAATCATATCATCGGCCTGGGGTATCTATTTTCTGATTGCCGGCGTTTTTGCACTAATAATGGCTTCGGGAATCGGAGCGAACTGGATCTGGCGTGTGATTATCTACTCTATGCTTGTGCCAATGTTCGTTTTTACCGGCTGGTTCCAGAAGTGGTATCCTGAGCGGCTGATTGGGAGAAACGGGTAAGGAGGAAAGTAAATGTATTGACATATTCACCGAGGCATTTAATGATTCAAATTACTTTACGGCAGATTCCTGAAAATCTTAATAAGCAGTTACGAATACTTGCCCAGCAGAATAATACAAGCTTAAATAAAACGATAATTTGCCTGCTTCAGAAAGCTCTCGGACTTCCTGAGAATAGCAGAAAGGCGAGGGATCTCTCTGATTTGAAGGGTACATGGGATTCTGCTCAGGCAGATGAATTTGAGGCAAATATTAAGTTTTTCGAGCAGATTGATAGAGAAATTTGGGAATCACGAAGATTTGCGTAGATACAAACGCATACACTGCTCTTAAGCGGGGAGAAGATTTTGTAATAGAGCTCTTGGAAAATGCTGATGAAGTGTATCTTCCCTCTATAGTTTTAGGAGAACTATTCGCGGGTTTCTATATAGAATCCAGGGTAGATCAAAACATAAAGGCAGCTCACCACCTGATTCAATATTTCCACCACCCACACCTATTGCAGGAATTCCCGCACTCACTTATTGCAAGAATACTAGCTCCGCTGTCTTCTATGGCTACTGCTTCTGTTGCCGGAATATGTAATGCAAAGAGAGTCTCAGCATAAAGCCAGGGATGCGGTTTGGGTTCCAGTTCTCCAAGTGTTCCCGCCTGTCCTTTTTTTATGCTAAAACCTGCAGTTACTATTGCATCATAATATTCTAATGGGTCACCAAGTCCCATAACTTCAGGGGAGGTAGAGGTATCAAACCGTCTTAAGGCTCTTTGCATATAATCGACTACATGCTCCTATATCGAACGTTAATGAGGAAATGGGCGCAACTATAAGAGTGCCTGATGACTCATTCCGGTTTCACAATCTCCTTTTAAAGCCCTTTTGATTCCAAATAGTCCAATAGTATTTTATCATCAACATAACCAAGCTCAATAGCCATAACCCCGAACAAACTGTCGTTGCCCGTTCTTTGCCTTTCCAGAATATCCTCCACCTGCTCCTTAGTCATGGCTCCGATTTTTATAAGCCCTTCTCCGATCTTTTCCTCCATCTTTTATCTCCTTATTATTCATAGGATCGGATTTCATAAGTATTTCATTTCGTATTTATTTTGTAATGAATAAATTGTGAATATTGTAAAGCTTTAGAAAAATTTAAGAAAAAGTTTAGCCCCAGTTTAGAATCATTCAGTACATTGCCTCCAGTAAATGAAAAAGCTGATTATCATATTTATTTCACTACAAGGATTTATCATCTACGGAATGGAACTTGAACAGATCCTTAAAAATTCTTTAGAAAACGACAGCCAGATTAAAATTCTTTCTATCACTTTAGAGAATACACTACTTGATATTGAAAGGTCCAATCTGGATACAGGATTCAGTTTTGGATTCTCTACCGGCGGCACCGGTGTATCATATTCTTTTGAGCCTGGACCGGGTGATTCTCCTTTAGTCATTTCCTCAGGTCCTTCTATATCCGTTGGTCTTGGATCCCCGGTCGGAACAGAGTTTGGGGTTGATGTTCCTCTTTTCATTGATATTAATGAGGAAGCTTCTTTGACTGTTACTCCTGAAATCAGTATAAAACAACCTTTAAATGATCTTTTAGGAATAGAAGAATCCACTGAGCTTGAGGCTTTAGAGGACTTTTATTCCATAGAAGAGGCTAAAATTAATCTTTTTAACAGGCTGATTACTGTTCAGAAAAATGTTCTGAATCAAATTCAAGATCTTTATGAAATGGAAAAGACCCTCAAAGAACTGGATATAGAGATTAGTGATGCTGAAAAGCTATTGGATGAAGCTCATGTTTTAGGAATCTATTCTAAAGACAGCTCGAACCTAAGGCAGCTTGAGTTTAACCTTAAAAAGCTGGAGCGTGAAAAAGAAATATCAGTACAAAAGTATGAAAAAGAATGGAAGGATCTGGAAAATATTGCAGGAGTAGGAATTGCCGCTCTTCCTGAGAATATCCCGGAAATACATCTTGAATTGCCTGGTATTGAAAGAAAAGAGAGTAATCCGGATATTTATCTTGCGGGATTAAATCTGAAAGTAGAAGAAGCTCGACTGAAAAAGGAAAAACAAGCCGTCCTGCCTGAGTTTTTTTTAAGCGGCACATATAAAATGAAAGTTGATGATGATAAGGAAAGAAAGAATGATATTTCAGGTACTTTCGAGGGCATATTCGAAGATTTTTCATTTTCTACCTCAATAGGCGGGGTAATTGAGACAAAAACACTGTATCTATATGCAGGGTTTTCCTGGTCTCTGCCGGATAAAAGGATAGAAGAGATTAACATCAAGGAATACGAAAATAATATTCAGATCAGTAGAATAGAACTTGTCGATGCAGAAAGGGATTTTCTGTGTTCTATTGAAATACTGGGGTTGGAACTCCAGGAATTGGAGTATCGTAAACAGAATCTCATGGAAGATCAGATCTTAGCTGACCTAAAGCTAAGCGAATCTGAAAAATGGTATAAGCAGGGATTAATTACCGAAGATGAATTGAGCATGGCACATTGGGAGAGCGAAAAACTGGATTATGAGGAGAAAATACTGCGGTTGGATGGTCTCATAGCACAGAAGGATCTAAAAGCCTTCATATTTTCCGTTGAGGAGATGTAGATGAGAAAGAGGAAAAAAAATAAATGGTTAAAATGGGCAATAATTGCTCTGGGTGTCCTATTTATTGGGGCGGGAGTGTTCTTTTTTCTTAATTCCAAGAAAAAAGAACAGGCAGCAGAGAGCAATTTACCCAAAACCTATACGGTTGAATCTGTTTCTCAAATAGAGGTTATTGAAGTTTCAGGCAATATAGAACCTGTCCGGACTGAAGATCTTAAGTTTTTTACATCAGGAAGAATTGTTTCGCTTTTTATAGAAGAGGGTGAATATGCAGCAAAGGGAACCCTTGTTGCTCAGCTTGATGATATTAAAGAAGTTTATGACCTTGAATCTTTAGAATACAATATCGAACAGGAAAAGCTCTCCGGAAATCGCCGCAAATTAAAACTGCTTGAGATCGAGAGAGAGATGAAGCTTGGGGCTTTAGAGGATAGAAAGCTATATTCGTCGATCTCAGGAATAGTGTCCTTAATTGATGTAAGCCGTGGAGAATATGTACAGGCAGGGGAATTGGTCGCACGGATTATTGATATCTCCTCCATGAAGGCTGAAGTTGAAATAGACGAGATAGACGTTCCCCTTATTGCATCCGGTCAAAAGGTGCGGTTTTTCTTTGACGCCCTTCCCGATTTAGAGATAACAGGAAGGGTTTCTTCTCTTCCATTAGAGGGCAGGGTTACAAATCAGGGGATTGCTGTTTTAGATGTTGAACTCATGATTGACAGTCCGCCCAGGGAAATTCTTCCATCCTATTCTTTTAGTGCGGAAATAGTGGTTAGCGAAGAAAAAACAGTACTGGTTCTTAATGAGAAGGCAATTATTGAAAGAAATGACAGAACCTTTGTGCTGCTTCCGCCTGAAGATGAGGGTAAACCTACTCCGAAACCTGTAAAAACTGAAAAGTTTGGAGATGGCAGGGTAAAAATAGTATCAGGATTATCCGAAGGGGATACAGTCCTTTCTGTTCAGCAGATGATGGAGGCAGATCAGAAAAGGACGGGCAGCAGGAATCCTCTTGAAGTGTTCGGGATATCTCCGCGGATGCCCGGTGGAGGCAGAAGACCTCCTCATCCAGGAGGAGGTCGATAATGAACACTAAAGAGTTACCGCTAATTGCGGTAAAAGATGTCACCCGCAGCTACATTCTTGGTAAAACAGTAGTAAGGGCCTTAAGGGGTGTAAGTATTGATATTGAGAGAGGAGACTTTCTCTCCATTATGGGACCCTCCGGTTCAGGGAAGTCTACACTGATGCATCTTATCGGCTGCCTTGATACACCCACATCCGGTAGTCTCTATATTGAGGGTGAAGATGTTTCTGAGATGGATGAAGAGGATCTGGCTGATGTTCGAAACAGGAAGATCGGTTTTGTATTTCAGCAGTTCAACCTTCTTACAAGAATGACTATCCTTGATAATATCATGACCCCTCTCATGTATGCCCGAATCCCTTTTAAAGAGCGCAAGGAGCGTGCCGCCGAAGCCCTTGAACGGGTAGGATTATCCGACAGGCTCAGGCACAGGCCTTCAGAGCTTTCCGGGGGAGAGAGACAGCGGGTGGCTATCGCCAGAGCCCTGGTAACCCGCCCGCAGGTAATCCTGGCGGATGAGCCCACGGGTAACCTCGATACCGTAATAGGCAGAACAATTCTGGATCTTTTCCATGAGATCAATGAAGAAGGCAAAACGGTAATCATGGTTACCCATGACCCTGAAGTAGGGTCTATCAGCACACGTAGTATTCATCTTCGTGACGGCCTTTTGGAGTAAACAATGTTTTTTGAGAATATAAAATTAGCATTTAAAGATTTTGGAGCTAATAAGCTCAGGACATTTCTCTCGGTACTTGGAATTGTCATTGGCGTTGGATCGGTTATCACTATCACCACCCTTGGTAGAAGTGCGACGGCCAGCATCAAGAAAGAGATAGCCCAGGCCGGTCTTGAGACTATTACTTTATTCCCCGGCTGGAGGAGCGAAAAAGAAGTTCGCAGGCTGTTTACCCCGGAGCTTGCTGAGCGTATAAAGGATGAAATTGAAGGCATAAATGAAGTTGTTCCGGTAAATCAGGGAAACTACCTCCTGAAGTACGGCAGGAACAGCTATGAATGCAGGGTAATCGCCGTGAATGAGCGATATCCGGAAATTTTTAGCTATGAAGCTGCAGATGGCCGCTTTATTTCTGTCGATGATAACCGGCGGAGAAAGTCTGTCATAGCCCTCGGTGCGGAAGTGGCCGATGAGCTTTTTCCGGCTGGCGATGCTGTAGGCAGGTACATAAAGTTATACCGGAAACAGGCAAGAAGTTTTAAGATAATAGGGGTTATGAAACCACGGTCGGACAGCCTCGGTGTTGCCTTTGATACTTCCGCTTATGTGCCCTATGACACCTATACCCAGCGCATACAGCGTATAGATACTGTACAGTTTTATTCCATAGGCACGGAAAAAGGCGCTGATGTCCTGGAAGTCTCTAAGAGATTGGAAGATTTTTTTCTGGATCTGACAGGAAACAAGGATTCATACAGGATTATGTCCCCTTCAACCATAGCGGATATGTATACCGGGATCACGGATACTTTAAATCTTTTTCTTACAGGTATTGCTGCGATATCCCTGCTTGTCGGGGGAATAGGTATCATGAACATCATGCTCGTTTCAATCGCAGAGCGTACCAGGGAAATAGGCATACGCAAGGCCCTGGGAGCAGCACCTGCAGTGATTCGCGGTCAGTTTCTTATTGAGGCTGTCTGCCTGACCATTTTTGGAGGGATTATCGGCATGTTTATTGGTACGGCCTTAAGTTTTTTGGGGACCTCGCTCTTAAACTGGAGTTTCGCGCCGCAGGTTTCCGCTTATGTTCTTGCCCTTGTTTTTTCCAGTTCGGTAGGCGTTTTCTTCGGCCTTTATCCTGCCGTAAGGGCATCCAGACTTGATCCGATTGAAGCCTTGAGCTTTGAATAAGCATTGAATGTGCGGTCATGAAGCGACTATACTGGCGATTATACTAAGGTGGGGCTCATGTCCATAAAAATCCGTTTGATAATTTCATACATGGCTATGATTCTGATTCCCATTATTTTAACTGTATTTGTAGCGAATATATTGGAAACATACCACAGGGGTGATCAGGTCTATGTTTTTAAGCCGGACAAAAAATATATACCCTTTAAAAAGATATCGAAAAGACGAAGCAGTATATCCAGAAAAATAAATATTCAAATCCTTGAACACGCCGGGCGTTTTGAAGATACAGCATTCCTTAAAAGTTTGGAAAACAGCTTAAAGTCTGTTTATACTGGTATTGTTGTAAGAAAGGATAATGAGATTATTTATTCCTCCGAGTTTTTTAAAGGATTGGATAGCAAACCCAATTTGCCTGGGTTTGGAGTTTATATGGAAGAAGATTATTCAGAGGCTTCTGAAGATGCGGTTGTTGCTGCTCAATGGGACTTTTATTTTGAAGACAATGCCCGGGGTAGTATTTTCTTGATAAAGAAACCATTTCCTGCCAGGAGAGGTTTTTTTAAGTTAGATATAATTTTGATTATAGCAATAATAATAATATTGTCATTAACTAATGGCTCATTAACGTATTTAATATCCAGAAGTTTAATAATTCCATTAAAGAAATTAAAACATGCAGCAAATAATATTCAGAAGGGTAAGCTTAATTATGAAGTTAAATATTTTAATAATGATGAAATAGGAGAGGTCTGTACTGCATTTGAAGAGATGAGACTGAGGCTTAAAAGCTCACTTGAGAGGCAGGTGCAGTATGAAGAAAATCGAAAACAGCTCATTTCAAGTATCTCCCATGACCTCAGGACCCCTGTTACAGCCATAAAAGGGTATATTGAAGGAATTAAGGATGGTGTGGCGGACACGCCTGAGAAGATCGAAAGATATATCAATACTATCTATATGAAGGCTGTCAGTATTGATTACTTAATAGATGAATTATTCCTTTTTTCCAGGCTTGATCTGAAGAAAGTTATATTTGATTTTCAGAGTGTTGATATTAAAGCTTATATGAAGGACTGCGTGGAAGAACTGCAGTTTGAATATGAGAAAAAAAATGTTACCATCAGGTTCTATTCGCAGAGTAATAAACCGACGGCAGTCATTGCGGACAGGAAGAACCTGCAAAGAGTCATTTTAAATATTATTGAAAATTCAATCAAGTACGGGGATAAAGAACCAATTAAGATAAATATCAAGCTTAAGGAAGAAAAAGATTTTGTTGTTATTGAATTTCGGGATAACGGGCAGGGAATAAGCGATGAAGCGCTCCCCTATATATTTGACAGGTTTTACAGAGCCGATCCCTCAAGAAATGCTTCTGGAGGCGGAAGCGGTCTGGGTCTTGCTATTGCCAGGCAGATAATAGAAGAGCATGGCGGGCAGATATGGGCTGAAAGCCATAAGGGTGTCGGAACGAGCATATTCTTCACAATAAGGAAAAATACTAAAGAAAAGGCAGATGAAAAAAATTCTGATTATTGAAGATGATATAAGCATTGCCGAACTTGAGAGAGATTATCTTGAAATTGATGGATTTTCCGTGGATATTGAGACCTCAGGGCAGAGGGGGCTAAAGATAGCTGAAAGCGCAGAATATGATCTTATTATCCTGGATTTAATGTTACCTGAAATTAACGGGTTTGAGATATGCAGAAAGCTTCGAAGCGAAAAGAATATTCCGATTCTCATGGTTTCCGCCAGAAAAGAGGATATTGATAAGATTAGAGGTCTGGGTCTGGGTGCGGATGATTATATAACAAAGCCTTTCAGCCCCGGAGAGCTGGTTGCCAGGGTTAAGGCCCATCTGGCCAGGTATGAGCGATTATTTAAGCACAAGGAGCAAAAAGAAGAGTTGATAGAGATAAGAGGCCTCTCTATTGACAAATCATCAAGAAGAGTATACGTAAACGGTGAAGAAATTCCATTCACAACAAAGGAATTTGATCTCCTGGCACTTTTAGCCGCCAATCCTGATAGAGTTTTCAGTAAGGAAGAGATCTTTGAAAGAATATGGGGATATGATTGCTTTGGCGATGTTGCTACTGTGACTGTTCATATAAGAAAGATAAGGGAGAAAATAGAAATTGATCCCCCAAATCCCCAATATATAGAAACTCTCTGGGGGGCAGGGTACAGGTTTAATGCTTAACTATTTTAAAGTCATACTAATCATAGCAAGTGTAGACGAACAGGCAATAATGATTCATTTCACTTTAATACCGGCACCCGCATTAATTAAGATTTCCATAATGGATAGATTATAAAGGGAAGTACCTACCCGCATGCAGTAATCAAAAGGCGTTTTGTTAAATACATTCTTGGCATTTACATTTGCTCCATTTTTAATAAGAAGCTCCACTACACTCTTATACCTGATACTTAAGTGCAGAGGCGTGTTCCCAAAGGCATTCTTTGAATTAACCCGGGCGTTATTTTGTAGGAGCAGTTCCACAATAGCCGGATATTTAATTCCGAGATGCAGTGGGGTATTGTCCAGGTGATCGCTCACATTGACATCCGCACCTTTTTCAATAAGCAAGGCTGCGATATTAAACTGGCCATATTCGGCAGCCCAGTTAAGAGGCGGGTGGTTGTAGGTAGAATCGGAATTTGCCGATGCACCAACAATCAGGAGAAGAAATAGTGAGAATAACCTTATGTTTTGAGGATTGCTGTAAAATATTTTCATCAATACACCTTTCCCTTCTTTTTCTGTTTATCGGCTGCTGTACTGTTGAAAACCATCGCAATTACAGCCGCCGTTATTGGACAGTTTAAAGCATTCATCAGAGAAGATAAAAGGTCATTCATGAAAAGAAAAAAGTAGAAGGATAGAATTTTCATAAAAAATACTTGATTGATAAGGAATATCATGTTAAAGTATTGAAGCGGTTCAAAAAACAAGGCGAAAAGGGATTTCATGGCAAACATAAGTGATGTTGCTCGAATAAGTAAGGTTTCCGTCGGAACTGTCTCAAATGTCTTTAATAATCCTGAAAAGGTAAAACCTGAAACTCGAGAGAGGGTTTGTAGGGTAATAGAAGAGCTTAACTTTCATCCAAACTTAAGCGCAAGAAATTTATCCCGCTTGAAAACCGATACAATCGCTTTGATTTTTCCGTTTTCTAAGCGAAAGCGGATTGAGCACTATTATTCAGATCTATTAGCAGGGATCACGGAAATCTGTTTCCAGATGAATTTTAAGTTGCTCCTTTCTTCCTGCCCTCCAAATATAGATGAGAAAGAAGAACTCCTAATTTATAAAAAGATGATTGAAAGTCGTGCTGTAGATGGTATAATACTTACAGTCTCTAAATATAATGATGAGCGAATAAATCTTCTTATTGATACAAAACAGAAATTTGTCGTTTTCGGGAGAAGCAATCTTCCACTTGAGTTTCCCTGGGTTGATATTGACGGTAAATATGGTATAAGCGAGGCTGTGAGATATTTATCAAGCCTGGGTCATACCCGGATTGGTTATATTGGAACTCCAAACATATTAATGTTTTCCAAAGACCGCTTAGAGGGTTATAAATACGGCTTAAAGCGATGTAATATTGATTTCAATCCTGATTTTATACTTGAAGCTTCAGTAGATGGAGATGAAGTTGAAAAAGGAGAAAACGGAGTTATAAGGCTTTTATCCCATAATTCTCCGCCTAAGGCAATAATTGTTTCCGGAAGTCAGCTTGCACTGGGTGTTATTAAAGGGATTAATAAGTTTGGATATTCAGTGGGCAGGGATATTTCGTTGATATGTTTTGACGATGCGGAGTGGAATGTGCATTTCAATCCGCCTATCACTTCAATCAGTCAGCCGGTTTATGAAGCAGGAAAGCTGGTTTCAAGAATATTGATTAAGCAGATAAAGGGAATTGAATGTCAGGATTCTAATGTTCTTTTAAAGCCGGATTTGATAATCCGGGAATCCTGTAAGAATTTAAATTGATTTTTAGGGGTTTAAATTGAAGCGCTTCAATTATAAGGATTCAAGAAGCCTTCAATATAAGTTTTGAAGAATAAAAGAAGGGAGGTGATCTAAAATGGTTTGAGTTCTTGAAGTTTTAAAGGATTCCTAAAAATTAAAAACAATTAAAGACTAAGGAGGAAATGAATGAAAAATGGATTAAAGATTTTGGGGCTTGCAATTATCCTGGCAATGCTTTTCTCTCTGCCGGTTTTTGCAGGCGGACAGAAAGAGGTAGGTCCTGTTCAAACCGTGCAGTTTATCATGTGGGGTGGTGCAGTTGAAAAACAGATTGTAGAGGGGTATATGGCAGGTCTGGCGGAAAAGAGTCCTGATATAAAAGTGGATATTCTTCTTCCAGCCGACTATTGGCCTAAGCTTCAAACAATGATTGCGGGCGGCACACCTCCTGATATATGCTATATGGGTTTTCCGGAGTTTGTGGACTATCATGAGCAGGGGGCTATCTTAAATATTCAAAAATATGCTGATAAGAGTAAGATTTTTTATGAAGATGATTTTTATCCCGGCCATTTAGCTTCCTTTAGCGACAGGAAAACAGGAGATCTTTATGGTATTCCCAAAGATTACTCTACCTATGCTGTTTACTATAATGATGATATGTTCAGAGATGCAGGACTTGCGACTCCCCTGGAGTTGTACAATAAGGGAGAATGGACTGTAGATAATTTCCTTGAGGCAGCAAAAAGACTCACCACTCCTTCCGTACACGGTCTTCTCTTTGATCAAGGACGATGGAAAGCCTTTGTGCCCTATTTTGCTCCCCACTGGATCGCTTCTGTTAACAGCGTCAGGGTAAATACCCCGGAATTTATTTCCGCTATCAATTTTATAAAGGATCACTCTTTAAAATTAAAGATTTCTCCTACTAAAGATCAACTCGGCGATATTTCCCCTACGGATAGATTTATACAGCAGAAAGGGGCGATGAAAATTATCGGAAGATGGAAGACCATGAGCTTTATAAAGGCTGATTTACCGTTCAAGTGGAATGTTGTTCCGATGCCCGAAGGAGCAGATGGAAAGGCACACACATGGGTAGATATGGTTTGCTATAGCATTTTAGATGGAGCCAAGAATCCTGATGCCGCCTGGAGGGTTATTGAATACCTGACAGGTCCTGAAGGGCAAAAAGCAGTCGCTCAAGCCGGCCATGCCGTTCCCTCTCGACTGTCCGTTGCAAACTCCGATGCCTTCTTGAGAGCAGTCAGACCCGGTTTCAACAACGCGGCCCATGTTGCAATAGAGGATGCAAAACCGGTTCTTGTCTTCAATAATTGGGGAAAGATCTGGGGTGTCATTGGCACAAAATTGGGTCTTGTCTGGACAGGCCGTAAGACTGCAGAAGATGCCTGTGCTGAAGCTCAAAAAGAGATTGATGTATTGATCAAGGAATAAGTTGATTCTGTTCGACGCTCTCCTCTTCCTGGAGGAGAGCGTTTTTAATAAAGAAATTTTTCTTAATATAAGGTGGTAGGAGTGCGTACCAATACTATAGCGCAAAATATGCCTTTAATTGGTCGGAACGGAATGTCAAGGCGCAGGAAAACAGAAATAATGTGGGGCCTTATTTTTGTTGCCCCCGTTGTTCTTGGCATTTTAATCTTTATGAGTTTCCCCATGCTGTACGGTATTTATATTTCATTTTTTAAATGGTCAATTATCGGCAAAAACCCCGCATTTATCGGTTTAAATAATTATATAAAATTATTTAATGATCCTTACTTCCTGCAGGCTTTTCGGAATACTGCAACTTATGTTACTGGAATTATTATCTTCTGCGTTCCCATCTCTTTATTGCTGGCATCTCTGTTTAACAGGAAAATGCCCTTTGTTGAAACCTTGAAAATCGCCTACTATTTGCCCGTAATTACCATGATGGTTGCCGTAGCCATGGTCTGGAGATGGGTATTGAGCACTGAATACGGCCTTTTGAATTACTTTCTAGGTTTTCTTGGTATAAAAAAGATTTCCTGGTTAACTGATCCCATGTGGGCAATGCCCGGTCTTATAGTTATGAGTATCTGGAAGGGTGTCGGGTTTAATATGGTGCTTTTCATAGCAGGTTTGAAGAATATTCCAACCATGTATTATGAAGCCGCCGATATCGATGGTGCAACAGGTTTCAGGAAATTTTTTAGAATAACCCTTCCTTTGCTATCTCCGACTACATTTTTTATCTTGCTGACAACCGTAATACACTCTTTTCAAATCTTCGCGCAGGCTTTGATACTGTTTAAAGGACCCGGCGGCGGCGGTGAAGAGACCGGCGCCGGCCCGGACAATGCCTGTAATACCCTTGTATTATACCTTTATAACAATGCTTTCAAATGGCAGTCTGCCGGGTATGCCACTGCTCAGGCTTTTTTGCTTTTTATTATCCTGATCATTTTTACGATAGTACAAATGCAGCTACAGAAGAGATGGGTCCATTATGAATAAGATAAAAAAAACAGATATTTATTTCTTGCCGATCTATATTATTCTTGTGGCAGGGGGAATATTTATGCTCATGCCGTTTTTATGGATGATTTCCAGTTCATTAAAAGATATGGAAAGCGTCTTTATTTTCCCTCCGAAATGGATTCCAAAACAATTTATATTCAGTAACTATAAAGAATTATTTTCCAGTTCTTATTACAACTTCGGAAGGTACTATTTAAATACTGGAATCGTTGTAATATGCAGAATGGCCGGCATGTTTGTTTTTTGCTCCATGGCCGCCTACGGCTTTGCCAGGTTAAATTTCCCGTTTAAGAATGTTCTGTTTTTGCTTATATTGTCAACTATGATGCTTCCTATCCAGGTATTGATGGTGCCTCTTTATTTTGAGATGAGATTTTTCGGCTGGGTTAACACTTTTAAAGCCCTTATTGTACCGCATGCTCTTGGGTGCTTCGGCGGGGCATTCAGTATCTTCTTGTTGCGTCAATATTTTCTGTCTCTTCCGAAAGACTTAGAGGATGCCGCATATATCGATGGCTGCAGCATCCCCAAAACCTTTGTTTTGATAATGCTGCCCCAGGTAAAAACAGCTTATGCAGCCCTGGCGATTTTCACTTTTCAGGGCGCCTGGAATGATTTTGTATGGCCCTTAATTATTATAAATGATACTAAAAAATATGTTATTTCCCTGGGAATCTCCCTGTTTATAGCTGACAGGGATGCTTTAACAAACTGGCCGCTTTTGATGGGATCATCTGTTCTTGCCTTGCTGCCGATTATTATCGTGTTTTTATTCTTCCAAAAATACTTCATGCGCAGTCTTGTGATGAGCGGATTTAAATAACGGCAAAATGGCTTGATTTCGCTTTTAACCTTTAATGCATACTTCTCTTGAGAAACATTGTACCATTAAAATGTAAAATAATTAATTGGAATATTATATGTGGGAAAAGGAAGGAATAATAAAACGATATATCAACAATCCAATTCTCTTACCTCAAAAAGAAAATGATTGGGAATCAAAGAGGGTATACAACTGTGCTGCAGTAAAACTGGAGGAAACAATTTATCTAATATACCGGGCAATGGGAAAAGATCATGTTTCCCGTTTCGGGCTTGCATACTCAAAGGATGGAATAATTTTTGAGCGTTTCTCTTATCCTGTATTCTCACCCAAGGCAAATTATGAAAGGCCTCATTCAACTACAATGGAGCTGGAAAGAGAAAGAGGTGGGGTTGAAGACCCAAGGGCAATGATAATTGGTGATTTCATCTACCTGATGTACACTGCTTTTCATAAAAGATGTCATATCGCAATAGCAAGAATAAGCTTAGCTGATTTCAGGAAGATGATTCAATTATCAAAGAGGAATATTTCTGAAAATCTTTCAAGAGAGTGGAATGATTCATGGGAAAGAATAGGATTGGTTTTCCCGCATCTATTTGAAACGCCGGATCATTTTTCAAGAAATTCCGTATTAATGCGCTTGAATAAAGAATTATTTCTTCTGTTGTATCGTATAAACATAGGAGATATTTTAATTTCTTTGTCGAATCATCCTGAAGGTCCATGGAAAGAGAAGGAGATATCTTTTTTCTCAAAAAAATTCCAATGGGAACAGGAGAGGATTGGTATTTCTACACCGCCTATCAATATTATAAATTTGAACGAAAATAAGGCCCTTTTTTTCTATCATGGCGTTGAGCAAAGCAAAGTCGAAAATGAGATGATGAAGATATACCATCTGGGGGCATTTTTTCTTACTGCAAATCTGGAAAGAGAAAGGCTGATACTGAAAATAGAGAGATTAAAAAAGCCTATTTTGGGTCCTGTAAAAACTTATGAAGTAGATAGCAATTGGCTCTTATCTTCCGGCGTTTATGCTGTATTCTGTTGTGGAGCGGTGGCTATTAATCAAGAGGAAATATATGTCTATTATGGTTCCGGAGATTCAAACATCAGCCTGGGAAAAGTAAGCGTTTATGACCTTTTGCAGGAAGAGATGATAGTTGAACAAAAAGAGATTGATTTAAAGCTCTTTTCAATTCCAGTGCAACCCTAACCTTTTCTCTTAATTAAGCCTGTTTAATCCGCTTCCTCAAGGTGTATATTTCCTCGATCTCCTGGTCCATACGACGGCTAATACCACCAGGGGAAGTAACGAAAGGAGGAGGAGCAGGATCTTGAACCTGGGTTCTGAAACAACCCTGATCTGCCGGCTGCTTCCGGAGAGATCCAGGCCATTCTTATCCTGAACCCGAAGGCGGATCACACTTGCGCCCTCCTGTATAGGAATATAAAAGGCCTTCAAGCTCGGATCCCGGTCCTTGTGCACCCCTTCCGGATCATAGGGAACAATCTTGTAGCCTAAAGCCGACCCCTTGATCTGTTCAACATAAAATGGCTCTTCCATTATCCAGCCTGACTTCCCACTGCTGTCGGATATTTCGATGCGGGCTTTGGGTACCTGCTGGATGCGCACCCACTTCATCAGGTTGGGATTGCCCTTGCTGTCATTCTTCCTCATCTTTTCGTAGAAAAGGTCATTAAACTCGATCTGGAAAAAGGGGCGAAGGTAAAGATCCGTGGTACCGTCCACATACAGAACCGAAGAGGGGGTTTTGGATTCGACCGGCCGGGTCCATTTATCACCGGGTATAACCTCAAATCCTATACCCTCGGATCTTCTCTTTTCAAAAACAACAACCTTCCTGTCAGAGCCTTCCATCACGCTGCCGTCCTCATAGATAAAACGGATCCGGTATTCTCCCACCGGGAGGTTGAGGATAAAGGCTTTCTGAACAGGCCCCGGAGGCATGATGTAATCTTTTGGCGGTTGGGGCGGTTCCGGTGACTTTAAGCCTTTCAACTTTTCCAGCAGCTCAGATATGTCCTTACCCCCCTCCCGGAGCCTGGTAATCTGTTTGGTCAGTTCATTCATCATCATTTCAAAGACCATCTGGGACTGCCGATGCTCTGAGGAGGCCTTCCAGTAGGCGTCCACCAGGCTCTGGTAGTGTTCCCAGGCCTTATCGGCCTCTTCTCCCTTGGCAACCTTCCAGTTAAGCTCATACTCACCCCGAACATTGAAATATGTATACTTCATCGCGCTTATGGTTTGAGGCTCTATGTTTTTACCCTTAAGCTCTAAAGTGCCTTCAAAGGCCTGATTTAAGGCGCTGGTATCTGTTTTCCAGTCCGCTGTTATGGGCCAGAAGTAGACAAAGGTTTTTCTGGCTGAAATGAAGTTATCCACGTTGGCGATCAAGTAGATGGCATCGGAATCTTCTCCGGCGAAGGTCCCTGCATAATCCTTACCGTTAAAAGCCATCACCGAATAGATAAACTGCTCCTTGCGCACAGGAACATCAGCATATATGGCTGCAAGCACTATCAGGAAGAGCAATAATATGAGAACTTTCTTCATGATCTAACTCCCCTTGCATTAAGTGTAAGATGGCTTATAAGCAGGATAATGCCGGACAGTAGGAGAAGGAGAAATAGGCTTAACAGGAAGAAGAGGGAATTTCCGGACTCCACAGCCCGAAGCCCTAAATCCCAGTAGAAAAAGGGTGAAAGCCACTTTATAATCCAGGCAATAACATTCGAGAGATTTCTAACATACCCGCTTACTATGGTAAAGGAACCGAACATGATAATAAGGAAAAATATCAGCGCCCCAAGAAAGAGTGCGATGGATGACGCAGCATTATCGGTGAGCACTGATGCTAAAATACCGTAGGCATAGATGGCCAGGGAGATAAAGAAGATCAGCACCAAAGAGTAGAGAAACATGGGTCCCAAAACGAGATTATTCAAGGCCGCAGCGATTCCAAAGAAAACAACGAGCACGAGAATATACAAAACGGTTATCAGAACATCCCTTGCAAAAGAGCCCATGAAATAGGAAGTACCGTCCGCAGGACCGTAGGTGATTAGCTCAAGGGCCCCTATCTTTTTTTCTAAGCCGAACTTGAAAACAGAGCTCACGGACAGGTACAGGAATGCCGGTATAAAGGAAACATAGAGGGCAAAGAGAAAGGGGCCTTCAGAAAAGAGTTTATCAATAAAGGTCGCACCAAGGGCGCCCTCAAGGGAGCGCCCTATCAGATCATAAACTGGATTCAGTTGGAAGTTAAACCCGCTGGAATCGATAGACTGCACAAAACGCGTAATCAGGAAGTAGCCTAAAAGGAGACCGATTGTTTGGACGATATAGAATCCCGGATTGATAATCGTCTCAAAGATCTTTCTTTTGGCAATCACCTTAGCTGCATTAATTCGATCACTCACTGCTTGCCTCCTTCAGAGAGAGGGAATCCGGTAAACATCTGCACATTATCCCTGGTAATGGTAACAAAAGCCTCCTCCAGGGAGAGACTTTTTTCCTCGATCCTTAAAGGAATGAGGTTCTTCTTTATGAGATACTCCGAGATGGGCTTGCGGTAATCCCCCTCCTTAGAGACCTTAATGATCAGGGTATTATCCTGTTCCATGGAATCCAGGACAAATGGAAATGTCTTTATCTGATCGCTTAATTGCGAAGGAATGCTTTCTAAATCAATATGAATCTCCCTATCTTTGGCCAGCTTGGCAAGTAGGGCTGACATTTTGTCTTCTGCCATGAGCCTGCCCCTGAAGATGATGGCTACCCGGTGACAGATCTTTTCCATCTCTGAGAGAAGATGTGAAGAGATGAAGATGGTCCTGCCCTCCCTGTTTTCAGCCAGAATAAGGTCCCGGATCTGTTTGATACCGATCGGGTCGAGCCCGGAGATCGGCTCATCCAGGAACAGGATATCCGGATCGTGAAGCAGGGCGCGGACAATACTCAATTTTTGAAGCATTCCCCGGGAAAATTCCGCTATTTTTTTATTCCCCACTTCTAGTAGATCCACCTGGCTAAGCAGATGCTTTATCCTTTCTTTCGAATTTTTCAGCCCGAAGAATTCGGCAAACATAGCCATATACTCAAATCCGGTCATCCAGGTCCACATGCCTGTAGGATGCTTCTCCGGTACTACGCCGATTCTCTTTCTCAAATCAAGCCGGTTTGGGGTATATTTCTCGTTAAAGAGGAATATTTCCCCATCACTGGGTTTGATAATGCCCAGGATCATCATGATGGTAGATGTTTTTCCCGCTCCATTGGGCCCAAGGAAGCCATATATCTCACCTGCGGGGATATTCAGATCGACTCTGTCTACAGCTTTAAAGTTCCCATACAGCTTAGACAGGTTCTTTGTCTGTATCATAGCGCTCCCCCATTTACATTCCAGGACGTGTCGATAAAAAATTTGAGCCTGCCGGTCTGGCTGTCCAGGAAGGCATTTAATTCTTCAGGATCGGTCAGGCTCCACGCCTGCTTCATCAGCTCATCGAGCTCCGCTTTAGATATAACTCTTGAGTCAGGCACAATAATCAGATAATCAATCACCCAGAAGGGAGCGTCGGTCTTTTTTATCCCGGCACCGGGAATACGGGCGCTGTAGCGAAATGATGTTTCAGGATAGGGGTCCCATTCCCATTCAATCCGGCCGCGGAAAATCTCTTCTCCGCGCACGGAGCCTTCATCAGTGGGTGAATGAACGTAGAGACCGGCCTTCATCTGTGTGGATACCCGGCATCCGATCCACATGTCTATACAGGGGTGATTGAGCACAGCCCTACTGTCGGTTCCAACGGGCCGTATTTCCAGCACAATATCCCCGCCGGAAGCTTCCTCGAAGATAATAAAATGATCAAGATCAGGAATCTCATAACCTGCAAGCTCAATAGGCTCTTCAAGCTTATTCTGTCCCTTCTTCAGTGTCACGGGAACGGTAACTGGTTCGTAAGAGGGAGCGGATATCTCGAGCGTCGCTTCGCCCGGTTCCAGATGGGTAAAGCGATAGACTATGGGTCCTGCATCGGACTGGAAAAATCCCCGGATCAGCCTGTTCTGAAGTTTTACGGTGGAATCCCAAACCCAGTTCTTGCTAACAGCATCCTGGAACCGAAACTCTAATGTAGTATCAAACTGTGCCATGCTTAAGTAAACGCCTGATGCAATGAGCCCCAGGATGACAACGATAAACACCGGAATCAATACACCCTTTTTTTTCATGAATAATCCTTAAGCTTAAGTCTGCTTATTTTACAATTATTATAAATCTGATAGAGTTCAATATTATAATTCTTAAGAGTTTAAGCAACTCTTTTCAAGCATATATATCAATATATCTTCCGAATGTTGTCAAGGTTTCCTGTTCCAAATTTTCCTCTTCTTCGGCAATCTCTCTTTTTGCTTCCATTTCCATACTATAGGCGGCTGCCGCAACCCGGAAATCCGCGCCTGATGGCCGCATCGGACCAAGGGCTGCCCTGCGCAAAATACGGGCCTTACGGATTGTGGCTTCTGGATTACCGGGAATGGGCCTGAGATCCACATCCACGTAGCCTGCAACAGCATAGAGCCGTCCGTCCGGTCCCAGTA
>JAUWZD010000050.1 GCA_030615505.1 Spirochaetales bacterium | reverse complement strand
CTGGGATGCCCTGCACCGGCCGGGTAGGTGATTGCGGCGATTCCTTAAAAGCTTGATCCTGGAATGTGAACAGAGCCCCTGGGAAATTGGGGGCTTTTTCGACTGTCGATAAAATGTCGATAAAAATTTGCAAAACTATGTAAATAGTGTAAAATATGGACTGTGTACTAAGAAATAGAGGCAATAGAAGGATAATGTCATCTTCACACGGTAGAAGTCGGCAGTTCAATCCTGCCATCGCCCAATATCCATGGTTATTATGATTATTCTTTTTCTTCAGAAAAATAATCCGGATATAGTTTCTTTGCACACTTTTCACAAAGACCATAAAATATTTACCTGCCGGCCTGGCTGCTGTCGCTTCAGGAACAACTCCTGCAAAGCCGGATATCCTTAGGAGAAACCCTGCGAAAAGCGCACCACCTATTTTTTAGTAAAAATTTTGTAGAGTACGGGAACGACTATCAGGGTAAGGAGAGTGGAGGTCAGCAATCCTCCTATAATCGTCCAGCCCATTGGGGCCCATAAAGTTCCGCCGCGAAGTGTAAGCGGCAGGAGACCTCCAATAGTCGTAGCTGTCGTGAGAACGATCGGTACAAAGCGTGTTTCCCCCGCTTCTTTTAAAGCAGCTACTGTGTCTTTGCCCTGCCTGACCAACTGGTTTGTATAGTCAACTAATATGATGGCATTGTTGACTACGATTCCCACCAAACTGGTTAAACCGATGAAAGCGGTAAAGGAGAAGCTGTTGCCCGTTACAAGCAGGGCTAAAATGGAGCCTATAAATGCAAGGGGGATCGAAGAAAAAATAATAAGAGGTTGTGAAAACGATTTAAACTGAAAAATAAGTACCCCCAATATGGCAATAACAGCAATAATGATTGCTTTTCCCATTCCTCCAAATGATTCCTCTCGACTTTCCAGTTCACCTGAAACATAGTAGCCGTATCCCCTGGGCCAGTTATAGTTTTCAAGAAAAGCTATGATTTCTTTAGTCACTTTATCAACCGAATAGCCGTCTAACACATCCGCTGTCATTGTAGCGCTTCTCTTAAGATTGTAATGACTTATCTGAATGAGACTTGATTTAAATTCTACGGATGCAACCTGTTTTAACGGTATCTGGGCGCCGGTGATTGAAGTGACATATATTCTGTTTAAATCATAAATATCAGGCTTGAGAACAATATCATAATCTTCTCCCCTGCTGTCTCGATACTTAGAAACGCTTAAACCCGAAATACTCGTTCTTACAGCCCTGTCAATATCGGCCAGGTTTAAGCCCAATATACCGGCCTTTTCCCTGTTTATCCTGATCCGAAGGTCCGTTTTAGAGGTGCTCAATGGATTGTTCACATTTATTGCACCCGGTGTTTTTAAGAATATTGTTTCAACGTCTTTAGATATTTCCTTTAAAATATTGAGGTTTTTCCCTAGTATTTTTATGGCAACAGGCGCCTCAACCGGTGGACCCTGTTCAAGTTCCTTGACCTCGATGCGGGCACCCGGATAGGTTTTAAATGCTTTTCGAAAATCCCGGATTAAGGTTTTAAATACTTTTGTATTATTTTTCTTTAAATCAACAAAGATTTGAGCATGATTGCTCTTTTCATTATCAGGAAACACATTATAATAGATACAAGGATTTCCACATCCGATATTTGCAGCGTAGTGTTTAATCTCTTTTCTTGCAGAAAGCAGGCTCTCTACATACCTGACAGCTTCGTCTGTTTTATTTATGCTTGTTCCTTCCGGTGTGTTAATGTTGATCAGGAACTGAGGTTTTTCTGCTTTGGGGAAGAGGCTTACGCCGATAAAAGGAAATAAAGCCAAACTCAGGCAAAAGACTACGAATGCGATTACAATCACAATTTTAGAATGCGAAAGAGAATAGTTAAGAATCCTTATGTAATATGTTTCAATGAACCGGGTCAGTGTTCTCTGTATCCGGCCGTTTTTTCCCTCGCTGGGTCTTTTTAAAACTTTGCTTGAAAGATACGGAGTAAAGGTCAAGGCTATAAAGAGTGATGCAATTAAAGTATAAACCACTGTAACCGGCATACTGCGGATGAACTCACCTGTAATATCCCTCATCATGATGATAGGTATAAATGCGAAAATCGTTGTGGCTGTAGCGCTTACTATTGCCCATCCGATCTGGGCCGTTCCTTTTATGGCAGCTTCCTTATGGCTGTAGCCCATCTTAAGGAACCTGGAGATATTCTCTGTTACAACAATGGCATTATCCACCAGGATGCCTAAAACGATTACCAGGCCGGCAATAGAGATCTGTTCAAGCCAGAATCCGCTTAAATCGACAAAACCCAAGCCGATGAATATTGAGATGGGTATGGCCAGGATCACCACAATAGAGGCGCGAAATCCGACTCCTAACAATATGACTATGCCCACCAGCAGTATTCCCTGAAGAAGGTTGGAGAAAAAGTTATTAACACGGTTCGATACGCTTTTTGATTGGTCAAAAACAAAATGAAGGCTCATGTACTCGGGCAGGGTTTTTTCAAAATCAGCTATCCTGTTTTTCAGGGCCTTCATTATTTTAAAGATGTTTGTTTCCTCTTTTTGATTTACAGTAATGAAGGCAGTTCTCTTGCCGTTAAATCTTGCATGATAGTCTTTATCTTCATAATCAAAGCGTACATCAGCTAAGTCGCCAAGATAAATTATATCTCCATTTCTTGAATTGATTATTGTATTGCGGATCTCATCCAGTGATTGATAAGATCCGCTTGAATGGATATTAAACCTCCTGCCCCCGATATTGATGCTGCCGCCGGGGATATTTACATTGGAGCTTTGAATTGCCCCAACTACCTGGTTAAGTGAGATTTTCATCTGGGCCAGCTTTTCCAGATCAAGGGAGACTCTTACCTCCTGTTCAGGACAGGCCCAGATCTGAACTTTCCTTACATCAGTGACCCTTTCCAGCCCGTCCTTCAATCTTTCCGCTTCATTTTTAATTTCCTCATACCCTGCTGTTTCAGATACCAAGGCGATCTGCAGGATATTGACATCGCCAGTTTCCCACTTCATGAAATCCAGGCTCATAATCTCTTCAGGCAGATCTTTGCGTACACTGTTGACCTTTTCAACCACATTGGAATAGTCCTCATCCGTATCTGTTTCGAAATCAAACTCTGCACTGATAATTGCCAGGCCGTCCTCAATAGAAGACTCTATTACCTTGATGTCATCTAATTCGTTAATAGCTTTTTCAATCGGATCAACTATTAATTGCTCCATATCGATGGGATCCGCTCCCGGGAAGATGACGGTAACGCTTGTGCCGCGGGCCATTACCTGGGGGTCTTCTGAACGCGGCATGGTCAAAAAAGAGCTGAACCCAAATACAACTAGAAGAATAACGGCAATTATCGTAAAATGATGGTTTTCTACTGCAAATTTCGGTAATCTCATATCATTTCCCGGCTATTTAGAGTCTCTTCTTCTTAACGCACGAACCGTCTGTAAGATATTGAGCCCCGGAAGTTACCACTTCTTTTACATTCTCCAGCCCCGAGGTTACAACCACCTCATCGTTGAGTATCCGGCCGATTTTAACAGGAAGCCTAACTGCTTTGGAGGAGGATGAATCTACTGTAAATACAAATCCCTTATCTCTGTCTCCTTCTACTAAAGCTGCAATGGGTATCAAAGATACTTCTTGTTTAGTGGAAGGATATATATCGACCCTGGCAATGAATCCTGAGATCAGCTTATATTCTCCCTGGTCAATTTCCAGCTCTACCTCAAAGGTTCCGGTTGCCGGATCTGCCGCCT
Organism: Spirochaetales bacterium; assembly: GCA_030615505.1. Classification (GTDB taxonomy): domain Bacteria; phylum Spirochaetota; class Spirochaetia; order SZUA-6; family DRHE01; genus JAUWZD01. The sequence goes on along the minus strand of JAUWZD010000050.1, from coordinate 25,395 downwards.
CAGCAATTTCAGATACAGTCGCTGAAAATATCTCTTCAGGAAAGACATCAATCAAGACATCGGCAGGATCTCCAAGGCTTAACCTTACAATACCCCTGTCAGTCACGCCAAAGCGAATAATCCAGCTCTTATCCATTGAGGCAAAGATAAATACAGGTATTCCCGGTGATACAAGCTCCATCACTTCAACAAAGCGTTTTAATATTTTCCCATTGGATGGTGCAGCAATTTTTGAATACTTGAGGTTGAATTCTGCAACTTCCAGCTCTGAAAGGGTAATTACATAAGCGGTCTCAGCATCCTGAAGCTGCTCTAAAGTAGCAACCCTGTCCGCATACAGATTCTTAGCCCTTTCCAGATCACGCACTGCCTTTACATGAGCACTGCGGGCCTTATTTACCTGGGCCTTAATTTCAGAAAGGTTTAACACTGCCAGAATCTGGCCCTCTTTTACTGCCTGGCCCTCATCAACATAGATACTCTCCACAATACCTCCTACTTTGAAGGAAAGTTTTATTTTTTCTTTTTGGGAAACCACGCCGGCAGAGTGAACGGGAAAAGAAAGCTCCCGTTGAACAACTTCTTCGGTTTCTATTACTATTTTTTCCTCTTCCATTCGCTGCTCACCCTGAACCTCTTTTTCCTGACGGGTGCAGCTCATCAGGGTTAGAGTTAAAATAACCGCAATAATTGTTCCGCTTAATTGCACCTTTTTCATAATTACATCCTCCTATTAGTTACACATTCAAATTGGGCGTGCTTGATAAAATAATCGTATTTTACAATTAGCATATTTATTTCAGCATTGGTTAATCTTGTCTGGGTATTAAGGAGCTCAATTTGAGACGCCATACCCTGTTCATATTTTTTGGATATTATCTCAAAAGATTTTTTTAAGCTTACAAGTCCCTCTTCTGCTGAGAGAATGGATTTTCGAGCGATGATAAGATCATCATATGCTTCTTTAACTTCAAGTCTTATCTTCTCTTTTAGCTCCTGAAACTGTGCTTCACGTTTTTTTCTTTCTAAAGACGCCTTATTAATATTTGATTTTCTGCTGAAGCCGCTAAATATTTCCCACTGCAATACAATGGAGGCTGTCCAGAAGTCATTGTCTTCTGTAAATCTGTATTCCTCGCCCTGAAACCCATAGTCAAACGCTGCCGACACATTTGGCAGGTAAGCGCTTTTAGCCAATTTAAGTGAATTTTTTGAAGCCTCTAAAATGTTTTGAAACAGGGTAATCTCTTCTCTTTTACGCAGTGCACGCATTTCAGCCTCGTCAAGGCAGAGATATTCATTGAAGCTCAGGGAAGCCTCGTCAATCAGGTCAATAGGATAAGAGAGAGGGCGGTTTAATAGAAAGTTGAAATAGGAAGCTGTCAATTTTCTGTTTTTCTCAGCCTCAGCTTTCTTTTGCTCCAGATTAGCAATATCTGCCCTTGCATTGAAAATCACATTTTCGGTAGCTTTTCCGCTTTTAAAGAGTTTCTCGCTTACCCTGAGATTCTCTTCTAAAACATCTCCCATCCTCTTGTAGAGATCAACTGCTTCAACGGTCTTTAAATAATTGAAGTAAGCCTTCTTAATATCAGCAATCAACTGACGGGTAAATACGGCTACCTCCATTGCTCGTACATTCTTTAGATTGGATTTAATTTTATGGTTGTAGTAGATTGAGGCTTGAAACAGGGGCTGGATAATGCTGATCTTTGTCTCCTGTTCCTTTGCCGGCATTAAAGGTATAGTTTCATTCACAAGGTCTGCAGGAAAAGAGGGCGGCTGTCCGTGAAGCTGGAGAAGGTCGTTCAGTGTATTGTGTACCGGGTTCAGCAGGTCGCCGACCGGAAAATCGATGCTCCTTCCGCCGCCGGCGCGGGTGTATCTTGCCTGAAGTGTTATTGAAGGAAAGAATTTGGCCTTTGCTTCTTTTAACTCTTCAAGGCTCTCTTCAAGGGAGAAGCGTTTTGTCTTCAGGGCAAGGTTGTTTGCAAGGCCTTCTTTTAAATAGCTGTCAAGCACGCTCTCTGATAAAAGACACGGGCAGGACAGGATAGTAAAAACAATAACTGCAATCATGGCTCTTAAGAACATCTACATTTCCCCCGCTGATTTGATTCAAACATAAATACCGACCATACGGTATGCTAACTCTTAAAAAAAATGAGTCATTCCTTCAGAATTCCCTTTAAGAGGGCATCACTAAAAGCATTCCAAATTCTTTCGTAATCGAACTCTTTTTCTTTTAATAAATAGAGCTTCATAAGACCCGATACGAGCAGAGTAAGGACCGTGGCCAGGCTTTCAAAATCCAGTTTTTTTATCTTTCCGTTTTTGTAAGAGTTAAGGAATATCTCTTTTATCCTTTCCTCCTCTTCTTTGATTATGGAGAAATATCTATCTCTTATTTTTTTATCTCTTATCGCCTCAATCTCTAATTCACAGAAAATACCTGATATCCATTTATTACTGAGGTGCTCCTTCAGGAAGAGAAGCCCACCCTTAATTAGAATATCCTCCTCCACGCCGAACTCTTTCATTTTTCCCCATACTGCGCTGTCGTGCACTCTATGCTCTTCGAGGATGGCCATGAAGATGTCTGACTTTGACTTGAAATGCCAGTAAATTCCTCCTTTTGTAAGCCCCGACTCCTTAGTAATGTCATTCATGGTTGTTTCATGATAGCCCTTTTGTGAAAAACACTTCAGGGCTGCATCCAGGATTTCTTTTCTTCTTACTTCTTTTGGCTTTTTTTCTGACATACTATAGTTACCATACCGGCCGGTTGGTATATATTATATGTTCTTTCATACATTTAGTCAAGAAAAAAATGATTTCTATCCCCTATTTCTTGTGTCGATCGGATACCATGGAACTTCGTATTAGAGGTTCTACCGGTGTTATTCCTCCTGGAACAGTTCAACCACTTGTTTTACAGAGGCGGCGCTGATTAGCGAATTAAAAAAGGCCCTGGACTGGGTTATGCGGGCGATTTCAGCCAAAGCTTCTATATGAGGTCCTGATTGATCCGGCGGCGCTAAGAGAAGAAAAAAGAGCTGTGAGGGCTTACTGTCAATTGCATCAAAGTCAATTCCGTTAGGTGAAATTCCGATAGCTATGGTGAGGCTCCGGACTGCATCTGTCTTGGCATGAGGTACGGCAATGCCGTTTTCCAATCCTGTGCTTCCTTTAGCTTCACGGGTCAGAACCGCATCATAGGCTGGTTCGGTTTCATCTATTCTGCCGGCAGCTTTTAATGTATCAATCAATTCCTTGATTATCTCCGGTTTGGTTTTAGAAATTAGCGGTACTTTTACAACTTCGGCGCTGATAAGATCAATTAATGCCATAGAGAGTTCCTTTCATATAAAGCATAAGGTTATAAACAATTTGCTTCCTGTCAAGGTCAATCAACGGACAATTTATATCAAAGATTCAAAAAGATCCCACACCCGGTCTTCGTCTTTTACAATAAGCACAGAACAGGGAACACTCCTCATGGCCCGTTCAGACTCGTTATAGAATTCATCCCGCCGGCTGCGAATATGCGACAATTCCCCTATAATCAACAGATCAATTTCAAGTTCGCGAATCTTATTTTTTATTTCGGCATGCACAGTTCCACTGGTATTGACCGTATCTATAATCAATCCCTTTTGCCGGGCTAAATCCCTGACATGCTTTAGATAGCGATCAGCGTCAGCTTCAAGATCCTGCTGGTATTCTTCCTGCTCCGCCTTTAGAAAGATATGGGTTTTTACTAAATCCGCTAAGGCGCGCGTGTTAATTACGTACATAGCCGTTAATTCTGCGCCTAATGCCCGGCTTAAGCAGATCGCATATTGTGCTGCGGTTATCGATTGCTCTGTTCCATCAATGTAAACCAATATTTTCTTAATCGGGCCTTCCATGTCAGGGCTCCTTTTTGCTTTCAAACCTGTTTTTGATCATTTTCATCAGAACAAACATATCACGCTCATTCTCCTCGAGTCTATTCCGGATATAGTTGACAGATTCATCTAAGTCGGGGATGGCAATTTTCTCTAAGGCGTTTACTTTTCGAATTGTTTTATGAACTTCCTGGGCCAGTCGAACAATGGATATTTTAAGCTCAGCAAATCTCCCCATTTCCTGTAGAGCTTCTTTAAAGTCATTTAAGGATCTGTCAATCCAGAAGCTTGTTCCCATGGGGCTGTAGTAAGGTGAATGCTCTGTAAAAGATGTATCCACCACAGGCAATCGAACACCCATGACGCGGCGCTGGCTAATCTTTAAGGATGCTTCAATATTAACTGCGCTGGCTAAATTAGCAACCTTTAACTTACCCATGTGCAGCACTGCTTCCTCAAGTGAGCGATAAGCCTCGATGAGGGTTGAGTCAACACGATTCTGAAAATCTACTGCCTGGTCCACCAGGGTCAGCAATTCAATAATCAGAATATTTCGTTTCTGGTCGAGCAGCTCATGCCCGAGCCTGGCGAAATTCAGCTCCTGGCGAAGTCTTAATAGATTCGTTTTAGTCGGTGCAAGGTTTTTAGCCATAGTATTTCTCCAGCTCCTCTTCGGTTACCCGGTGCAGCTCTTCGACGGGCAGCAGGCTCAAGGCTTCCCATCCGAGGTTCAATGTCTCTTCCACTGTACGATTTTCGTTTTTATCTTGAGTTACAAATTTGCGCTCGAAAGCCTCGCCGAACTCGAGATACTGATGGTCCAAAGGCGTCAATTCCTCCTCCCCAATGACCGAGGCGAGATTGCGCACGTCTTTAACGTAGCTGTATGCTGCAAACAACTGGCTGGCCAGATGGGGGTGGTCTTCCCGGGTCATGTCTTTTCCGATTCCGTCCTTCATCAGACGCGAAAGCGAGGGTAGACCGGCCACGGGAGGATAGATGCCCCGTCCGTGCATTTCCCTCTCAAAGACTATCTGCCCCTCAGTAATATAACCGGTCAGGTCAGGGATAGGGTGCGATATGTCGTCGTTGGGCATTGTTAATATGGGAAGTTGAGTAATTGAGCCTTTATATCCCTTAAGCATACCGGATCGCTCGTACAGCTCGGCAAGATCGGAATACAGATAACCCGGATAGCCCTTTCGAGAGGGAATTTCACCCCGAATGGTTGAAATTTCCCGCAGGGATTCGCAGTAATTCGCCATATCCGTCATGATGATTAAAACATGCATATCCCGTTCAAAGGCAAGGTATTCGGCTAAGGTGAGGGCAGTACGCGGCGTTATGAGGCGCTCTATAGAAGGATCATCGGCTAAAGAGAGGAAGAGTGCCACGTTTTCTAAAACCCCGCTTTCTTCGAATGATTTGATAAAATAGCGGGCCACGTCGTGTTTCACACCCATAGCTGCAAATACAACGGCGAACTTTGTTTCAGCGCCCCTGATCTTTGCCTGCCTGGCTATCTGTGCTGCCAGCTCATTATGCGGTAAGCCATTGCCGGAGAAAATAGGAAGCTTTTGTCCGCGGATCAATGTGTTCATACCGTCGATGACGGAGATGCCTGTCTGGATAAAATCCCGCGGATACTCCCTGGCTGTGGGGTTGATCGGCTTACCGTTCACATTCAGCTCTTCATCCCCTACCGGCGCAGGACCGCCATCAATGGGCTGGCCCAGTCCGTTGAAAATACGGCCGAGCATTTTCTCAGTTACCTCAATTCTTAAGGGCTCGCCCCTGAAGCGGATGTGGGTGCTTGGCATTCTTAATCCCGATGTACCCCCGAAGATCTGTGCCACCACGATGGTAGACGAAGTATCTAATACCATTCCCAAACGGGTGCAGCCGTTTTCATCGATACATTCGACTAATTCCCGATAGCCCACAGGATGTGTCTTTCGGATGAAGACTAAAGGGCCGTCAATTCTATCCACGCCAATGTATTCGCGGCCTGCAAGCAGCTTTTTCTGTGTTTCATACAAGATTGTAGAATCAGACATAGATTGACTCCAGTTGGTTTAAGGCGCGTTCCAGCCTATCGTTAAGCTTATCAAAGCCTTCAAGGTCATCATTTGAGATGGCGAATTTCATTTTAACAATATCTTGAAGGACTTTAATACGGCGGAGCTTTACTAAGGTTACGCCGCGGCGGATGGCCTGGTAGCCGCGCCTCCAATAGGTTAGAATGATTTCCATCATTTTCATCTGTTTTGGAGTGGTCGAGTAGCGGTCAATATCATCAAAGGCATTCTGCTGAAGAAAGGCATTCTTAAAAAGTGTGCACACTTCGATAATAAAACGCTGACTGTCGGGCAGGGCATCGGGTCCGACAAGCTTGACAACCTGCAGCAGCCGGACTTCTTTCTGTAATAATTCCATTATCTCGGCACGGTTTTGAACCCAGCTTGTACCGACCTGCTCTTCCCACCAGGGCGTCACCTCATCGAGGTACTCACTGTAACTGTCGAGCCATGAGATGGCCGGATAATGACGCGCATTGGCTAACTGCCTGTCCAGGCCCCAGAAACAGCGGACAAATCTTTTTGTATGCTGGGTGACCGGTTCGGAGAAGTCTCCTCCCGGCGGCGAAACCGCTCCGATGATGGAAATCGATCCTGTCTGACCGGAAAGAGTTTTCATAAAGCCGGCGCGCTCATAAAATTCTGCAATACGTGTGGGAAGGTAGGCGGGGAAACCCTCTTCTGCAGGCATCTCTTCCATCCGGCCGGAGAGCTCGCGAAGGGCTTCCGCCCAGCGCGAGGTTGAGTCTGCCATAACTGCTACGTGGAAACCCTGGTCCCGGTAGTATTCAGCAAGGGTCACACCGGTGTATATGCTTGCTTCCCGGGCAGAGACCGGCATGTTGGAGGTATTGGCTATAAGGATAGTTCGTTCCATGAGGCTTCTCCCCGTGAACGGATCTACGAGTTTCGGGAATTCGGTAAGCACGTCGGTCATTTCGTTTCCGCGCTCTCCGCAGCCTATATAAACAATAATAGCTGCATCACACCATTTCGCGATTGCATGCTGTATCATCGTCTTCCCTGTGCCGAATCCTCCGGGGATGGCGACGGTGCCTCCCTTGGCAATAGGGAATAAGGTATCGATGACCCGCTGTCCTGTAATAAGCGGGATGCTTAAGGGGATGCGCTCCGTAACGGGCCGGGAGGATCGGATGGGCCAGCGGTGCATTAAGAATAATTGTTTCTCACCGCTTTGGGTCTCAACCAGGGCGATGGGTTCCTCTACGGTGTAATCACCCTCCGGCATAATGGAAATAAGCGTGCCGTTCATGTCAGGAGGAGTTAGGATTTTATGCTCGACCCGTTCGGTTTCCTGAACTGAGCCGATTATCATGCTCCCTGTAACAGTAAAACCTGCTTCAAGATCTAGAGGGATAAAATGCCATTTCTTATCCCGGTCCAGGGATGGGCACTGAATACCCCGCTCAATGTATTGATCCGATATTTTGAAGATTTCTTCCAAAGGCCGCTGGATTCCGTCATAGATGGTTCCTATCAGGCCGGGCCCAAGCTCCACTGAAAGGGGCATATCCGAACCGTATATATTGTCTCCCGGTGCGATGCCAGTGGTATCCTCATATACCTGAATTACCGCGCTTTCGACTTCGAGTTTGATGATTTCTCCGACTAAGCGCACCTCACCGACTCTAACCAGCTCAAGCATCATTGCGTCACTGACATCCATTGCTTCTATGACCGGGCCGTTGACACGCTTAACTAATCCGATGATTCGCTCATTCATAAGTGAACCCCATTATTCCATCAGTATGCCTTTAATCGCAGAACATCTGCTTGTAGATCAATTTTCTTATTTCTGATTGATAACGCAGAAGACGGGTCTGAACCTGGTTGTTGAATATGATAGGCTTATTAGCCGCCTTTAATACAATACCCTGGGCGAGCGGCGGGTCACCTGGGGACTTTTTCAAGCTGACTTTCCGGCCGGTAAGCTCTCTCACTTTGACCTCGGCCTCAGACAGTATGCTGTCATCGAAAGCTTTAGTTTCTAAGGCGGACACACTGACTTCGGCTTCCGGGACATTCAGGCCGATAGCCGCTTCAACAATCCATCCGACAAGGACCTGACGATATTCGGGCTTTTCAATCATACACTTAAGATTTTCCTTAATCCGATCCAGGACAGTGCGGATAATCTGGTCACGCACCCGAAGAGAAATACGGTGGGTCTCTACAGCAATAGCCGAAGCTGTATTCCTCCTGATGGCCTTAATCTGTTCATCCGCCTTCTTTTTTGCATCCTTCAGAATGGCCTCTGCCTGGTTTTCAGAAGCCGCACGTCTCTCACCTATAATTCTCTGTGCGTCATCCAGGATCTTTTCTGCTTCCGCCCGTGCATCCTGTTTGATGCCTGTGATCAGATCATTCCCGCCTTTATCGGCAGCTTCCATGTCTTTTCCCTCAATTACAGCTTAATACCGATTGCTTCATTGACCATTTCGCGAATCCCCAATTTACCGCTTATGCGCCCCTCCCTGTCGGGAATTTCAACAATCAGTGGAAATCTTTCTGCGAAAATATAACGGTCCACCATCGGCCGTATCAGCTCCGCGATGCGCTCGGTTATGATAACTATGCCGATATCCGTATCGTCCAACACGGATTTAAAAGCGACTTCTGCCTGCCCGGCGTTTCTAACAATTTTTCCCTGTACGCCGACCATGCCGAAGCCTAACACGGCATCTTCATCTCCTATAATGAAATATTTCATTATTACGCTTATATTTTGCCGAGAATCATTAAAGCGGTGATAAATCCGAATACTACAAGGCCTTCAGCTAAAGCGACAAAGATCAGGGCCTGACCTGCGATCTCCGGCTTTTCTCCGATAGCCCCCATAGCTGCCGCCCCTACATTAGCTATAGCAATTCCGGCGCCGATGGCGCCGAAGCCGAAGGCTACGGCTGCTGCTATAAGCCCGAATTTAGCTATACCTGCCTCCTCCGGAGTGATTTCCTTAATCTCAGCATCTTCTGGATTCGCTTCACTGCCCTGGGCGAATGTCCCTGTTACACTGACAAGCCCGAACATGACAATAAAGATAAAGAGCAGACCAAGACTGAAAGTAACCTTCTTTTTAAATTTTCGCTGTGTGCTATTCATTATTTCCTCCTTGCCGCCTTCTTGTGTTATTACTGCTTTTATGATCTCTTATACAGGCTGACCGGTTCATAGGCTCTGCCTGAGCCGATGAAATATTTTGAAAAGAATTCATAGTAATTAAGACGTAATGATTGTATGCCTGCCGTTAAACCCTCCAGAGCAATGACCAAAGCATTGCCAAAGATTAAAATAATATAAGACCATATATTATACGAACCAGAGGTGCTGCCTCCAACCATACCTGCAATTTCAAAAAAAGCGATCATTAGGCTCACATGAGCGATTCCTAAGCCGGCGACACGCATGAAAGACAATGTGTTGGCCAGGTAACCTGAAGAAATCTCAAGCATTTCCACAATCCATTCCATGAAGAAATCAACCGGGGTAAGGAGAGTGAATTTTTTACCCGGATCCTTTCTTTTATCTATCAGAAATTCCAACGGCGGTTTTAACATAAAAAGTATGACGGGTAAGCCAAGAATTAAGAAGAGCAGATTGGCGCCAGGCATTTCTTTGTATGAGTGATTTACAAAGTACCAGGCCGTATAAACTCCGGCGCCGTATATCCATGCGCCGATAAGGCCCCCTTTATCAAACAGTAATTTAAACCAATGACGTCTTGCAATATGGTTGATCCAGTTAATGAGAAGACCAACCGCGATTACAGAAATACCGAAATATATAGTGATGACTAAGATTCCGTATACATCTTTTACGTATCCTGAGTGACTGGCATGTCCTGTAATGATGCCGTGATAATCGAACCAAAGTGGCTTAAACCACTGCATGCCGAAATACGAACCGAACAGGATACCGGTAACAATGGCAGCCCCCCCGCACCAGGTAATGAGTCTAAAAAGGTTATGCCTGCCCTCCTTTTTACTCTTATCCACTAATGAAGCAATTAAGCCGAGTATGAACAGCACTGCGCCGTGTCCGGCATCACCGAACATCAATCCGAACATGAGTAGATAGGCAATAGCGACAAGGGGAGTTGGATCAACGGTGCCGTATTCCGGAATGGAGTAGTTTTTCACAAGCATTTGAAAAGGCGCTAAGAACTTTGGATTTTTGAATTGCACGGGCACTGCTTTAATTCTATCGTCGTCCACTTCCTGAGCATCATGCCATTCAAAATAACAGCGGCCCCCTGTGACTCTTCTTAAGCCCTGTTCTAAGGCTTTTCGCCTGGATTCCGGAAGCCAGCCGGAGAAAATCATTGTTCGCGAGGTTTTGCTGAAGAATGACTGTATCTTATAGAAGAGCTCGTTTAAACGGAGATTCGACCACATCTCCTTAAGACTGTCCAGCTCCTTCTCTAACAAATCACGGACTTCCACATTTAATTTATCCTGTTCTGAACGGAATTTGTTGAGCTTTATCTCAAGATCATTCATAACCTCCTCTTTCAGGCTGAGCTTTTCTTTTGGCAGCTCCACATCCGTCCAGCCGTATTGATCTAAAACAGTATTCACCTGTTTATCGTCCCGCTTCATGGTAATTAAAAGCAGATTTGTGCGATTATCCTCCTCTTGAAAACTAAGTTGAACCGAAGGTATAATTTTTAATGCTGTAGTGAAACCCTCTAACCGGGAACTCTGTATGCTCCCGGTTTGGATATTTAGAAATGAATACTGGGATCCGGCCTGAATCCCGGCACTGATATCACCGAACAATTCCATTTGACGCCTTATGTCTTCCAGTTTTAATATCTCTTTTTGTAAAATGCTCTGACGGTTTCTTATGCCCTGGAGTCTTAAGGAAAGCTTATCGAGGGTTTTATTAGTCTGATCAAGGTCTACAGCCTTAAGCCTCGAGACATCAAGCTCCCTGCCGGAACCCGGGTAATACTTAAGCAGTCCGAAAAATGATTCTATGCGCTTTCTGATCTCCCCTATTTGAGCCTCTGAGATCTCCGGTGTTACAATATTAACCTTATTCTTCCAGTCACGCTGGATTTCCGAAATACTCACAAAATGAAGGACACCCTGGCGGAGCAGCTCTTTGGTCACTCTGTCCACATCACTATCCAGCACAACGGCTACTAACTGTTTCATTCGGGCGGTAAATATCATAATACGCTCTTTATGCGCTCCTCAGGCAGATTATAGTACTTTGCATTGAGCACAGTCATGATCTTTTTTATTTCATTCTGTTTTAAAATAAAATAGGCTAGAATTATCCCGATCGTAAAGGGGTAACCGGCAAGTACGTGGCGCACTTCATACATCATGATCTGTTCAAGAATTCGTTCAATAAGAATAAGTCTGGAATAACTCTCGGAGCTCTGGGCTGTCAGCATGGTCTGAAGGCTTGAATATTTTTTCCTTACTATTCCGGATAGAATATCAGTGATATTCTGAGACGTATATGCCGAAGAAACGGCATCTCTATCGATACTGTAGCCTTCCGGGATCATATGTTGAATTGATTCTTCTAAGGACAGATTGTAAAAGCTCTTAAATCGAATAAGCCAGTTAATGTTCTGCATATCGATTTCAACCCCGATCATACGCCTGGTTATTTCGCAGTCCCGGGACTCAAGGCTCTCCGTTTCATTGAGGAGCTGCCTGTAGAAGTAATGATCAAGCGCAATCTCGATGGGGAAAATGCTTTTAGCCTCCATAGTGCGATCTGTATTATTTATAATTATTTGTGCATAAGGGGTCGCCTGTAATGCATTAATAACATGTTCTATATTTTCAGTATAGATAATGCTATCCACGTTTAGATTGTAATGAATTTTGTCTCGATAAAGGTAGCCGACCGCTTCTTCGATGCTGCGCCCACGTATGGAGCGGTCGAACCACAGCCTGAGCGCGTTTTTGAGGCTGTCAATTTCAAAGCGGGTGGATAGGGCTCTGACGAAATTGAGAATATTTCCCTGTAAATAGCGCTCTAACTCGATATGGAGATCAACTTCCTTTTTGAACAGCTCAAGCTCTCCCATCTTAAGGTCGCCGGTCTGGCTGTATATTGACTCAATAAGAGCAAAGGGAGTGTCCTTAAGAAGATGCATGGCTTCCGGAAGAGTCTGTACCCTGATCATCTGATCCATGAGCTCGTCTGATAGAATTTTGCTGATGCGTGTTCTAAGTTTGGCATTGATGAATGCATAGGTGCGGAGCTGTCCAGCCATGTAATTTATTCCTTTTTATACTCAGGTGTGATCACAAGATCTGTAACCTGATTAACTATTGTCTCTATCCGGCTTTTATTTCGATTCATAAAGTCAGTGTTTTCTTTTTCTGCCCTTTGGATGGCCTGTTTATACTCTAAGTCGGCTTTCTCCCGGGCTGCGTCTGCGCTGTCATGAATAAGTTTTTGTGCTTGCTCCCGGGCATCTTTTATTTTTTGGCTGACTTCGTTTTCTAAAGCGCTCTTCTTTAGAGCGGCATTCTTTAAAGCTTCCTGAATCAGTTCTTTAGCCTCATCTTCTACCTTTAGAACTTCATCTACAATGTCATTCATTCACTTAAGCCTCTGTCTATTTTTATATCACAAAGCAGAGTAAAAGGTAAATCCTTTTTTTACCCATTGCGGTCTCGGAGCGCCCACAGGGCCCCCGCAGGGTGAAGTGAAGTGAAGTGAAGTGAGGACAAAAGCGCAATGGACTCCGATTGTAATGTTTTGGATGTATTGCAAAGGGTTTACAGCAATGGCTCGTTTATGCAACAATAGTCTCTGGAGGGACATCATGGATGTTTATAATGCAATACGAACGAGAAAAAGTGTCAGGTCATTTAAAGATAAACCGGTGGAAGAGGAAAAGTTAAATAGAATTTTCGAAGCTGCAAGGCTCGCTCCCTCTTCAAACAACCGTCAGGAGTGGCGGTTTGTCGTGGTCACTGATAAGGAAAAGCGGGAGCGCTTAGCCAGGGAGGCAGCCGGTCAGGCATTTATTGCAGAGGCTCCTGTGGTTTTAGCCTGCTGTGCAGATACTGACGGTCATGTAATGCGCTGCAGTCATCTCTGCTATCCGATTGATGTTGCCATTGCTATTGATCATCTTACCCTGGCTGCGGCCGCCGAAGAACTTGGCACATGCTGGATCGGCGCATTCGACCAGGAAATAGTAAAAAGAATTCTCGGAATACCCGAAAATATTATTGTGTTGGAGCTTCTGCCTGTAGGGTATCCTAAAGATCCTGAGCCTGTAGCTAAGAGAAGATTAGCTTTAAAAGATATCCTGCATCATGAAACATGGTAGAAATATGATATTCGGTATTTATCATGGCACCAAATAAATATGAATATATCGTAAACATCTCAAAGGATTTCATAACCCTTATTAGCAGGAACTATATATACGAAATAGTTAATGACGCCTATTGCAGAGAGATTGATAAGAAAAGGGAAGAGATTATAAATAGAAGTGTAGCTGAAATCTGGGGAGATGAAAGGTTCAATAACTCAATAAAAAAATGTTTAGATAAGTGCTTCTCCGGCCAGGAAGTTCATTATATAGACAAGTTCAGGTTCGGTCCATTTGATAAATACATGCATGTATCCTATTATCCATATTTTGCAGGTAACAAAATTACACACGCGCTTGTTTTTTCACACGACATCACCAAAATCAGTGAAATTGAGTCCAAGCTTACTCAATATGAGTATCGGGATCCGCTTACGGGTCTGTTTAACAGAAGATCTTTAGACATAATTTTAGAAAAGGAAATTGAAAAGGCAAAGCTCTCTAAAGCAGAAAAGTTGAGAGCTCTTCTTTTTATAAGTTTAGGAAATCTCGCTAAAGTGAACCAGACTTACGGATTCGACATAGGTGATGTTTTGATCGAAAACTCAGGCTTAAGAATAAAAAAGGTCTTAAGAAACTGTGACTTTGTTTTCAGGTTTGAAGGAAAAGAGCTTACCGCTATGCTTACCGATATTAAAAATAGCACGGATGTTGCAAGGCTTGCACAGAGGATCTGCAATGATGTGTCCATGCCTTACAGGTACAAAGGTAATGATATTCTTATTACCTGTAAGATAGGCATCTCTATTTATCCTGATGATGGAGAGGACAAAGACACCATTATACGGAATGCAACGGCCGCCCTGGCCGAAGCAAAGAGGCGAGGCGAGAAGTTTGTTCTATACAACAGAGGACTTCATAAAAAAGCGATAGAACGGATGAGCCTTGAAAGTGATATGTACAAGGCTTTTAATAAGGAACAATTTGAACTCTATTATCAGCCGATTGTGGATTCCACAGGCAATATTTTGGGGGCTGAAGCGCTCATCCGCTGGCATCATCCGAAAAGGGGCTTAGTAGCGCCTGCGGACTTCATTCCCATTGCTGAAGAAACGGGAATGATAGATTCTATCGGGAAATGGACATTATTTGCCGCCTGCAAGCAGGTAAAAAAATGGATTTCCGATAAAGATTCCAATAGAGCTATCTATGTTTCCGTCAATCTTTCCGCCCGGGAATTCGCCAATGGGAATCTTATAGAAACTATTAAGGGCGCACTAAAGAATGCCGGGAATCTTGATCCTAAACACCTGAAGCTGGAGATAACTGAAAGTGAGTGCATGGAGAATCCTGATGAAACAATCAGGAAAATGGTGAGTTTACACAATATAGGAATTGAGCTATTTATTGATGATTTCGGTACAGGTCAGTCCTCATTAAGTTATTTGAAAAGGATCCCTGCCAGAACCCTTAAGATCGATAAAGTCTTTGTAGATGAATTGGTGAAGAGCGAGGCTGAAAGAGAGTATTTAAGCAACATTATCAGTCTGGTAAGAAGCAGGAATAAGAAAGTGATTATTGAAGGTGTAAGTTCTAAAGAACAGGCTGAGCTATTACATATTATGAATTGCGATAGAATGCAGGGCTTCTATTTCAGCAAGCCGCTGCAGAGTAAAGAGTTTACGAAACAACTGCTGAGCGGGAAAAAACTGCCGGATTCCAGATAGCTGAAGTATTTTCTTTTTGTACGGCGAATAAAAAAATCTCATGACAGAAGGTACCAGGTGTCTTTTCCGATACCCCGGAGTTTTGTTTCAAGTATGGGGAAGAACGTAATCCACTTTTACTCTATCCGATAAACAGTAATATCACTGCCGTCCGGAAGTGCATCGAAGATGTAATATCCTTCCCGGTCGAGACGGTATTTCAGTAAACGGGTTCCCTGGCTTAGTCTGATCCTATGCCATCTGGCCGGGAGTTTTACTTTAAGGCTTAAAGGATGGTCATGGATGCTGTCATCCAGATTATCTTCAAGTACCATGATATGTCTTCGGCGGGTACGCTTAACCAGTGTGAGAGAGGCTGCATCCCTCTGTCGGATGTAGCGGATAACGCTTCCAAAGGGCGCCAGCCAGAAATTCTGCCGCTGCAAATAATTCAGAACCAGTCTGAATCGGGATAGTGACATAGCCTCCCACCCCAAAGACTCTCTATCTATGCGGCCGTCATCAATACCGTGAAAAGAAGGGACAAACCATCCACCTTCAGCAAGAACCCTGTCGCAGAGTGTACGCCAGGATTCAATTGAATCGGCATTTCGTGCGGCTAAAGAATTAATCTGAAATAGGTCAGGCGGAGTGAAGAGGGGAATGCCGCCGTTGCGTTCAGTATAGTAAGAAGCAATACCCACTCCTGCACGGGCTCCTATATAGTATTTTTGAGCTAAAGACCGGGTTTCTTCGTCACTACGCCAGTAGGGCCAGGCTAAGGTAATGCCCCTCTGCCAGGGGATCTCTTGAGTTACTCTATCCTGAGAATCCCGAAGTTCATTCTCTGAAGCGTCGTTATCCCGAAGAAGCTCCACATGGCTTTTACCGTGGCTTCCAATCTCATGACCTGAAAAAGCGATTTCACGAGCCTGGTCCCAGGAGAGCATCCTACGCCTGACCGGGTAATCATCCCAGTAACATTCCTCTCTGAAGGAGGTAAGGAGAAAGAATGTGGCTTTTATATTTCTACTTTCCAGCTCTGGGTATGCGATCAGGTACTGGTCAAGGGTGCCGTCGTCGAAGGTGAGTGAGCAGGCTGCCTGTTTGAAGTGATACCAGGGAGCAATTCTGTAATCGATCGGGATGATTTTAGCCGGAGGGATCCGGGATTTTCCTGAAGGCAGTAATTCTCTTCTTGCAGCCCACTGGCCGGCGCATCCGGACAGGAGTATGGTTAGTATGAATAAAAGCTTTAGCGGCAGTGAAATTTTAAATGCTGTATGTCGCATGAAGGATTCGGCCGTCATGGAATCTATTTCCCGAGCTTACACGCCGGAGCGCCGAATAACCGACAGGGCGCCTGTATTTGACTGCCAGCCTGAGCTCGCCCTCCCTCTTTCCCCCCTGAAGCATCTCTTTTTCATGGGCCGGGAAATGGGTTTCATTCTCAGGGATTATTCTGAAATCATTCATCCCAGATAGATCTCCCAGAGGCGCCGGGTGCACTCCTCCAGCCTCCTGCCCAGGGGCTCATCAGGCCCACTGGTTATATCATCCTCATTCTCGAATACCACATAAGGAACACGGATATTGTGAAGTGTTAGATAGTGAGGGTCAAGAGAAGAAAGCTCTTTCCAGTCGTTTTCCCCGTACAGGTTTTTTAGTTTTTCATCAGGCAGAGCATGCTCTAAGATACTGTGGGGCTTTTCGGGATTAAAGCGCTTCCTGTTCTTACGCAGGGATTCTGCAAAAGAAACATTGATGTATAATACAGCCGCTTTTTTTAAAAGCTCCGGGGAAAAGTGAGCAAAGGCTCGCCTGAACCCTCCGTGCTCCCTGCCGCGGGCAAACTCGATCACAGCCGTACCCCCTTTAGTTATAACCTCATTGTCTTTGCTCTGTTTCCAGTATTCCAGGTCCAGTCTTTCGATGAGCAGATCCCAAAGATAGGGAGCTTTAAAATAGCCCTCATTGTCCGTATGAAGCCTGGGCTGGCCCAGCCGTGTGATGATGTCATCTTCCTCGAACCAGGTCCAGATCATTGGGAAATCATCGATTTCTGTAAACCTCCAAATGTGAAACTTCTTTTCCCTCTCGTCCTCGGGAACGCGTTTCAAAAAGTTGATGATCTCGCTCTTGCCTGCTGCAGGCCTTCCGATCAGGAAGAGTATTTTAAAATTATTTGAACTTTTCATTATCTTTACCTATTTATCGTCCTATTTAATACCTGAATGTAGAAAGCTCTGAATAAATCTCTAGTTTAACTGGCACTTGATTTTAAAAGTATATTATTACAATCTGTAGTTTATCTCTAAGAAGTAGTTAGCATGTACACATTAAGACAATGCAGATGAAGGAAAAGATTGAATTACTTAAGAAAGTCGGACTCTTTTCAAAATTAAAGGGAAAGGAGATAGAGGTTATTGCTCAATACAGTCAATTCTATGACTATAAGCAGGGGCAGATTATTTTTGAGGCTGAAAGTCAAGGAGAAGAGCTTTATATCATAGAAAAGGGTCAAATTCTGGTAACAAAACGAACCGGGGATGATACGGATAAGGATCTGGCCCGGTTTATTCCGGGCGAATGTTTTGGAGAACTGGATCTTCTGGACAGTACGCTAAAGTCAGCCACGGCTGTGGCGGAAAAGGATACAACCCTGCTCATATTCCCAATGAAGGGGATACTCTTTAAAGATATATTAGAAAAGCATCCCGGGATATCCGCACATATACTGTATAAGCTTTTAGGTATGATCGCAGGAAGGATACGCAGAACCAATAAGCTTATTTCAGAGAAAACACCATGGATATATAATTTAAGGAGACAGCTCCTCTATGATCAGCTAACAGGGCTTTTTAACCGCACCTTTTTAGAAGAGGATCTTGCTGTACTTCTACCTGAATATGGCCCAAGAACAGGCTTAATTATGATAAAGCCGGATAATTTCAAAGAGGTAAATGATACCTTTGGCCATGAGGCCGGAGATAATGTATTGAGAATGATGGCCGATACGGTTCAGGAAATACTAAGAGAGGGTGATGTTTCTATCAGATACAGAGGAGATGAATTTGCAGCCGTTTTACCCAATACGGAAGAGTCGTCTGCAATTGAGGTAGCCGAGGAACTGAAGACCGGGCTTAGTCGGATAAATATCAGTGAAACAACCGGAGGGCGGGGCTTTTATTTGACTTTCAGCATGGGTATCGCCATCTATCCCCTTCACGCAGAGGATAATATTTCTCTTATTGAAAAAGCATTTGAAAAGATGTTTGAAGCAAGAAATAGTGGCGGAGACTGTGTACTTTGTGTTAGTTTTAATGAAAGATGTAAGTAGTAAATATGAGTGAGCTGGTATCCTTTCTGCGTCAGGTAGATATCTTTTCCCTGCTTACAGTTAAGGAGATTGAAAACATTATCGGCTCATTGCATACCATCGAATACGGTAAAGGAGAGATTATTTTTAATGAGGGGGAGAAGGGAAATACCCTATTCATAGTAAAATCGGGAATGGTTGAAGCCTCGGTACAGATCGCCGGCGGAATGAAAAGGAAGATTGCGGACTTCAGACCGGGAGATTTTTTTGGTGAGATGTCAATATTTGAGCATGCCCCGCGTTCGGCTGCCTGCTATACAGTGGAGAAGAGCTCTCTTATCACTCTTCCCGGAGATGAATTTAATACTCTGATCAATAAGAACCCGTTCACAGCCATTAAAATTATGTACAGTATGCTTCACATAACAACCCAGCGATTAAGGGAGAAGAGTGAATTTCTAACCGAAATGGTTCTCTGGGGGGAAGAGGCCAGAAAGAGAGCAATTACGGATCAACTTACCGGAGTATTTAACAGGCGTTTCTTAGAGGATGCTCTAAAAGAATATTATTTATCATCAAAGAAACACAGAAAGCCATTATCCTTAATTATGGCGGATTTAGATCATTTCAGAACAATCAATGATCATTACAGTCCTGAAATGGGAGATAAGGTCTTGATCTGGATTGTGAAGGCGCTCAAGAAGTGTTTGCGGGAAGATGATATAATCGCCCGATACGGAGGAGACGAATTCTCAGTGATTCTGTCTGAAACGAGATCCGATGCTGCCAGGATTATTGCTGAAAATATCCGGTATGAAGTGGCTAAGCTTAAATCATTGAAGAAGATCAGTCTTCCAAAGTCCAAGGTCACTATAAGTCTGGGAATTGCCTCTTATCCGGAGAATGCGGAAGATTTGAAAACCCTGAAGAATAAGGCTGATCAGGCATTATACAGAGCAAAGAATGAGGGAAGGAATAGAGTTATCTCTGAGATTTAAAAAAGATCGATCTGAGAAAGTGTAGAAGGCATGCAGAAGAAGGCTATTCAATCCATAAGTAAGAAGAATAGAATTATTCGTAACATCATCAAAGCTATGGATGTTCGGGAGAATTTCCTTTTGCTTGGACATAAAAATCCGGATGATGACTGTATTTCATCTATGGTCGCCTTTGCTCTCCTGGTCAGAAAATTCTATAAGGATACGGGTGTATACCTGGGAAGCAGGATTCATGAGCATTTTCATTATTTATTAAATATCTGTAAATATAATTCTATCTCTCTTTATAACGAATATACCCAACCGGAAAACTCGGTAGACACCCTTGTGGTTTGCGATACTCCAAAACCCTCCATGATTGAGGCCAGTTCTGCAATAAAGGCAATGCTTAATAACAAAGATGTACTGGTAATAGAAATCGATCATCATATAGGCGCGGACAGCAAATACTGCGGCCATGCTGACTACAGCCTGGTTACTGAAGCATCATCTGCCAGTGAGCTTGTAGGACATCTGGCTTTAAAGCTCAACAATCAAGCGGATCTGCTGAAGCAGTACCAGATTGAGGATCTGTTTTCACGGAACCTGGTGCTCGCTATTCTTACCGGAATTATCGGTGACTCCATGATGGGCAAGTTTTTGAAATCAAGAAGAGAGCAGAGATACTATCAAATTTTCAGCACCATGTTTAATAATCTCCTTTCCAGGAAAACAGTAAAATGGACGAACTTCTCCAACATGGGTCAGGTCTATCGTGAGATACGCAGGCTCTCGGAGAAGGAGGAGAAATGCTATAACTACTTCATAAGCAGAAAGCATTTATCCCCATCCATCGGATACGTAGCCCTTGATTATAATGATATGACTCCTTTGTATAAGCACTGCGACAAGGAAACAATAGTTTCGGTAGCCAGGGCAGTCGCAGATACCCTGGCAGAGGAGAGTACTAAACTCAGTCTTGTGGCTTACTACGATAATCCCAGGAATTCAGATCTTATAGAGTTCAGGGTGAGAAGAAGCCAGCATTTTAAATCATTTGATGTACGTAATCTCTTAAACCTGTTTTCAATTGAAAACGGCGGCGGTCATGAGGGGGCTATTGGGTTCCGTATTGCCAAAAACAAGATAGAAGATCTTGATACCTATATTGAGTACTTGATCGATGGCATCGAGAAGGCGATTGCTGAATAATATATATGAAAGCCGGCTTCTGAGGTGCAAATTAGCTTATGTCTATGAAAGCGGGATGTTATTATGGATAGCAGAAATCGATTGAAGAGGGTTTTAATTACCGGTGCATCTAAAGGCATAGGCAGGGCAATTGCGGAAAGACTTGTTTTAGAAGGCTATGAAGTGACAGGGACATCTCGAGATCCTGTAAAAATTCCTGAACAAAACAGGATTCCCGGTGTGGAGTATCTTCCCCTGGATCTTACGGATAAAAACAGCATTAACACCCTAATAGAAACATTGGGAGATGTGGATATACTGATTAACAATGCAGGAATAGGACAGATTGGAGCGGTGGAGGAGATCCCGATAGAGCGGCTTTACTATCTGTTCGAAGCGAATCTGTTCGGAGCTGTCCGGATTATACAGGGTTTTTTACCTCCTATGAGAGAGAAATGCAGGGGTTTTATAATAAATATCAGTTCCCTGGCTGGCAGAATCCCTGTTCCCTTTTCCTCTGTTTACGCAGCAACCAAATCCGCTCTGGAGGATATCTCACTTGGATTGCGAGGTGAGCTGATCGGTTTAGGAATAAGGGTAGTTGTAGTTGCTCCAATGTATATCCGCACTAATTTAAAGCAGGAGGACACTTCTAAAGAAAATTCCCCCTACTATGAAGGACTGATGCGGGTAAAACGGATACGTGATTATAAAATGAGCCATGGTACCGAACCTGCTGTTGTGGCCGAAAAGATACTAAAGATTCTTGGGAAAAGAAATCCCAGGTTCTACTATGCAGTTGGCAGAAATGCCTCCCAGCTTGCTTTCCTAAGTAAGCATTTATCTGCCGGATTCGAAGAGAAAATGATTCGCAGACAGTTCAGACTGGGTAAATAAGGGAAAACCATTTGGAAAGAATTGATCCTTTCGGCCTTAAAGCAGAAGATTTTTTTAAGAATTTCTGTGGGGAAAGCCTGACTTTCGATGATCTATGCATCCTCCAACCCTATACTATTGATTTCCCCGTTTCGGATGTAAGTCTCGCCACAAGGATTTCCCGGAATATTGAAATTAATACACCTTTAGCAGCCTCTCCCATGGAGGATATAAGTGAATACCGGATGGCAATATCAGTGGCTCTTCAGGGTTTCCCTGCAATTATTCATTATAACCTGAGCATCTATGAACAGGCTGAACAGGTCAGGCGTGTAAAACGCTTTGAAAATGGTTTTGTTAAAGATCCAATCACACTTGGGCCGGAAGATACTATTTCCCGTGCCATAGAGATCAGGAACAGTACCGGAATATCCACCCTGCCCATAGTTAGTAAGAAAAAACTTGTAGGTTTGCTCACCAAGAATGACTACTCCGGTCAGAAGCATGCTCACATGATGGTATCGTCAAGGATGGTTCCTCTGGATAGGCTAAAACATCAGATAGTACGTTTGGGTGATCTCCCGGCTGAGGACAGTGCCAGGCTGCAGAAAGCCAATGATATTCTTTTAGATAGCCATGCAGGCGTTTTACTGATTGTGGATGACTCCACTGAAATCGATTCCCTGGTCACAAGGACAGATATTGAAAAGAGCGAGGCCTATCCGGACAGTATTAAGGACAGAAATAACAGTCTTATCGTTGGGGCTGCTGTACAAACAAATCTGGGAGAGGTAAAAGAGAGGGCCTCTGAGCTGGTTAAGGCAGGTGTTGATTTTCTCTGTATCGACAGCTCTCACGGCAACTCAACACACGAGCGGGATGTTCTTCAGTATCTGAAAAAAGAATATTCCCATATTGATGTTATCTACGGCAATGTGGCTACCGCCGGGGCAGCTCTCAAAGGAATTCAGTGGGGCGCGGATGCCATCCGAGTTGGCAAGGGTGTGGGTTCTATCTGTTCAACCTCACAGGTTAGCCTGGGAAGTCGTTCCCAGATAACTGCTACTTATGCCTGTGCAAAAGCGGTCAGGGAGTACTGCTTTAAGAATCAGATAGAGCCGAGTGTACCCGTTATCTCTGACGGGGGGTACAGCACTTTTTCTGCCATAGGAAAGGGACTTTTATTTGCCGATGTAATCATGTTGGGGTCCATGCTGGCGGGGACAGATGAGGCCCCGGGCAAGGTAATTTACGACAGGCAGGGCAGGGAATTGAAGGAATACAAGGGTATGGGATCTTTAGAGGCTATGCGGAGGGGAAGCGCTGCCAGGTATGACGAGGAAGACGGCGGCGATATGGTTGGAGAAGGGGTGGTTGGCAGCGTACGTTATAAAGGCCCTGTTTCCGGATGGGTGCCCAAAATCAAGAATGGGATCCGCAAATGTTTTCAGTCTTTAGGCGTACGCGATCTATCTTCTCTTCATGAAGCTGTCTTTAATGGAGCCGTGCTCATGGAGAGAATGAGTGAGGCCGGGAAAAGGGAGGCAGGTATCCATGATCTAACGGAGTACAAGATGGACCTGCCCCTTGATTAGATTTTTATTTAAATGAACCGCCTGTTTGTACGCACTCTTATTGCTTTTATGATGGCCCTGCTGGTGCTTGTAGGTACTATGAGCGCTGTCTTTCTCTGGGGGTATCAAAGATCCCTTTCGGAATGGAGCCGCAAAAAGAGATCAGGTATTGAGGATTTTGTACAAAATATATTAACTAAACAGCCGGAGACGGAAGATCGGACTGTTCCACAGGATGTACCTCTATTTATTTATGATGAATCAAAAGAGCTGGTCTTTTCCAACAGGGGGTACGGGCGCAGAAGGACAGCTTCAGAAAGAACCAATCTCATTCATGTTGAGAAGAATGGAGAAGTTATTGGCTACTATTATTCTGGCTCGATGCATTTCGGAAACGACGAGGCGAACCAAAAGTTTATTGAATCGATGAGCAGAACAATTTCATTCGGACTGCTCTTATCAATGCTTATCTCCTTTCTTTTTGCCCTGTTTTTTTCAAAAAGCCTTTCGACACCGGCGATTAACGTAGCCCGGGGCCTGGATCGGATTACACATGGGAATCTTAAGGTCAAGATACCGGAAAAGGGTGCAGAGGAAATTGCTCTCATTGCTCGATCCGCTAACAGGCTGGGAAGACAGTTAGAGCGGGAGCAGGATTTGAGAAGACAGTGGGTGCAAAATATTGTCCATGATTTACGTACTCCAATCTCCGCTTTAAAAGCTCAGTTTGAGGGTATGCGGGATGGAGTTCTCGATTTAACAGCCTCACGTATAGAAAAAAATATTCGTGAAATATCCAGGATAGAGAATCTAGTATCGGATCTTGAGGAGTTGATGCGCCTTGAGTCACCGGAGATGACTATTAAGCTTGAAGAGATAAGGGTTCAGGATTTTTTCAATGAAATACAAAATAGATTTTCCTATGAGATCACTAAAAAGAATATAAGCCTGGGATGCATGTCTGATTTGGATGATTTTATGGCAGACCGCAATTTAATATTACGGGCGGTTACGAATTTTTTATCCAATGCCGTAAGGCACACTAACATCAATGGAAAGATAGAAATCGTTATTAAGATTAAGGGGAAAGGGATATTGATTCGTGTAGCCAACACAGGGGATAAGATTACACAAGCGGATATAGACAAGGTATTTGATAGGCTGTTCAGGGGTGAATACGCCCGCAGCACACCAGGCTCCGGTCTCGGCTTGACGATTGCCAAAAAAATTGCAGAGCTCCATGGTGGAACTGTCAGGATAAAGAATCAGAATGACACAGGAGTAGCGGTGGAAATGACAATACCAAAACCGGATGATTAGAAGTTGTAGTACTCTCATCTATTTCACTTAATCTTAATGATCCTGCCACTGATAATTGATAATAGTAGAATGCCGATATTGAATCCCTTCTATTGTGCTGGGATAAGGGCGTTGGGATAAGTACGGCCTTGAAAAAACCAAAGCCAAAATCCTTAAAACAGTAGGAAAGCTATTATCGGAAAAGGGCTTTCAAGAGATAGGTATCAATTCGGTTGCCCGGGAGGCGTCTGTTGACAAGGTGCTGATATATGGATATTTTGGCGGTCTTCCGCAGCTATTAAAAGCCTATGCAGACCAGGGAAATTTTTAGCCCAGTACAACTGCCGTGTTTAAACCGCCCCTAAGTAGCTTCTCGACATGCTTTTCTACAACTTCGCCGCTACAAATGGGACACTTCTCAAATGGTTTCATTCTTCTTCCTCCGTTTCCAGTCAATCCAACGGCTAGGATTCGGTTTATACACTGTTACCAACACAGCCCAATAATTCTTAATATTGTATGCCCAAACAGAATGTATTGGATCTCCAGCTAGTGTTCGGCCAAATACTAAGCATCTTGGATATGCTTAAAAGAGACCAGCTATTTCATTGGGTAGAAGATCAGTAGTATGAAAGGAAGTTAAAAGAACTACATAGAGTGATCAAGAGATATGAGAGAATTGAATCTGGGAAAAAAGAAACAGCCTTGCAGGCATCATAAATAAAAATCTTTTTGGCTACAGAAGGAGGTATAAGAAAAAAAAAGGAAGAGCTTAAAAAAGCTTGACTTTTTCTTTCATAGACGAAGTTGCGCGTCCGGCCATAGGCCGGGCTGGCACGTGATTTTGCCCGTCTTCACTTACCCCTTTGCCTTTAGATGTTGCTTATATCTTCATCCCCTTTCAAATAGTTCTGTGAGGAAAGCACATCACTGCAAAATCTGTGACAGCAGAGCTATTTGGGCGGAGTGAGCCCAAAGGGCGAACGGAGCCGCCAACCTGTAGTTGTACGAAACCGCTTCGCGGTGGAAATATCGAAAATTGTTATTCCTGTCACTTCTTGACTTTAATCTTATCAATTTCTTTCAAGAAGAAATAGTAAACGTTCTGAGGCTGAGTCTCTTTTCATGCTGGTATAAAATACTCCTGCTGTCTCTGTATGAGACAAA
>JAUWZD010000142.1 GCA_030615505.1 Spirochaetales bacterium | reverse complement strand
GGGGCGTTGAAAGCTTAACCCCCAGGCGAAAAACAAAATTCTGTTTATAGCGTTGAATGAAAGGATTTTAGAATATGAAGAGATCCAAAAGAAATTAGCTGAATGGGGTGAGCATATAAGTATTCCGAGTATTCGGCAGGTATTGTTGGAAAATTGAATCATTAAGGATATGAGTGTCCCGGATCCGAAAGTACAACAAGAAGAGCTTTTTAATTTTCAGGATAAAGAACAGATCTATTTAAATTTTGGTGTAGCAGGAAAACTGGCAGATACAATTCCAGAAAAAAGAGTTAAAAGCAAGGAAGAAAAATCGGTAGATGTAGGAGAGTTCGAATCTTCTTCAGGAAGAAAGAAAAACGACAGGAGTTTCTTTTCACAGGCCCAGAGAATTTATTTGGATCAGTTAGAGCAGGGAGGCTACAGTTTAGAAGAACTCTGTTTGACATTATTTTACCTTGACAGCTTTGGATTCAGGTCGATGGAGGATTTCAAGAGAGTATATCCGGAGGAGTTTGTAGCTTTGATTGGCCGCTCCTTTAGTCCCAGTCGTTTTACACTGAGACGATTTTTACATAAGGTGCGGAAGCTAAAAAAGAGTGAAGAATTCATCGATGAGTTTGCCTATGAGTATTTGAAATCAGGGATCGCTCGCTTTAGGGTGCTGTATATAGACGGTCATTTTCTTCCATACTACGGGATGTATCCTATTACAAAAGGGTGGCACGGTGTAAGACAGATACCGATGAAGGGCGGCTATAACTTTCTGGGGGTTGATGAAAACTTCACGCCGTGGATATTTTTAGTCCGATCCTCATCAGAAGATCTATTGCAGAAAATACCTGCCCCACGGTCGGGACCTTCAGGAAATTATAGATAAGGCAAAGGAAGCAGCAGCTGGAGCCGGTGTGGATCAGGAGAAGCTTGAAGGTTTGGTAGTGGTATTTGACCGCGAAGGATATAGTGCGGAACTTTACAGATTTCTTGATGGGAGAGATAAAGAAGATAAGAAGCGCAGGGCTATATTTATCAGTTGGGCAAAATATGCGGATAAATGGGTATATGATATTCCAGATGAAAAGTTTGACCAGGATGCATATTCCGGGGGAAAGTTACCACCTAAGCCTTCATCCAAATCCCTGATTCATAAATATTAAAGTGGTAACTTTGAGTCAATAGTTAGTTGACGATCCGTAACAATAACAGGGGTGACAATGTTCACCCTATCAGCTATTTTCCTCATAAACATTCTTCTCCTTTTCCTAAAAATTAAAAAAGATAGTAGTAGCAGGCTTTGTGGTAATGTGGGTAACTGCGAAGCAGTTATCCAAATGAGCGTCAATCATGTAATTTCCACAAGGCTTAGAGGTTCCTGGGGGAAACGTTAGTGCCGGGGTATCCGGATGTAGAAGGCCTGTAGCAGTAAAGCACGGCATACGTTGGAAGCCTACTATCTTTCCAGATCGGTCTCGAACATCTTCTCTACCAAGGATCAGGTGGATTCCTGACGACCCCTTCAATCTGGGGGGTAACAGGATATACCACCTGGCTTGAGAAAACGCGCTGAGGAGCCACTACGAAGCATAGTATCACGGTGATAAAGAGACTCTTCTCTCTGGCGGTTACATACGTGGCGTTTTGAGATTTTTCCATGCCTCAAGATGCCGTTTCCTGCCAACGTCGAGATTCTGCTCATTGTGCCTCCTCTCGGTGTTCCTTTTTGGCATAGATCTTTCTTACCGATTCTCCTTTCAGCTCAATACGATAGGCGCTGTGCACGATACGATCGCAGATAGCATCTGCAATTGTCGGATCTCCAATAATCTCATGCCATCTGTTTATGGGAATCTGAGAGACAATGATCGAGGATTTTCTCCTAAACCTGTCCTCCAGGATCTCAAGCAGACTGAGCCGGCTGGGAGCATCGAAGGGCTCCAGGCCTGGATCATCCAGAACGAATAGATCCTGCTTTTGGATCCGAGCAAGCTCTCTCAGATAGCTCCCATCAGCTCTGGCGAGCTTCAGGTGCTTAAAGAGCTTTGCGCAGGGATAATAAACCTGTTTTGAAGCCATACATGCAGCCTTGATGCCCTAAGGCTTGGGCGATGAAAGATTTCCCCACACCGGTGGGCCCTGTTAGAAGCACGATCTGATGACGTTCGATCCAGCTTGAATCAGAGAGCCGCAGCAGAATGTTCTTGTCCAGATTTCTGGCCAGCCCGCGAAGCCTCATAGCCTCCAGCTTATTGATTGTTGCCTGGTTATTGTTCATACAAATTCTCCTCTTTCTCTCTTAGGTTTTAGTTGTAGTACTTGTTTCCCCGGATGTTTTCATGCTCCGGAATGGTCGAGATCGGCTCCAATTCCGGATGCTTTTCTTCTTCCATGCCCAGTTTTATCATGCTTTCGATCAGCTTGAAGGAGCATGTTCCAAACTGATTCGCCTCTCTACAGGCCTTCTTCAGCCTCTTATCCCCATATTTCTTGTCCAAACTGAGGATGCCTAAACAAACCTTGAAGGCTTGCTCCGGATGTTTCCGGCTTTTAAGCACCTTCCAAATCACTTGATCGATTTCTTCCCCGATTGATCTCGCCCACCTGCGAATTCTCTCAGGGCTCCACTGTGAATAGAATCGATGATTGGGAGGCATATGCTCAGGAAGCGTTGAGTAGTCATTCGGTGTGTGGTCCCGTTTGTGCTGGGCTATCCGCATGTTGTCGTAATACAGCGCCACGATCCTATCGTCGTAGACCATCTTCACTTTAGTCTTTGGCTCTTTCCGATACAGATAGTGAGGTACGCTGTAGTAATGCAGGTCTTCTTTCAGCTCCACATGGTAGTTGAACTGGACTGTCACCCACTTAGTTCTCTTCATCGGATACCGTCCAGCCGGCAGAGGCTTAAGAGCCTTTTGTTCGGCCTTCTCAAAGAGCTCTCTACGGCTGATCTTAAGGCGTTGAAAAGCTTTGTTGTTATGTTCCTCCAGAAGGTCCCAGATCGCCTCGTTTAGCTCCTCCAGTGAGTAAAAGGCCTATTTCTTAAAGGGGCATAGATGCGCTTATAGATCAGCCGCACCGCGTTCTCCACCAACGCTTTATCCCTGGCCTCCCGGACCCGGGCGGGAATGATAACAGCACCGTAGTACTCGGCAAACTCTGCAAAGTCAGGATTGATCTCAGGTTCGTAGCGATCGGCACGGCTTACCGCACTCTTAAGATTGTCAGGAACGATTGCATCGATAGAACCTCCAAAGTAGTAAAACGCCCGCTCATTCGAACGTATCCACTCCTCCTTTTCCTGGTTGACAGAGCCTTCTGCATAGGTCAATCCACTGGCCCCCAAAATGGCTACAAATACCTCTACCTGCTTCTCTTTGCCGCTCTTTCGGTCGATATACGTTAGTTTGTCGCCTGCATAGTCGACAAACATCTTATCGCCGGCTTTGTGATTGATATGCATCCCCACCTCAGAGGCATTTTTCCAACTCTGGAAGTGATAGCTGAAAGTCCAGACCATTGGGCAGAACTGGGAGTATTGGAAGCCCTCCGGATGCTTCTGCTTGTATTCCTTCCACAGAAGCTGTAGCGTCACTCCTGTTCGCTGTAGCTCTATCACAAAATAGGGGAAATACTGGATGAGTTGCTGATATTTGTTGCATTTCTCAATTCTTGGCTTCTCTACCGTCCGTAACAGCTCGCTATCAGCCATCTCTTCGATCTGCTCAAACAGAAGCCCGCTTGAGTTAAAACCTTGCCAATACTTCGCCACCACAGGGTGGGACATATTCAGCGCCCTGGCGATCTGTCTATCACTCATTTCAGTTGTAGATTTGAGGCGTATTACCTCTCTGATCTTTTTCATACCAATCCTCTTTCTTGCCATAACATCTCCTTTGAGTTCTATTGTTCAAAGGCAGATGCTACTTTAATTACTGAGGGATTTGAATGATTTTGGATGGTTTAAAGATTCCGGGAAAGGCCTAAAAATTGGTAACTTTCCACCGGAATGGTGGAAAGTTTGGTCCGGATCAGTGGAAACTTGCTGTCTTAATCATCGTTTCTGTTGTTTTAAGATTTGCCTTTATGGGCATGTCCGGTAGTCTCTCCCACCTGGCTGCTTACTCCATTCTATATGACTTAAGAATTAAACTGGGAAAGAAATTGGGTGCCCTGTCGCTTGGGTATTTCAACCAGAGGAACACCGGAAACATCAACACTGCGATGAATGAGAATATGGAGCAGATCGAGTTGTTCATAGCCCACAATCTGCCGGATGTAACCGCTGCCGCCGTGGTACCTCTCTTCACTGCAATTTACCTCTTTATAATTGATTGGCGCATGGCTTTAGCCACACTGGCCGTGGTCCCTGTTGCCCTGCTGGCCCAGAAAGTGATGTATAAAGACTTTAAGCCATTAATGAAAGGCTACTACGATGCTTTAGAAAAAGTAAATTCCACTATTATCGAATATACTCAAGGAATGGCGGTAATCAAGGCATTCAACCAGACCGTTGGATCCTTTAGAAAATATAAAGACTCGATTGAGGATTACCATAATTATGTGTGGGAGTGGACAAAGAGATTCCTTCCATCATGGGCTGTCTTCTCTGTTGTGGTTGCAGCTAATATCATAGTCATATTGCCTGTGGGTGTCTGGTTCTATGTGTCGGGAACTCTCTCTATACCTACTCTGATTCTCTTCCTTATTCTTGGAGTCGGTTTCAGTGAGCCTTTAATGAAGCTCACTATTTTTGCCTCTGTATTCAGGCAAATTCTGGAAGGAGAAAAACGGATTAACAGTATCCTTGAAGAAAAACCGCTTGAGGAAGCTGTGATAAAAAAAACACCCTCAAGTTTTGATATAAAATTCCAGGGTGTTCACTTCGGCTATAACGGCAAGGAAGTCCTCCATAATATAAATTTTATTATACTTGGGAATACATCAACAGCTTTAGTTGGTCCGTCCGGTGCGGGAAAGACAACGATCGCAAGGCTAATCCCGAGATTCTGGGATGTTAATGAAGGAGGCATTTCTATCGGCGGGGAAAATATCAAGGACATTAAACTTGAGAATTTGATGTCACATATCGCCTTTGTGTTTCAAGATGTAATTCTTTTCAACGATACAGTTTATGAAAACATTCGCATGGGCAGGCAGGATGCTTCCAAAGAAGATGTAATTAAAGCGGCGGAAATGGCGCACTGCCGAGAATTCATAGAAGCCCTGCCTGCCGGTTGGGAGACTATTATCGGAGAGAAAGGAGCACGCTTAAGCGGTGGGGAAAAGCAGCGAATCTCGATTGCGCGGACTATCCTTAAAGATGCTCCAATTATCATACTGGACGAAGCAACAGCCTTTGTTGACCCGGAGAACGAAGATTTAATTCAAGATGCCATCGGCAAACTTGCATACGGTAAAACCCTGAT
Source organism: Spirochaetales bacterium (assembly GCA_030615505.1). Lineage (GTDB taxonomy): Bacteria > Spirochaetota > Spirochaetia > SZUA-6 > DRHE01 > JAUWZD01. The sequence goes on along the minus strand of JAUWZD010000142.1, from coordinate 3,644 downwards.
CATAATCGCTCACAGGCTCTCCACTATTGTATCTGCCGATCAGATCATCGTTTTAGATGAAGGAAAGATAGTTGAGAAGGGGACTCATGAAGAGCTTATCAGGGCAGACAAACTGTATGCCCGGATGTGGAATGCCCACATGTCTGCTCGGGACTGGAAATTCGAAACTAAGGAGAGTGTGAAATGATAAAGAAACTGTTCGAAATAGCAGGTAAAAGAAAAAAGAATCTTATCAAGGGAACTGTCCTAAAGGTAATAGAGTCGCTTTTTGCCGGAGCTCCCTTTGGCTTTCTCTATTTAATCCTGAATGAACTTTTTCTTAAGTCCATCAATATGCGTAAGATAGCTTTAATGATTATAGGATTGGGCGCCTGTTTCCTCCTGCAGGCTGTTTTTTATTATTGGTCCGATGTTGTAAATAATTCAGCCGGGCTTCGTATTTTAAGTGATCTGCGAATAAGGCTGGGAGAGCGTATCCGTACGCTTTCAATGGGATTTTACTCAGAAAGACAGACAGGTGATTTAAATACCATAATAAATCAGGATGTAAAAAGCATTGAACCTGTGCCTACAGTGTTTTACCCCAAATTAGTAGCAGCGATTGCCCTGCCGGGTTTTATTGCAGTTTTCCTCTTTTTTATAGACTGGAGAATGGCTTTAGCAACAATATCGGTTATTCCTTTTGCACTTATTGTCCTTAATGCAACGCAAAGACCTTTTAAACGTCTGGCGGGCTTAAGGGCCGAAGCCTCTGCACAGGCAAATTCAAAAATCATCGAGTATATACAGGGAATCGGCGCAATTAAAGCCTTTAATCAGGTAGGCGAGAGGTTTAAAAAGTTTGAAGAGGCTATGCAGGATTATAAAAAGGCAAATGTTGAGCTGGTTTTAAACTTACCCTGCCCTTTTCCGCTTTTCCGGCGATCCTGGGATTGGGCTTTGGTATTATCTTAGCGCTTGGATCTTACCTTCTTTTTGGGGGTGAAATCAGTTTAAATATATTTTTACTTTTCTTAGTTCTTGGCCTGAGGTTTTACTCTCCCGTTCAAAACATAGTTTCCTATATGAGTCTAATGCGAATAATGTCCGCTTCCATGGAAAGAATAGTCGAGGTCTTGAATAGAAAACCCCTTCCTGAGCCTGACAACGGTCACAGCCTGATCAGCTTTGATATTGAGTTTAAGAATGTGTCTTTTAAATATGATGATACTGTAGTTTTAAAGGATATCAGTTTCAAAATCCCGCAGAATACCATCACGGCTTTGGTGGGCCCATCAGGTGCCGGGAAAACTACCATTGCGAGCTTAATTGCCCGATTCTGGGATGTCGATGAGGGTGAAATACTTGTGGGAGGATGCAATATCAAGGACCTGAAAACCGACAGGCTTCTTAAATACATATCCATGGTGTTTCAGGATGTCTATCTGTTTAATGACAACATCATTAATAATATCCGGTTCGGGAATAAAGATGCCGGAAAGGAGGAAGTAATAGAGGCGGCAAAGGCAGCTCGCTGCCACGAGTTTATCGAGATGCTGCCTGAAGGGTACGATACAATTATCGGGGAACGCGGAGCAACGCTTTCCGGAGGGGAAAAGCAGAGGATATCCATTGCCAGGGCAATCTTGAAGGACGCACCTATTGTGCTTTTAGATGAAGCAACTGCATATGTTGATCCTGAAAACGAGATATTGATTCAGGAAGCAATCAACTCCCTGGTCAAGTCCAGAACCCTAATTATTATTGCTCACCGCCTCTCCACAATTACAGCAGCAGATCAGATATTAGTTATTGATAACGGAAGGGTGATTGAGCGCGGCAAGCATTCCGAGCTTGTATCCGGAGGCGGATTATACAGCCGGTTCTGGGACAAGCGCATGAAGGCAAGGGGGTGGAGAATTGCAGAGAAGCAGAAAGAGATAATTAACATGTAGCCGGAAGATAAACTTATTAAGATATTGGAGAAATAAACAAAAAGGATGGATATTTTTAGTTGTGCTATTTAAAGAAATGATTTAATATAGAGTTGATGCTTCGTTCACATGCTGAAGAATAAGGATGTTCCCGGGGGATTATATATGACAGTTTTAGCAGAAATACTTGAGCAGGAGTTAGCAGAAGCTGTGGAGGTAAAGAACAAGAAATCGCTGCATCGTTATATAGTGCTGCTGGTTGAAAATATTATTCAAAGAGAGGAATATAGGAATGAAGCCCTGGTAATAAAGAGTGATATAAAGGTACTGGCTGAGGTTATGAAAAAGGGGTTTGAAAATGTTGATAAAAGATTTGAAGATATAAATAAAAGATTTGAAGATATGCAAAGGTATATGGATAAAAGATTTGAAGATATTAGTAAAAAATTCTCTATGATGTTTACATTTATGAATATAGGTTTCAGTATTCTCGTGCTCATCACAATTATTTTTAAATTTATTACATAGGTTAGAAGAATAATCTTCAGCACTAAAGAAGGGAAAATAAAAGGAATAGATTACTAGCAAGTAGAAACATATATTTAGAGAATTTCTAACGAATGCCGGTTATTTATCAATAAAAATTGAAGTGATTGAAGATAAAAATTGGCTTAAAACCATAGGAAAAAATAAATTACTTCTCATGTTTCTTTGAGATAGTTTTTAAAGAATCTAATTTCTTAAGACTTCAAGTCTTCTCTAGTTCCAGTTATGGCCTTAGTGCTTGCTCTGAAGAAGACCCAATTTAAATATTTACTGTTGACATTTTATTTTTTTCAATATATGATTTTTGTTATCTAATCTTAATAGGAGAGTCTAATAAACAAAAGAATATATAACTATTCTGTATCTGCATTCACATGTGTCCAAAATAAATTTGAAAAAGCCTTAACTCCTGGTTATAATAAGGAATCTGAAAAAAACAACTTATTATATTACAAGGAGTTAAGGCATGGCTCATTATCATACCATATTGGGGCAGATACTTCAACTTATCCCGAGATTTGAATTCCAAAAGGCAGTAAAAGAGCATGAAGTTGAAAAACACAGCAAAGGATTTTCTTCATGGTCTCATTTTGTTTCTATGCTGTTTGGTCAGCTTGCAGGAATCGATGCCCTGCGTGGGATCGAAGCAGGTCTGGCTTCACTAGGAAATAAACTTTATCATTTAGGAATTAAAGCGGTTAGCAGAGCTACCCTTTCTTATGCTAATGCGAAACGAACACATAAGCTTTTTTTATTTATCTTTAATCTCATGCTGTCTAAAACAATAGATGTAGCTCCAAAACATAAGTTTCGATTTAAGAATCCGCTCTATAGTTTAGACGCAAGCACGATTGACCTATGTCTTTCATTATATGACTGGGCAAAGTTCAGAACAACTAAAGGAGCAGTGAAGCTTCATGTAAAATTAAATCATGATGGATATCTACCAACCTTTGTTGTTTTAACTGAGGGGAAAGTAAATGAGCAGCGAGTTGCTCCCAAGATACCTTTTGAACCTGGAGATGTTGTAGTATTTGACAGAGGGTACTCAGATTTTGAGTGGCTTGCAAGTCTTTCTGCCAAAGGGATTTATTTTATCACCCGATTGAAGAAGAATGTTCTTTTCAAAATAGTTGAGAGAAGAAAAGTGAAAAATAGAAAGAATATAAAATGTGACCAGATAAT
>JAUWZD010000124.1 GCA_030615505.1 Spirochaetales bacterium | reverse complement strand
AGATATGGAAAACTGAGACGCTATGCGACGAAAAGGGATTTTGCCAAGAATAGCGAGGTTTATGATATCTAATTCTGGATGCCGACATACTTTGCAAGTATTCATGCGTAAAGTGCCTCTTTCGTCTCTGCAATGGCCAGGCGTGAATGAAACAACTTATGACATCCCTGGCAAATCGCTATGACATCTCTTGCATTCTCGTTGCCCACCGATTCATAGTTATTATGGTGGACTGACAAAGGTTGATGACATCCGCAGATCATACATCGATACCCGGCTCTCCGGAGACAATCTCTCCTTACTTCTTGCCAGTGTTCTGTTTTTAAATAGCCCATGTAGTCCATCTCAAACATAATATACAAAAGTAGACGCCCTTTTCAACCTTTCACGATGCTGTGCATTGCGTCAGAAACTCCTTATAACTCATCATTCTATTAGCCTCTATTTAATATGTAGTGCCTAGAACTGTTGCATTTGTTACATAGATAGACACTACGATATTAATTCATATATCGCTTTTGCTCTCTCATTGACCCCATTAATAAAAGCCTCTTTATCCTTATAAAACCCTCCCAGTTGTTTCACATATACTTCAAAATCTTCTTGTATTGGTATTGGTATATATTCTCTGATCTTGTTAATGATCTCTTTTTTCTTGTTACCAAGATTAAAGTCTTTAAGATTTACATAAATAGCAGTCCAAAAATATATTCTCAGCTTTGCAATATGCAATTGATCTATCCAAGAAATAGATGGAGCAGTAATTCCGCATTTCTCTTTATATATTTGCAATTCAGTATAACTAGTTAGATATTTAACCACTTTTTGTTTTACTTTGCCATTAATTCTATTGTTTTCAACAAGCATAAAAGAATAACTGTCTCTGCCTGAATTTTTCTTTTTCTTGATCCTTAAAAACATATCAATACCTTGTAGTGCCTAAGCGATGCACTGGGCATCTTGTCTCGCGTATAGGCACTACACTTTTTCACGCCTTCTTTCCTTCTGCCGTCTTTTCAGCAACCGGACACTGACATTCCAAGAAAAACGCTTTAGTAGCTTCAAAAGTTCATCGGCTTTGTCTCCGCTGCGTTGTCTAAGAGCTATTGCCATTTTCCGGGTATTTGTCTGGTTCATACTTCCTCCCAAAGCTCCAGTTGTGGAATATGTTGCTTGAGAATCCTTATTTTTCTATCACTACATGGTTTACCTGGTTGACCCATCATAGGACAGACTGTCTTTGTGGATCGCCTGATATATTTTTTTTCTTCAAGCCGATTCAATATGTATTGAATGGTTCTAAGATTTGTTATACGTGCTATTTCGTAATTCCTTAATTTGCAGATAATATTTTTGGAATGATATTTCAGAGCCATTAATACTCTTGTCTCTCTGTCGTTTATTTTTTCCATATTAGATCGCTATCCCTTGCTCACGGTAACTCATGCGCAATCTGCTGCGATCAGTGATATCCGGTATCTTCTCCAATTCATCTTTAATCTCTACGGCTGTTTTTCTCTTCTCTCCGGTTATCGCTAATCGCTGCGTTTCCCATTGCAAGTCAAATTCTTCCTTCGATACTTCTTTCTTCTCTTCCTCTTCAACTACTGTATCCGCCGAGGCTTTGCCGGTCTCGGCCGGATACAGAGTAGTAAATGAATCTTTTATGGACTCATTGCTAGTCCCTGGGGATGATGGCTCTGATACCGAAATACTATGGCTTTTTATATCGTCGTTATCCTCAGATATTATGGCTTTTATGTTTTCTGCCGCTTCACCGGCCCTTTTATTTCTCTTAGCTCGGATTTTCCAGTACAAATCAGACATCTTGAAATAAGCAAGGGTCTTATTCCCATCAATAGTCTTATGGATGCAGCTCAATATGCCCAACCCTCTGAGCTTCTTGAGTCGCTTATAGATCGCTTGTTCACCGATTTGCAGCATTGGCAACTGATCCAGAAGCCATTTCCTTGTTATAAGAAAATACCCTCTCCACATGCAGTTCTTAATCTCTTTATCCTGTGGATTCAGGTCTGCGATAAAGGCAAGAATACCGCAGTCAAGAAAATCTATTTTGTCCTTCCAGAATCCTAAAGTTAGCTGATCGAGATAGATTGAAAATTTCATAAATCACTCCTTCCCCTCCTGGGGTGACCTCCTTTTTTTTTGAAATACCTTGTTTTTTGGGAAGTGCTGATCTATACTTTGGGGAGCGTGGATCAGCACCAGCTAACAAGGTGCTTAAATCAGCCCTGGTTTGCAGCCAGGGCTTTTTTTCTTTTCAGACCGTTCTTACGGCTGTTTTCTCCATGATCGTTTTCACCTCGACCTGGATACTCTTAAGAGGAATAATAAAAACAGGGAATTCTCTCTTGAAAATGTCTTCATCCGTTTCCCCGTTAAAGAACCATACGGTTTTAATAGGTCCGTCCTCATAGCCTCTAAGTTCAAGGAGTGACGCACTGTCCATTATCTCTTTGGAATGCTCCCAGAAACTTTTTAGAATAGTTCCCATAAAAAGTCTAGCAAGTTGGATACGGCTCATTTCTTTGATTAGGGTCAAAGCGTAAACATCGATTTTCTCGAAATCCCTGTGTATTTTGGATCCCCGCTTGGCTTCGCCGCACCACGGCTCGAAAAAGTTGAGCCAGGTATAGATGGTGCTTTCGGGAACACCAAGATATTTAGAAAGTTTTGGAGTCTTCATACACATATATTACGATATTGTGTAATTTTTGTCAAGTCTATTTCTGAGCCGTTACAATTTTCTGCCATGCGTCAAAAATCACAGTTTATAAGGCACGCTTTGAATGTGTTCCCAGGCTCGGTCTAGAATCTCCTCAGTCTGTTTGTGCGGATGGTAATTACTCAAATCAACCCCTCTTGATCCTATTATCAATAAAGTTATTCAGGATTGCCCGGACTCCCTGAGACTTGCTTTGTCCCTGCTTTCTAAAATACCGGAAAAGAATCTCAGCATCCGGTTCCAACATCCTGGCCGTTATCGTAACAGTCTTTCGCTTCTCAATCTCTTTCTTCCAATCCCGGCTTTTTGCATCTGCCTGAACTGCATGTTTGACTCGATCTGTTTTAGTCTGTGCCATCGTTACCTCCCGTGGCAAGCTCGGCAGCCAGGTCTTTAAGCACTGCCAAGTTTTTGTTTTTCGGATCGTATTCAAAAACCGTAGTATGTTCCGGAACACAGTCAGATATTCCGGTACTTTGATGCACTATGAATATTTTATATTGGCGATCCTTCAATACATCCTGATAAGCCTTGTGCAAAGCATACCGGTCATTCACGCGGTTGATTACCATTCGCTCTGCAATAAACGTTGCCTTCCGATCTTGCCGAAGTTCCTGAAGTCCATGTTCGAATATTTCCATTCCATCAGCAGAGAAATACTCTGCGGCTACGACAGGAACTACCTCATCGATGAAGGCCAGGATTGACTTTTCAAGAATCGATATCCCGGGTCCCAGGTCGAATATCAAGAAGTTATATCCAAGATCACGGACCTGATCGCAGAGTCGCTCGAAGGCAAACGGTTTACTGGCAAGTTGTGTCTCAGACCACTCCTTCAGATCACCACCCAGGGCAAAAGTACCAAGCAAGTACAGATTTTCCCGGACTGTTAAAATAGCCTCGGCCAGGTCGCAACGTCCCTGCATGATGTCGGAAAGCTCCCTCTGTAAATCTCCGTTGTTCAAATACCACGATGTCAGGTTACCTTGTGGATCCCCGTCGATCATTAGGACTCGGCCATGCCGGCGCAGGGCGTACCCAACAGATCCGGCCAGGGTAGTTTTCCCGGTTCCGCCTTTAGGCACATGGAAAGTTATTTTTCTCATAATCCTCCCTATTGGTCAGTGTTTACCAATGTATACCCTATTATACAGTGTTGTCAAACGGTATAAAGTGTTCTACAAAAAAAGGATTGGAAAACACATGCATAGGATTGCCGTCAGTGCATTTTCTCAAGGGAGTTGATATAAAAGTACCACCTTATTTTAGAGTGTCTTCCAGGTATGTGAGGAGTTTCTTGTAACTTTTTGGCAATTCTGCCATTTTGTTACATATCTTCCATATACGTGAGGATTTTCTCACGCAACATGCACAACCGTGCTGGCTCAGAGGCAAAGAAAAAGCCCCCTAAGTTTCCCCAGGGGGCGAGAGGGGCTGTCAAAAATCCAGCGTATCCGTTACCAACTTAGGATCAATCCGGCCATGCACATAAGTGCTTGCTGTGATCTTCACGTCACTGTGACCGAGTAGTTTTTGAAGGCCGTAAAGATCGTGAGTCCTGTCATAATAATGCGTAGCGAAACTGTGCCTGAGGTTGTGTGCGCCGAAGCCTCGACCGAGTACCTTCTTTGCACAGTGATTGATAAGTACGCTTATATGCTCCCTGCGGAAGCGCCTATCATGGCCGTTGTGTCCGTGATTGCGTGATTCAAAGAGATATTCCTTGCTGTGAAAGTGCCGAAGGATACGGTCAATCAGCTCGCGCTTTGCGTACGCTTCTCTCTGTTTATTCCCTTTGCCGAGCAGGGTAATCTTATACCTTTCTCGATCGAGGGGCTTTATGTCCGTGAGCAGGATATTGACCATTTCACTTATCCTGCACCCAGTCTTAAAAAGAAACTCGACAAACAGTGCAAGGTCTGGCCTGGGTCTGTTCCGGCCTTCTCCCCAGATCGGCTCTTGTGCTTTCTCTATCATAGCCTTTACCTGATCCATAGTAATGGGTTCGACAGATTTCTGCTGCACCTTCCGCCTCTTCAGACTTTTCAGTGCAAGTTCAAAAACAGAGCGATCCGGCCTATCGTCGCCCGGGGTAGTTTGCCAGACAAAGCGGACAACCGCCTTTAGCGCTGAAATCTTACGGTTGTAAGTTCTTGCCTGATATCGAATACCGTTTATTGGATTGCCAATATAGCCCGCATAATCAATCCAACCTTCCGGATCCATAAGGCTATAGTCATGCTTTTCTATGAATGACAGGAATATCTTCCCGTCATATTTGTATGAAGCACTGATCTGCTTCCTGGCTACCATCAATTCTATGTCCGGCAAAGTGTCCTGCCGGACTATCATTAAGCTTTGTTCGTTCTCAATAAGTTTTTCTTTTTCTAAAACCATTATCTTTTCCTTTAGTTTTTTTCTAATCGTTTCAATAAAACAGACTTGAGTCGATCATAATCGATTATCTCTAGATACTTATGATCGCTATGATCTGTTTCCCGTTTCCAGGCCCAATAGAACCACTGCTTTGCAGATGCACCGTCATGATAGTAAACCGCCTCCCAACGCTGCCGGGAAATATGGAACCCCTGACTATAGGTTTCTGTTTTTGTGTTGGCGAATGGATCGTGATTCATTTGAATAACTCTTCTTGTACCAACTTAAAAATAACAAGCTCATCCGGGTGCTCAACAGCCCATTCATCAGCTATCCGCTCTCCGTGATCCAGGATATTCTCGCGTGCCCGCTCCAGGCCGACCCCATGGTTACGACCGCCACATACGCATGTGCAGCGCTCACCTTTTGCATCATAGCATCGAGAATCACAACGTCGATCACCTTCGCTATTTCCAACAGTTATTAAAGTCATTCGGCCCCCCTTCCCGGCACAGGGAGCTCGCCACGTTCATCTGTGAGCTGCACTTCGACTTTCCGTACAAGCTCAACACAGCGAAAAATAGTGAACTTTACATTTTCATTAAGTCCTTCCACTGCTCGCAGATTCATGAGCTGGCCGCGAATGTAAACTACGTGATCGAGTACCTTTGTAAGATTTTCGATTGATATTTGATCGGACATTTTGTACCTCCGTCTAAAGATACATCGTCAAAGCAAAATGCCGAGGCAACCCTGACGAAGGGCTTTCAGGCACGTGTCCCTATCCTCGGCAAGCAATACTACTTGCCTTTTCTGTGCTTTTCAACTATGGCTTGCATCGCTTTGATAAACATAGCGTTCATTGTAATCTTTTCCTGAACGCACACCAGTTTGAATTGTTGATGAAGGTCATCAGGTATGTTATAGACTCGCATTTCCATAGTTGAAGTTTCTACTATTGTTGCCATGCCTTCAATATCTCATACTTGTGTGATTTGTGCAATACTTTTTTTAGAGAATGTTGAAAAAATATCAACAATGGGTAATTTGTGGTTAACGGATGTTTAGAGTTTGCTCCCCGAACGCATGGGGCATACTCAGGTCGGACACAATGTCCTGTCTGACCTGGTATCGTTTGCCCCCCGGATACCTGGGGGAATAGTCTTCTCCCTGCGCGTCTGGGCCATACCTTAAAAACGTAGCTAATTCAACGCTGAAGGTACTTATTTTGAATCTTTATTCGACTCCTTAGTATTTTTTAGTCCCCAGAAAAGACTTTCCAGACAATTTCATACGATTTCCTTATATTATAAAGATTTAACGGCAATGGGTCTGAAAACTAGCGTGAGGATTGACGAGGTTGAATGCAATCGGCAAAATGGCAGTTTTCTAACACAACTCCGTGCTTTGTGCTAGGATAAAAAAGGCCCCAACCGCGGGTGAAGGTTTGCGGCCAGGGCCACGTCTGTAGAATCCGACGGCAGACGGACTCTATAAAACGCCATTCAATATCGGAAAAATCGGTTTCGCCTGCGCCGAGCTGACTACTTCCGATTTCCCTAAACTAGCCCGTACGGCGACGCCGCCACCGAGCCAGGTTTTCTCTAAAGCCGCGTCAATCAACGACTGGCGCGGCAAAAGGAAAATGAAAGATACTTGACCGTAACGTCCAGATTCATGGGACGCTATGAACTCTCAGCTATTTTTTCTTATTCGTTTCTTTCTTTTCGCTACCGGCCAGATCGCATTCCCTTAATACAACCGTGATCGCTCTTTTTTTAATGCTTTCGGTCACCTCGCTCGGGTCCATCAATCTGAACTTAATCTTTGTCATCTTTGGTCTCATTTCCCTCTCCTTGAATGCTGGATATCCGCCTTTCTCTTTGGGCCGACTAACTTGTTTTTCATATTCTTCCACAAACGATCTGTGTATTTTTTTCTCGGTACACATAATATCAGCGGGCCTCTCTTTGAAAACATCTGCGGGCTTGAATCGTAAATTATGTTGCATCAGTGGGATTTCCCCACCTAGCGGCACGTCAAATTTCTGATCCTGCCGATGCACCGGTGCCATATACGCTACATCGACCGTCATCACACATTCATAATAAAACATTTATTCCTCCTCAAAATCTTCGCCCAATTCCAGATCCATTTCGTCCCACATCGCGATTTTCTCCTTATTCGACAAATCATCAATGCTGTCTCCACGATCTATTAGGGCAATATTCACTTGCTCTATTTTGTAGGAATCAGTCCTACTTATTGGCTTGCTTTCTTCTCCCTCAATTTTTTCTTTTAAAATCTCGGCAACCGATTCCTTAACTTCTTCTTCGACTGTAAGGTTTTCGAGGTTCAAGCCGATCGAATGTTTAACGCTGACGGTTGCTTCCTTTACATTTTCAAAACCTGTCAAGCCGGTAAAGATTCCATAATCGAAAATGGTTTTTTTCAAGACTGTTTCCGAATTCATCCGGGCAGTCCGAAGATTGACTCCTAAAAGTTTAGCAGACGTAAAATCTGCTCCGTCTAGCAGGGCATTCTCAAAGGAAATACCCTTTCCTTCGATACCGATGAATTTAGTTCCGATGCAACTACTGTTTTTAAAACTTCTGGTATCCAATCCTTTTAGGCCAGACAGGTCTTCGCCGTCGAGTACCGATCCTTGAAGGTCAACATAGGCGCCGGCTTTCAAAGCCTCTCGGATTGACGGATAACCGATTTCAACTTCCCGGCCATCTCGATATCTAAGCTTGCAATGCATCGTATCACCTGAAGCCTCCGGCTGCATGCTGGCATATGGAATCAGTGCCCGGCCGCTTTCATCGACAACCCTGCCGTCTTTTGCTTTTTTTTCAGGTGTCTTTATTTTTATGAAACGGTTTTCCTGTGTCATTCCGGGAGAATTCGGATATGAGAGAATACCTTCTTCTCGCTCTTCCATATCAGTCCTCCTTTAATAGTTCTTTAGATAATTCTACTGAAACCGCTCTATCCCTCTGCTGCTGACTCGGATTCTCAAGATATCCGAATTTCGGTGCATGGAAAGAATTAGGATCCTCCGCTATTCTCAACCCGCCCTCTGTCATTAATTTTGATAAAGGCTTGTTTGTTAAAATAACAGTAATCCCGTCCGGCCCCTCTCTGCCTCCTGCAAGATCGCCCCGTCCTCCTTCGCCCACTGAACTTCTACACTGAACATGCCGACCGCCAGACATCAAGGTGCAACTTCGCAGACAAATGTAAAAAAATTCTTGCACCTGTGCTGCTTTTTTCGATCTTAGTCCCTGCAATTTCTTTCCGCTTTTTTCCCCATTCATAATTGTTCTCCTCAAATAATATTTATTTCAAAACCTGAGCAATCGCGTCTTGTCTCCGGTATTTGATTTTGTAGTTTTTGTTTCTCGCTTTTGTGGTTTTTTTCCTCCTATGATCTTGAAGCTCTCACGCCTCATAATAGCTTCTCTTTCTTCAATCTCATCGTCGGTGTATCCATAATATCTCCCGGATACACGCTTTCCTTTTTTCATGTTTTTTAACACAATTTGTACAACTGTAAGGCCTCTTTAATCCTTCGAAAATGGATCATGGGTGGGCGCCGTATCTGGTCGCCTCCCGCCTCCGGGACCGTGATCAAACGTCTGAGTTTCCGCGTACCAGATCGCCAGGCTTGCAGCAGTTACAAGATCGTCGTGTACTTTGATAGACATACTTTCATACGATACCGTTCCTCTTTCTTTATTAATTGCATAACCGAAGGCCTCAAGCTGTGTCTGGAATTCTTTTGCGTCTGCTATCTGAGGGTCAACCTTGAACCGACCCCTCTGAGAAACCGTAACCAAAGACGTGACAAGATGAGACTTCGGAACATTCCACTGATCACCCCTTGGATGAGTAATGTTTTCACCGCCTGTTATTATTATGCCGATTGTCCTAACGTGCCTTGACCGGAGACCTTGAACAATTGAATCACCTATTCCTGTTTGATCAACGATGAGGTCTCGCTTTTTGCTAAAAACTTCCGGTCGTTCCCAGATTGAACAGATAATATCTTCTACCTCACTATATGGTGTACCGAGCTTCGGTCTTATCAGATCGAGACAGTTATACATTTTGAATAGATTTTCCCTGGTATCCTTTTGCCAGCTCCGGCCAATAATCGCTACAGCTGAATAATCTTTCACTCGGCCAACATCAACACCTATTGTTATTCTATCTATAACCTGCATTATATTTATCGTTTCTGAGTTCATACAAACGCTCCCCTTAGTGGATTATAAAAACTCCCTTCTTTCCCCAACATATTTTTACTCTTTTCCCATTCTCTCCGTTGTTCGGCCTGCGCTTCCCCTGGTTGCCCAAAGATAGATTTTATCTCTTCTGCACTGAAAACGCTTCCTTCCATGCTTACGAAGGCGCACTCATACTCCTGTGCATACATCGATGCCGAGAGTTTCTGCCTTTCCTTTGACAAGAACTCTTTTGATACTCTCGGACAATCGGCAGTTTTCACAAAACTACGCCACCAGTCCGGATCGTCGCTTGTCCATTCGGCATGAAAAAATCCTCGCGGGCCGGCGGGAGTCGAACATAAAATCAAAGTCATCGGGTGAGCGGTCTTCAGCGGCCGCACTGCGATATACCCGTTATCAGAAATCCTGCTTGCCTCATCCATTGCTAAAATATCGGGACTAAATCCTCTGATACCATCGCCACCTGGGACAGAGATTATCTCAGATCCGTTCCCCAGTTCCAGAGATAAGACACTTGCTTTTACAAGCCTGCTATCATCTTTCAATGGGTCTTCTGGAATTTCCACTGTCCTAACCTTCCTCCAGCCTCTATTCTTCCTATTAAGCTGTAGGATCGCTGATAGCGCCCACTTCTGCGCTATCGCTGCCTGCCTCAGACTTGAACTGCAAATCAACGCCTGAGTATAACTATTGAAACGGCAGCGATGAACAAGCTTATAAGCTGTGCATCGAGTCTTACCGAGCTGGCGTCCCCATAAAAGGATTTCATCAGACCCTTTATGGTCAAGGTATTCAATCTGGTTGACATCCGGCTCAAAGCCTAAAACATCCCTACACCAGATACTTGGCCGTGCTATATGAGTCACAAGATGTTCAAGCTCAGGAAGTTGTTTCATTGCCGGGGGTGCTCCTCGTTGTATTTTCTGTGGCGTTCTTCTGCCTCTTCCATCCTTACCGCTTGCCCGTGTCCATCTATAATCCGATTCCCCTGAACCCAGAATATAAATTCATACGGATAATCTTCCTTGTCATATATCCGAATGCCCCGTACCGCATCATTGAACGCCGCTTCAATCGTGGGACTGTTTTGAATAGATTTATACGGGTTTCCTATCGATGGTGTCCAAATCTTGTAGTTGCATATTCCCACGAAAGGTGATAGCCCTTCACCAGGTCCATGACCGATTTGCCATACCTCAATTACCATGTCATCCGGGCCCCTGGGATAATCAATACGAAAAGTCGCGACCAGAAGTTCAATAGTTCCTATCTCTTCTTTTCTAAGTTGTTTCCAATCAATTTCTGTCATGGTTCTCCTCCGGCAGGTCAATCCCTGCCTTTTCCATTATTTCATCACCCTTATCGGGTACTACAACATATACTGCAGCCACCAGGCGCTTCCATCTCGTTAACTCTTCCGGACTTAAACCTTTTACCTCTCCTGTTAGTTCCACTCCTATCTTTTCTAACCACTGCCCCCTACTCTTCAGCAAAAGCTCATCATATTCTTTCGCCGCCTTGCCCGCTCGAAGGGCAAACTCTCGATCACCTTTGATTGCTTTAATTGCCATATCTTCATCCTCTACAGGAGGAGATGAAGTAGCAGCAATCTCAAACAATTCATTTATCTTTGCACGCCGTGTCTGCGCTTCTTGTAGAATCTTGTCTGCTTTGAGAATCTCTCCTGCTTCAGCTTTTGAAAGTAGTTCAGGAATGCACTTCAAGGCATGTCTTTTAAGAGATGCCGATGAAATAGAAAAGCGGTTCGCAATGGTTCGAAAAGGAACTCTGGCAACTATCGAGGCATTGATTATATCGATATCCTTATGTCTGCATGTTCGGCATGTATTCATCTAATATTCCTCAAATATCTTATCTCCTGTTTAGTTTTCATGCGTAAAGTGCCTCTTTTGTTTTTGTCTCAGCAAGCGCTAGGCGATCATGAAATAGCTGATGGCATGAAGAACACAAAATTATTAAATCTTCAGGTCGTTCTCGACCGAGGTTAGAATAATTATTGTGATGGGCACACAGCTTTTCCGTTCTGGTACCGCAGACTTGACATCGAAATTTAGCTTTTCTCATTGCCTCTTTCCTCACTCGCTGCCAGCTATCACTTCTGATATAATCAAAATAACTCATCTTCATCTTACCTATATTATATCCATAAAGTGTCTAAAAAAGTATACACCGCCTCCTACCCCTTACAGTGCTTAGCATTGCGTTAGAAACTCGCTATCAACCATATTCGGACGCCCTATCCCAATCCCCAATAAGGTTTAATTGGTGGCCATGTATTTTGCTTTCTTTATCTTTATAGGCCATTCTTGCCTTAATAACTTCGATGTACTTTTCATCTTTCTCTATGATCATTGACCTTCGATTGGTCTCCTTGCAGGCTTCGGCCACTGTGCCTG
>JAUWZD010000078.1 GCA_030615505.1 Spirochaetales bacterium | reverse complement strand
TATAGAAGGTACGAATATCTTTACCATATCTCCCTTCCTGGGTAATTCCGGAAGGTTCCGATTGTATGATGTTTCGAAACGCATTTGAATAACCTGTACTTCAAGTTCGCGAGTTCTCTTTGTCGCCTCCTCTGTAGTGTTGTGCTAATAAAAAGACATCTGAAATTAGCTTGGATCTGGTTGAATATGGTACTTATATAACCTCTCGGATATTGCGTTGATCTGTTTTAAAGAGATGAGTATATTAATTGGAAATATGGAAGCAAAAATCATACTGGCCATTTACATTGTCTTTTTCATCCTGGACTTTTCTTGGGAAAATCTATTGACTGTGCTCAACCTGAAGCATGTTCGTTCTCACAGCAACAGGGTTCCTCCAATTGTAGCACACCACATCGATCTTAAAGACCATAGGCGCTCAGTTGAGTACACCGTAGTCCGTACGAAATTCAGTCAATTATCCTCAATAGTAAGCTCCGTGTTTATTTTGATTGCGGTTATTTCCGGTTTTTTAGGGAAAATTGAAAGTCTGGTACAGCAGGTTAATATCGGTTCTTACTTTCAAGGTATCCTGTTCATTTACACAATCAGTATGATGCTCAGTATACTATCTCTTCCCTTTTCCATTTATTCCCAGTTTGTGATCGAAGAAAGGTTCGGTTTTAATAAAATGACAGGAAGACTCTTTTTATTAGATAAACTTAAGAGTATTATCCTGTCTATAATTATCATAACCCCTCTACTGTACGTTCTTTTCTGGTTTATGGATAGAACCGGTACTTACTGGTGGATATGGGCCCTTATATTTATTACTCTTATTCAGCTAATTCTTTCACTTCTCTATCCAATCGTAATAGCACCTCTTTTCAATAAATTTTCACCTCTGGAAGACGGCCCCTTAAAGGAGAAGATCATTAAGCTCACCGGAAGCCGCAATGTGAGGTTCGCAGTTAGAGGTATTTTTGTAATGGATGGCAGTAAGCGATCACGACACAGTAACGCCTATTTTACAGGATTAGGGAAATATAAGAGGATTGTTCTCTTTGATACACTGATAGGCAGCTTGAAAGAAAATCAGATTGTTGCTGTGCTCGCTCATGAAATCGGACATAAGAAAAAACATCATATATTAAAAAGCTTTCTACTATCAATACTGGTAACATCAATTGGATTATGGTTATTAAGTCTTATCCTAAATTATCAGCCTTTTTTCGCTGCATTCGGATTTTCATTACCAAGCTATCATGCGGCTGTAGTTCTGTTCATACTCTGTTCCGTTCCTCTTACCTTCTTTCTCAAGCCCCTCTTTTCAATCTGGTCTCGAAAGCATGAGTATGAAGCGGATCGCTTCGCTGTGGAGTCTGTAAATAACGCAGCGGATCTTACAGAAGCACTCCTGAGTTTAAGCAGGGATAATTTAAGCAATCTCACACCACATCCATTGTACAGTTTTTATTATTACTCGCATCCAACTCTCATGGAAAGAATTGAGGCCATAAACAGAATAGTAACTTAATTGATATAGGAAGGAGGATACGTCAGTGCCCGGTCGGTTTTTCTCAGGGTCGAGGGACCCTTTAAGGGATTGATTTATAAGTACCTTGCTAGTGGGTCAGAATCTGGCTCAGGAACGACTTTGTGCGTTCTTCGCGCGGGTTGATGAAGAATTCCTCAGTCGTATTATGCTCAACAAAGTACCCGTCCGCGAAAAAGAATATGCGGTTCGCCACCTCTTTGGCGAACCCCATCTCGTGAGTAATGACGATCATGGTTATCCCGGAGCGGGCCAGTTCGACCATCACATCGAGTACCTCTTTGATCATCTCCGGATCCAACGCAGAGGTCGGCTCGTCGAAGAGCATGATCTTGGGCTGCATTGCTAAGGCGCGAGCGATGGCGAGCCGCTGCTGCTGCCCGCCGGACAATTGACCTGGGTACTTGTTGGCCTGCTCCGGGATTCCTACTCGCTCCAGGAGTTCCATGGCCACCTGCACCGCTTTCTCTTTCGACCACCTGCGCACCCAAATGGGGGCCAGCGTGATGTTGTCTATGACCTTCAGATGCGGAAACAAGTTGAATTGCTGGAACACCATTCCTATCTCGCGCTGGATAGCGTGAATATTGCGCAAGTCATTGGTCAGTTCGATACCATCTACGATGATATTGCCACGCTGGTGTTCCTCCAGGCGGTTAATGGTGCGGATAAAGGTAGACTTACCGCTTCCCGATGGTCCGCATACAACGACTACCTCGCCTCTTTTAACTGTTATGTTCACGCCTTGCAGTACGTGGAAATTGCCGAACCACTTGTGCACGTTTTGGCAGATGATGATATCTTCTGCTGTTTCCAGTTTCTCCTTCTGCATACACTCCTCTATCACAATGTATCGGAATACCGGCAGCCGGGAAAAACAGTATCCCTTTACAGCTTCTATCGCTCCCCCACGCCCAGCACCTTCTCAAGGCGACGGCTGGCATAGGACATGGCATAGCAACAGATAAAGAATAAGACCGCAATGAAGCAGTATACCTCCTGGTGCAGACCGATGAACTCACGCTGACCGGTCACCGCCTTGGCAATACCCAGCAGGTCCAGAAGGCCGACGATGACCACTAAAGTGGTATCCTTGAACAGGCTGATGAACTGTCCGACTATGGCCGGAATCACGGTGCGGAGTGCTTGAGGCAGCACGATCAATGCCATCACCAACACCTTATTCAACCCCACTGCCCTGGCGGCTTCGTACTGACCAATGGGAACCGCTGCCAGTCCTCCCCGCACATTTTCGGCAGCGTAGGCCGCGCTGAACAGGGTCATGCCCGTTAGCGCGCGCATTACAGTACCGAGCCGGAGTCCCGGTGGGAGAAAGAGCGGCAGCATCAACTGGCTCATAAAGAGAACACTGATGAGCGGAACACCCCGAATCGTTTCGATGTATGCCGTGCAGATCACCTTGATAGCCGGAAGCTTGCTGCGTCGGCCCAGGGCCAGCAAAACACCCAGCGGAAATGAGGCTATGATTCCCACGATGGCCAACACAAGCGTCAGCAACAACCCGCTCCACACGTTCTCCGATACAAGCGGTAGAAAACGGTTCTCCCGAGAGAATCCACGCAGCAGGATACCGATCAGGGGAAAGGACAGCAACCAGCCGATCATCAACCAGCGCTTTACCGGGCTGCCCTTGGCGCCCCGGAATATCCAGGTGAGGGCAGCCAGAAACACCACGATGCCCAGGCCGGCCAACACACGCCAGGCCTCCTCGCGGGGATAGCGACCGATCATAAAGACCTTGAGGTTGATCACGACCACTTCCCAACGCGCATCATGCACAACCCAGGTGATGATAACACGCAGCACGATGTAGATAAAAGCCAGCGAAAAGATGGTGAGCAGTGCGTTATACCACGTGCTGAACAAGTTCTTCTTCAGCCAACCCAAAAGCCCTACTTCGACACGAGGCGGCTTAAGTACCTCGGGTCGCAAATCCATATTCATCTCTCCACAATCTGCATACGCCGATTGACGATGTTCATGACAAAAGAGATGGTCAAGCTCATCGTCAGATAACTGGCCATAATCATAAAAAAGACCTCGACAACACGACCGGACTGGTTCCACATGGTCTGGGATACAGCGTATAAATCCAGGAAGCCTATGGCTATAGCCAGGCTGGAGTTCTTGGTGAGGTTCAAGTACTGACTGATCAGCGGTGGAATGATCACACGCAGGGCCTGCGGCAGGACAATAAGGCTCAGGATTTGCCTGTTGGTGAAACCTTGAGCCCTGGCCGCTTCGGTCTGCCCCCGCGGCACGGACAGTATACCGGCCCTTACAACCTCAGCAATATAGGCGCCGGTGTAGACCACCAATCCGAGCAGCAAAGCCGTGAACTCGGAAGAAAGTGCTGTGCCTCCTTCGACTTTGAGCACTCCACCAGATTTGGTGACCATTTCCGGCAGGTCGAGCAGCAGAGGGTTGCCGGGAATCAGCAGCCAACCCAACACAGGGACGGCTACCAGGGGGGTAACTACCCAAAGCAGGTTGAAACTGGGGCGGCCTGTGTGCTTTAAGCTGCGTCCGCGTATAATGAGCAGAGCCACCGCCCCGATCAACGCCACAACTAAAAAAGGCCACCACAGGCCGAATGAAGCCGCAACCCGGGGCCACGGCAGCACAATGCCGCGATTGCTTATGTATACTGGGCCGGGCAACACGAATGCTTCCTTAATTTGCGGCAGCTTCATAATTACTGCGAAGTACAGTAAGAAGAGCTGCACCAGCAATGGGATATTGCGGATGATCTCGATGTAAACGCCGGCAATTTTGCTGACAAGCCAGTTTTTAGATAACCGGGCAATTCCTGTAACCAGACCCACTAAGGTGGCCAGCACAATGCCAATGGCGGCAACCCGGGCGGTGTTCAACACACCGACCAGAAATGCACGGGCATACGGATCGGTGGGGCTGAACTCGATCCCCTCCGCCAGGTCAAAACTGGCCTCCTCGTCCAGAAAGCTATAACTGAACTTGAGACCCCGCTCCAGGTAGTTGGTGAGAGCCCATGCGCCCACGGCAAGCACCAGAATCACGAATACGATCTGGGCCAGCACTTTGAGCACTCGCTCGTTGCGCCAGAACGGCACTACACTCCGGTGTTCATCCATTGCTGCACGTTGGTTCATATCTACCCCTTTAAAGGGGATGCAGCCCGATACGCCCTCGCCGGACATATCAAGGCTGCATACTCATAAATTACTACTGGAATTGTAAGGTCTAGCGGAAGGCCATGGGATAGAGCAGTCCGCCCTTGTTCCACAGCCGATTGGGTCCTCGCGGAATGTTTATGCCTTCAGGTCCCAGCCAACGCTCATAGATTTCCTCATAGTTGCCTACCGCTTTGAGGACATTGACCATAAAGTCGTCGCTTAAGCCCAGGGAGGTGCCCATCTCGCCCGATACGCCGAGAAGACGCTGGATGGTCGGGTCCTTGCTGGAGAGCATTTCATCAACATTCTTGGAGCTTACGCCCGATTCCTCGGCCTGTATAATCCCCCAGACTACCCACCGAACCACGTCGTTCCACTGATTGTCACCATGAGCGGTCAGCGGTCCCAGGGGCTCTTTAGACATAGTCACGTCGAGGATCACGTGTTCATCGGGGTTAGCCATGGCCGAACGTAGCGCGGCCAGCTGCGATTTATCGGATGTTTCTCCGTCGGCGCGTCCCTCTTCGTAGGCCGTATTTGTATCCTGTGTACTCTCAAACAGCAAGGGTGTGTACTCAACGCCTCTCGAGCGGAAGGCATCCGCCAGGTTCATCTCCGTCGTGGTGCCGGTAGTGCAGGACACTGTGGCGCCCGCCATATCCTCCAATGACTTCCAACCACTGTCCTTCCGGACCATCATGCCCTGGCCGTCGTAGAATGTCACAGCAGCCCAGTCCAGTTCGTTAGCCGAATCGCGAGTGAGGGTCCAGGTCGTGTTGCGGTTCAGGACATCCACCTCACCGGTCTGAAGAGCAGGCAGTCGCTCGGCTGCTGTCAGTGGGCGGTACTCTATTTTGGTGGCATCGCCGAAGACCGCGGCAGCGATGGCTTTGCCGAAGTCAATGTCGAACCCCTCAAAATCGCCGGCAGGGTTTATGTAGCCAAAACCCGGCAGTTCGGCATTGCAGCCCATGATGAGCATCCCCCGCTCCTTGACGAGCTGGAGCCGTCCAACTGCCTCGACGGCCTCCTCCTCGGCGGCCTCCTTCTTGCCCGGCGCACAAGCGGTCAGGATCAGGGCCAGTACGAGCAGGCCTGCGAATAATACGCATAGTTTACCTTTCATCATAATTCCTCCTTCTAATTTAGTGATCAAATCATAGGGCATGTTATAATCGACGTCAAGAGTTAAAAAAAATCTGACTAAAGGAGTTGAGGCTTTTACCTTCATATTTATTCTTCATTAATATTCTTTTTCCTGTGATAGGATATCCTTATCCTCTTATAAAGACCATCACCTTCGCTGGTGGTCTCAATATCTTCTGTTTTACTGAGGGCAGTATGAATTAATCGCCTTTCAAAAGGATTCATTGCTTCTAATAATCTCGGTTGTCCGGTTCTGCGTACATGTTCTGCCTCCTGTTGAGCAAATCTGATAAGGCTCCTCTCTCGCCTGCGCCTGTAATTCTGAGTGTCCACAATAACACGCATATTTCCGCTCTCCATCCTGCCTGCTACGATATTAGTAATAAGCTGTATTGCTTCTAAGGTCTGCCCTCTTTTCCCTATTAGGATACCTGAGTCTTTAGTTTCGATATTCAGTCCGAGTTTATTATCCTCCCTGTAGGCTATTCCTACCTCTGCAGACAGACCTGTTCTCTCAATAAGACCCAATAGATAATCGACCATATCTCTTTCAAAGTCATTTTCCGGATCATGGAAAATGTGAGGAAAAGTAAGTTTATCACTCTCCCCATCATCATCCAAATGTACCCTGATTTTTACCTTTCCCCCTCCCCAAAGAAACCCTGCCTTTTTTGATTCTACTATCTCGACATCAATATCCTCACGATTCAAGCCCAGAAATTCTATGGCCTTATTTATTGCTTCATTTTCATTCTTCCCTTCAAATTCTTTAACAATCATTCCCTATCCCCCTTACAATTACTTTCCTTTCCCTAAGTTATCTGTACTGTTCTTTTTCCTCCTTCTCTGATTTATATACAACTGTTGAAATACAGATATGAAGTTCTGCATGGTCCAGTACAATACTAACCCGGAAGGCATATCGTATAGGATGAAAAAGAACATAATAGGCATCATATAGGTCATCATCTTCATATTTTTACTGGAAGCATCCGGAGATTGGGTCAGCTTTGATTGAATAAAAGTCGTTATCAGCATTATGAAAGGCAGAATTCTCAGCTCATGCCACCCTACGAAAGGAATGGAAATTGGTGAAAAATCCCATACAGACTCCGGTGCTGACAGATCAACAATCCAGGGCGGCAGAAAAACTGCGCCTCTGAGTGAGAAATGATTGCTCAAGAGGTTGTACAGAGCAAAAAAGATAGGCAGTTGAAGAAGCATTGGAAGACATCCGCCTAAGGGATTGACACCTTCCCTCTTATAGAGAGCTGCTACTTCCTGATTCATCTTTTGAGTATTACTCTTATACTTTTCTTTTATGGCATTAATCTTCGGCTGAAGAGTCTGCATTTTACTGGTTGACTCATAGCTCTTATGGGTTAAAGGAAAGAGTAATACTTTAATTAGTATGGTTAAAAGAATAATGGCTACTCCATAGTTCGGTATAATTCTATAGAATAGCTCAAGGAAGAATTTCAGGATATTAGCGAGCCAACCAATAAGAATTGAACTTGAAATAGTCTCTTCAAAAGACATGTCCCCTATTCCGAACTCGTTCTTATTGGGATCATTATACTTTAGCAGGACATCCCGCTTCTTAGGTCCCACATAAAAGCGGAAAATATCGGTATTTTTAGAGCTTTTAATTACCGGCCTGCTAAAATAGAAACTCGACCGTTCCTTAATACCACTGATCGGCTGAGTGGCAAACGTAATTCTATACTCTGTGGCATCAGGAATCGCTATAACCTCAAAATATTTTCCCACAATTGCAGACCATGTAACTCTGCCCTCTATTACACTTAAGCCATCCTTTGATATCTTTATATTTTTTTTCTTGCCATCCGCATATGAAATATATTGCCTGTATTCGTTCCGTTTATCCAGCTTTTTAAACTCAGGGCCGATCTGCGGCCCGAAACCGAGAGTGTATGCAATTCCATTAAAGTCTAGATTGGGATACTCATTTAAACTGTTCTCAATCGTGATATTCAATTCAATCAGGTATTCATTTGGTTTGAATACATAGGTTTTTTTCAATCTAAAAGGTACACCTGAAGAAGACTGAAAATTACTATAAAATTCTACTTTCGGTTCTGCAAGTGCACGCTCATAGTGAAATAATGCACTCACCGCCTGTGCATGAATGTCCCCAAAATGAATACTAAAGGGATATTGACCTGTTTCTCCAGAAAGCACCATCTCAACAGGGGTTCCATCCGTATTGGCAAAATCTTTTAATTGAATGGATGTTATAACACCCCCGCGATTTGAAAAGGTTACTTTATAAACATTAGTTTCTATATAAAAAGATTCTTCAGAAAGCGTCTTAGCAAGGTCGTCATCTTCAGCCACTCTTAATGCTCCTGAAATAAGCGGTGCTTCAGTTCGGCTCTCCTCCACCTTCTCTTCTACTTCTGTTATCTCTGAAGGAGGTTCAGAAGATACAGGGGTCTTCGGTGCGGGGAAAAATCTTGATTGGATAATCATACTGCCTATTATTACAACGACAGCAAGACTAACAGCAATTATTGTTTTTTTATCCATAACTCTATACTCATCTTTTTGTTAGAATTTTTTAAGGGAACAGGATCATACCCTCCGGGGTTGAATGGATGGCATTTTAAAATTCTTTTCAGTGTAAATAAAAATCCTTTACTAATACCATATTTTAAAAATGCTTCCTTGGAGTACTGGGAACATGTAGGGTAAAATCTACATGAAGACCCCGACAGGGGGGAGATGGCTTTCTGATAAAAAGTAATCAGGAAAATAATAATGTATCTCATCTATATAAGACCTGCCTGCACTAATAGAGAGGTTACCTGTTTATATCTTTCGGAGAAATCATAATTTCCTGGATAGAGAATGAAAACCAAATCATATCCTATGTTGTTCCGCTTCTCAACTGAACGATAGATTTCCCGGCAAACTCTCTTTTCTCGATTTCTATCTACCGCCCTTTTAAACCCTCTGCTTGGAGCAACAGCACTCCTGTTCCAATTAAGATTATTTTCTTTAAACAGGAGTTTCATACCCCTGCATTTTACACTATTGGAAGATAAAAATATTTTACTTAAATCTGCCCTTTTTCTCAACCTCTCTTTACTAGTACGGCTTTTTTTCATCCGAAACAGTAAGTTTAATCCGTCCTCTTCTTCTTCGTCGTCTTAGTATAATACGCCCACTTTTCGTTTTCATACGAGCTCGAAAGCCGAATTTTCTTCTCCTTCTCATTCTACTAGGCTGATAGGTCCGTTTCATCCGCTATATCTCCTTCATCCTCTGCGTATGCCACTTAAGCTTAATAAGGACAAAAGTATACTTTTTAACTTTTGCCGTGTCAACCGGTCGAATTGACTGGTTGAGAATGTCTGAATAGGATATTTTTCATCGTTTTCCGTTGTAGCCCACCTGGTTGATGCGCTTAATTTTAATCTCCTTCTGTATTACCTGCTTTTTGTCTCTTCAAGGCACTAATGAATAAGTCTCTCAGACTTTTCTTTAATACATCTTTTTCAACACCGGAGATAATACTGTCCACCTCAGCGTCATGTTTATTATCGGTAGCGGCCTTGTCTTTTATCTTATCATTCTTCTCTTTAGCATATTGAGAAAAATTAAGATTGACACGTATTTTAACATCATCGATATCCAATTCAGGATAGAGCTTTTTTAACCTCATCAATATAAATTTTTTCTTAAAATATAATCTCTGCATCCAGCCTGGATGATCTACATCAACTAAAACAGATTTATTCTTAACATCGTACACCTGTGAATGCTCTGCTAAAGATATTCCCACAATATCCTCCCATCCCTTAAAAAATGATGAGTAGAGATGTGCTTCTTTCCTTCCTTTCTCATCGAGAAGGTTTTTTAAAATATCCCCGGCTTTTTTCATCATGCTTTATTCTGTTAGAATAAACTCTCCATTTTTTATACTGTATACAAGTGAATTATCATCCCGGGAACCAAAGAATTTTTCACCCGGTAAAAAGGTAAAAAAAGCCTGCTCATACTGCGGTAAAAATCGAATGAAGTTTTCCCTTCGCCTTGCATCAAGCTCAAGCATTACATCATCTAAGAGCAGGATTGGTGCTCTACCGGACTTGGCCGAGTAAAATTGTGATTGCGCTATCTTTAAAATCAAGGAGACCATGCGAATTTGTCCTGTTGATGCGATGTAAGCGAAAACACTTCCATCTTTTGTAATTATAAAATTGTCTCTATGCGGACCGCTGGTCGTAGTCTCAAACCTTAAGTCTTTCCTCTGCTGGCTTTCAAGATAATTTACAACCTCATCTTCAGTAGCGCCATGTTTCCAGGAGGGCCTGTATATGATATTGAATTCTCCGTGTAATTCAGAAATTTCCTGAAACAGCGAAATAAAGGTGTTATTAAACTCCTCTACAATATTACTTCTTTTATTCTGAATTTGCAGACCGACATGGGCAAGATTCTGGTTGAAGGCTGGAAATAGATTATACTTCTTCTCCTTTAACAGGATATTTCGTTGCTTGAGAATTTTCCGATACCTTCTCATCAGATCAATAAAAAGATAATCATATAGACTCAAGGTCTGATTAAAAAAACGTCTTCTCATTTCAGGCAGACCGGTAATAATATCCATATCCTGATGAGAAAAAACTATACAGGGAATATTTTCTATAAGCTCCTTTCGATCCCGAATAATTTTCTTATCAACTCTGATTTCTTTCTTCCCTCCCCGTGACATGGTTATCAAAACTTCTCTTTGCAGCTCATTCTTTCCTGAAAAGATACCTTTAAGCGCAGATTTTTCTTCATTCTTTTTAATCATGCGCTGAACATTATTTGTACGGAATGAGGCGCCAAAACAGATAACATATATTGATTCAATAAAATTTGTTTTTCCCTGCCCGTTTTCCCCAATTAATAATACCTGAGGCGCATTAAGATTGAGCTCACAATTCTGTATATTCCTGTAATTAAAGTACCTGGTCGAGATAAAACCCATCAACTGCTTTGCATTGGCATAACGATATGAAAATAATCTTTTTCAGGCATCGGCTTTATGGATATGGCTTTATCAGCTTCAGTAAACTCAAAGCATACCTTTTCTTCATCCATCTCTCTTAAGGGCTCCATAAGATAAAGATAGTTGACACCAATGGTCATTTCAGGACCATCGTACTGGCAGGGCATCTCCTCTTTAGCCATTCCGATATCCCCTTCAGATGAGCTAATAATAAGATTCCCAGGCTGTATGGTCAGAAGAATTCTTCTGGATTTCTCTTCTACTAAAATGGAAACCCTTCTAAGGGCTTCCTCAAGAGTCTGTCGATCAATAATCAGCAGATATTCCTGTTTATCCGGAATGACTCTATCATAATTGGGAAACTGGGCGTCTATAAGATTCGACGAGAGTTTGTGCCGGTTAAAACGAACAAATAGGTTATTATCACCCATGGCAATAGAAATATTCCCTTCAGCCGCGGACAGTTTTTTTATGAGAATGAGAATCTTTGGAGGAATAATAACCCCTTTTAAGTTTTCTATACTAAGATCAACCGCTTTTGAAATATATGATAGCCTTCTCCCGTCTGTAGCGACCATGATAAGATTTTTATCCACTTTCTCAAAATACACCCCGTTCATAAAGTAGCGGCTTTCATCATTGGAAACGGCAAATAGGGTTTTGGAAATCATATCCGTTAACTCTTTCTGGGGTAAGTCAAAATATGTCTCTTCTGCAATTTCCTTTATTTCGGGGTATTTATCTGAGGGAATACTTTTGAGTTTGAAATTAATTTTCTTAATCCCCTGGACAGGTCTTATGTAAAACATCATATCCTCATGAATTTTGAAATTCACTTCACCCCCAGGAAGTGACTTCAAAATACCTAAAAACTTGTCACAGAATACAGTCACACTTCCCGGCTCTTTTGTTTCAACTTCAATCTGTGTTTCAAAGCTTACTTTTAGATCAGTGGCCCTTATTTTCAATTTATTACTTTCAGTCTCAAGTAGCACATTTGACAAGATAGACATAGTATTTCTTGAAGATATGATTTCTTGAGCAATAGCTATTTCTGCTAAAACGAGGTCTTTATCACAGGAAAAATACATCTCTTACTCCTTATATAAATTTAGTATTAGTAATAGTAGGCACTGTGGATATGTGGAAACAGAGCCTAACTCCTTTATTAGTATAACTTTGATCTTCTGAATAAAATTCTTTCTTTTCCACAGTTTATCTACATTATTAAATGTTTTCTCAACTATCCACCTATTATACACAGATATATACACATCTTATTAAGATTTACATTCTGTGCTCTTTCATAGTTCTTATTAAATGTTGAATCGTTGGTTCTAATGTAGAATCAGTTTTCATACGGTCTTCAATCCTTTGACAGGCATGCATAACAGTGGTATGATCTCTTCCTCCAAACTCTAATCCGACTTCAGTGGTGGAATACTCTGTTAAATCTCGCACAATATACATAGCAATTTGTCTGGGAAAAGCAATAGCCTTGCTTTTCTTTTTTCCCTTCAGATCGTTTTGTGATAACCCAAAATATTCAGAGACAATGCGCTGAATAATGTCTATGGTAATATTTTTATGGTCATGATGAGAAAAGAAATCTTTAAGCTGTCTTTGAGCGATGTCTAAAGTTATTGATCTGTTTACCAGCTCCGCATAGGCAATCAGCTTTGTCAAAGCCTTCTCTAGATCACGGACATTTGTTTTTATATTCTGGCAGACCATTTCTACTACCTCATTTGGAATGATAACTTTTTTCTCCTCTATCTTGGTTTTTAGAATAGCTATTCGGGTTTCATAGTTAGGAGGCAATAGATCAACATTGAGTCCCCTCTCAAATCTGCTTCTTAGTCGATCAGATAGTCTTTTAAACTCCACAACAGGCCTGTCGCTGGTAAATACCATCTGTTTATTGGCATCGTAAAGAGCATTAAATGTGTGAAATAGCTCTTCCTGGGTTTCAACTTTACCCTGAAGAAAATGGATATCATCAATAAGCAGTACATCGACGGAGCGGTATCTATTCTTAAAGCGATGACTGGTGTTTTCCTTAATGGATAAGATAAACTCGTTAGTAAATGTTTCTGCTGTTACATAGACGATTTTCAAATTAGGAAAATCCGAGTATGAAAGATTTCCTATGGCCTGTAGAAGATGGGTTTTTCCAAGACCAACACCGCCATAGATAAGGCATGGATTATAGGCCTTTCCCGGGTTCTTAGCTATGGCATATGAAGCCATGTAGGCAAAGTCATTATTTTCTCCACGTACAAAACGATTAAAATTATAGTCTTTGTTGAGTTGTGGATGTGTCTTCCTTTTTATAATAGGCGGTGATGTCTTGACGGCCTGGTCTGTTTGTTTGTCTTCTTGTGGGGCTAGCTTTTTTTGGACCTTAAAAGAAACTACAATTTTATGACCGGAAAGTTCATGCAGAATGTTCTCAATCTTTGAGAGATACCGCTGGGATACCTGATCTTTGTAGAAACTCGAGGGAACAGACAAAACCAAACGTGAGTCCTCTGATACAAGATAGTCCATATAGCGGAACCACATCAGGAATTCCTGCTCACTGATATCGTCCTGTATCTGTTTAACTGCCTCTTTCCAGAAAATTTCGTAATCCCAACCTGTTTTCATTTTATCCTCAGTTATTTACAACTTACCCACAACTTATCCACAATTCAATAAAGTCCTTACTCAGTAAGGAATTAAATTACAGCCTAAAAAAAGAAGCTGTTTATAAGAACAATATAGATAATTACCTATACTGTAAGTAATTATAGTACCTGTTTTACGATAAAACAACAAGATAATATCAATACGATCATTTCACTTTTGTTAAGTAAAAAAAACTCATTTTTCATAGGTTATCCACAGGTTGTTCACAATAAGAACAGCATCTATTCTACTTTAAAATAGATAGGAATGCAAGTATAAAATACGTTCTATTTACTTTTTGTTAGATTCTCTCTATAATGTAAAAGTTGATGCAAGCGTATAGGCCCTTGAATCAACGTATTACTAATAACTTTTCAGGAAAGATAATGCAGGATAATTATAACGCACAAAATATACAAATTCTTAAGGGGCTGGAGCACGTCAGAAAACGTCCAAGTATGTATATTGGAACGACCGGGCAGGATGGTCTTCATCATCTTGTATATGAAGTGGTGGATAATTCAATCGATGAAGCCATGGTCGGGCATTGTTCAAAAATATCTGTAATCATGGAGAAAGGAAATATTATACGCGTAGAAGATGATGGAAGGGGAATTCCGGTTGACATGCATCCGATTGAGAAGGTGAGTGCATTGGAAGTAGTTATGACCAAGCTCCATGCAGGTGGAAAATTTGATAAAAACAGTTATAAAGTCTCCGGCGGATTGCACGGTGTGGGAGTTTCCGTAGTGAATGCGCTGTCGGAGTGGTGTGATGTTGAGGTGAGGAGGAATGGGGAAACATACTTTCAACGCTATATAAGGGGAGTGCCTGTAAAAAAAGTGCAGATAACAGGAAAGAGTGATTCAACAGGAACGGTAACTCGTTATAAGGCTGATACAAGGGTTTTTAAAAATCTAAACTACAGTTTTGATACCCTTTCTAATAGATTACGTGAGCTGGCCTTTTTAAATAAGGGAATTCAGATTTCCATTGTTGATGAGAGAAGTTCAAATAAGAAATCGCATCTTTTTAAATTCAAGGGAGGTGTAAAGTCATTTATTGAATACTTAAATAAAAATAAAAATCCGATTCATAAGAATCCTATATATTTTGAAAGCATTAAGGATCAGGTCTGGGTTGAAATTGCATTGGAGTATAATGAAAGCTATTCAGAAACTATATTTTCATTTGCCAATAATATTAACACAAAAGAAGGTGGCACTCATCTTGTTGGATTCAAATCAGCAGTAACTCGAACATTGAATGATTTTTTAAAGAGATTGAATCTTTCTAAGAAACTTAATGAGAACTTAAGCGGAGATGATGTACGCGAGGGATTGACTGCAGTTGTATCTGTTAAGATTCCCGAACCCCAGTTTGAAGGGCAGACAAAGGCAAAGCTTGGAAACAGTGAGGTCAAAGGTATTGTAGAATCGATTGTTAATGAAAAGCTGACATTCTATTTCGAAGAGAATCCGTCTGTTATTAAAAAAATACTTGAAAAATCGATACTTGCAGCCAAGGCCAGGGAAGCAGCAAGGAAAGCAAGAGAGCTTACCCGGCGAAAGAGCTTTCTAGAGAGCAGCGGGCTTCCCGGCAAACTGGCTGACTGTTCTGAGGTGGATCCTGCAAAATGTGAGTTATACATTGTAGAGGGGGACTCAGCAGGAGGAAGTGCTAAACTAGGCAGGGACAGACAGTTTCAGGCCATTCTTCCTCTATGGGGAAAGATGCTAAATGTTGAAAAGACACGCATAGACAAGGTTCTGTCCAATGAAAAGCTAATGCCTATTATCTCCACCCTGGGAACAGGTGCTGGAACTAATTTTGATATAGATAAACTTCGCTATCATAAAGTTATAATTATGGCAGATGCAGATGTGGACGGATCCCATATACGAACATTGCTGTTAACATTCTTTTTCAGATATATGCAGGATCTTATTGAGAATGGGCATGTTTATATTGCTATGCCGCCGCTCTTTAAAATTATTATTTCTAAGAAGGAGTATTATGCCTATGATGAAAAGGAAAGAAATAAAATTTTAAAGAGATACAATAAGAGCTCGGATCAGGTTCTTATTCAGAGATATAAGGGATTAGGAGAGATGAATCCTGACCAGCTCTGGGATACTACTATGAACCCGGAACGGAGGAATATTACTCTGATAACCCTGGAAGATGCTGTAGAGGCGGATGTAATCTTTACAACACTCATGGGGGAAAATGTAGAACCCCGCAGGAGATTTATAGAAGAGAACGCCCTGTCCGTATCCAATTTGGATATATAACTAAGTCACTATTAGGAGCATACAGTGCCGGAAGTTAAAGGTAAAATTATACCAGTTGCCATTGAAGATGAGGTTAAAGAATCATATCTAAACTATGCCATGTCAGTAATTGTGAGTCGTGCACTGCCAGATGTGAGAGATGGCCTGAAACCTGTGCATAGACGTATTCTATTTGCCATGAATGAATTGGGGCTAAGGTATGATCGTCCCTACAAGAAAGCAGGCCGGATAGTTGGGGATGTACTGGGTAAGTATCATCCGCATGGAGATGCATCCATTTACGACGCTTTAGTGCGAATGGCCCAGGATTTTTCACTCAGATATCCGGTCATTGACGGTCAGGGAAATTTCGGCTCGATTGACGGAGATCCTCCTGCAGCAATGCGTTATACCGAGGCTCGAATGGCTAAAGTTGCACAGGAGATGCTTAGGGATATAAAAAAGGAAACAGTTGATTATGATCTGAATTACGATGATTCAATTACTGAACCCACTGTACTACCTGCTGCTTACCCCTTTCTGCTTGTCAACGGTGGAAGCGGAATAGCTGTGGGTATGGCTTCAAATATTCCGCCAAACAATCTTGGTGAGATCTGTAAGGCTATTGTGGCTGTAATTGAGAAATCGGACACCTCCTTTAACAATCTCTGTAAAATTATACAGGGCCCTGATTTCCCTACAGCGGGAATTATCTTCGGTAAAAAAAGTATTCTTGAAGCTTATCAAACAGGCAAGGGTAAGATTGTAATTAGAGCAAGAGTATCGCTGGAAACCGGAAAGACAGGTAAGGAGCGATTTATCGTTACAGAGCTTCCCTATCAGGTAAATAAGTCGAACCTTATTGTGAGGATTGCTGATTTAGTAAAAGAGAAAAAGATCGAAGGAATATCGGATCTAAGGGATGAGTCAGATAGACACGGCATACGCATTATAATTGAACTGAAGAGGGGGGCAATACCCAAGGTTGTTTTGAATCAGCTTTTTACAAACACTCCGCTTCAAATAAATTTCGGGGTAAATAATGTGGCTTTAGTTGACGGCAGACCTAAGATTATAAACCTTCGAGAAATGATCGACTGTTTCATCCGGCACCGAAAAGAGGTAGTAACTCGCAGAACAGAGTATGATCTAAAAAAGGCCAAAGAGAGAGAACATATTTTAAAGGGCTTAAAGATCGCACTGGATAATATAGATGCAGTCATTTCAGTAATAAAAAAAGCAAAGACTGTTGACATGGCCCGGAGCAATATTATGAAGAGGTTTAAGCTATCGGAGATCCAGGCCCAGGCGATTTTAGATATGCGGTTACAGAAGCTGACCAGTTTGGAAACGAAAAAGATTATTGATGAGCTTGAGGAGATTATATCAAGAATAAAATGCTTAAAAGAGCTGTTAGCAAGTGTTAGAAAAATACTCAATATAGTGAAAGAGGAAACTCTTAGAATAGCCGAGGAATACGGCGATGAACGGCGAACTGAAATAATTGCTGATGAGATTGAGCAGATAAATGTGGAAGATCTTATTGCCAAAGAAGATATGGTCATTCTTATTTCCAATAAGGGTTTTATTAAAAGAATTCCGGTTTCCTCTTATAGAAGCCAGGGAAGGGGTGGTAAGGGTTCCTCTTCAGTCATTCTTAAGGATCACGACTTTATTGAGCAGTTATTCATAGCATCCACTCATGATTACATTCTTTTTATCACAAGCGAGGGAAAGGCTTACTGGCTAAAAGTGCATGAAATTCCAGAAACATCAAGGGCTTCCCGGGGACAGAACGCTAAATCACTTATTTCCATTTCTCATAATGAGGAGATCACAACGGTCATATTTTTGAGCGATTTCAGCAAAGACAGCTATTTTTTTATGGCAACATGTAGAGGTATAGTTAAAAAGGTGAGGACAGCCGATTTTTCTAACGCCAGGACAAGGGGCATCATTGCTATAAAACTGGATAAGGGGGATCGACTGGTAAGCGCAATGCTTACCCGTGGAAAAGATGAGTTAGTATTGGTAACCCGTGTAGGGCATGCCCTGAGGTTTCATGAGAGATCTGTAAGGCCAATAGGTCGGTCTTCAAGAGGAGTTATTGGCATTCGCCTGGCCAGAAATGACGAGCTCTCATCTGTTGTTAAAGTGGGTAAAGATGTGCAGATGCTTTTAGTTACTGCACACGGCATTGGAAAACGTATAAATTTCAGCAACTTTTCTGTGCATGGCCGGGGAACAAAAGGCCAGACAAGTTATAAGATTTCTGAAAAAACAGGTGAATTGGCAGGCGCTCTATCTGTTCACAAAAAAGATGTACTAGTATGTATTACTTCAAAAGGAAATACCATTAAGCTTCGCCTGAAGGAGATACCAATATTGGGAAAGGCTGCCAGGGGAGTTAAGATTGTGAATATTAAGAAACCGGATCATGTAGTGGGTATTGCCCGGGCTGCTAAAAATTAGTAATAATGTTTCACGTGAAACACTTTAGGTAAACAGATGGGAAAGATATTCGTTTTTGCTAATCAGAAGGGCGGTGTGGGTAAAACAACAACGGCTGTCAATCTTGGTGCTTATCTAACAGAAGCCGGGAAAAAAGTTCTCTTGGTCGATTTTGATCCCCAGGCAAATGCATCCTCCAGTGTTGGCGCCGATATTAACAAGATTGGAATTTATGAGCTTCTGAACGGAAGATGCAGTATTAAAGAGTCAATACAGGAAACATCTGTTTCAGGCTTATTCGTTATCTCTTCTAATATCAATCTCACAGGAGCAACTGTAGAGATTGTCGATATGGAGGACAGGGAGTATTTACTGAAAAAAGCTCTAAAGGGTATTCAGAATAGTTTTGATTATATATTTATTGATTGCCCTCCATCCCTGGGAGTACTGACCCTTAATGGACTGGTGGCTGCGGAGTATGTCATTATTCCACTTCAATGCGAATATCTTGCGTTAGAGGGTTTAAGTCGTTTATTAAAGACCATTGATAGGGTTCAAAAGGCCTTGAATCCTAAACTGAAAATAGGCGGAATACTCTTTACGATGTATGATTCCAGAACACGATTAGCGCATGAAGTAGTAGAAGAAGTAACCGAATACTTTAAAGATAAGGTATTCAGAACCATCATCCCCAGAAATGTCAGGATCTGCGAGGCCCCTTCATATTCTATACCCATAAACCGTTATGATCCTGATTGTATTGGCGCCAGGAGCTATAAACATCTAGCCGATGAGGTATTAAATAATGTCTAAGAAAGCCCTGGGTAGGGGAATTGAAGCCTTATTAGGGGTAGCAGAGGAAGATAAGCAATCTTCTGTGGACTTTGTCCCCATTTCAGCACTTAAGCCAAGTAAATACCAGCCGAGAAAGGAATTTTCCGAAGAGAAATTATCCGGACTCGCTCAATCCATTGAGCAGAAAGGTATTCTTCAGCCTATTTTAGTAGAGAACAGGGGAAAGGGACTCTATACAATTATTGCCGGTGAGAGGCGCTATAGGGCGGCACAGATTGCTGGATTAAACCAGATACCTGTGCTGGTAAAGAGGCTTACCGAGTCGGAGAAAATAGAGATTAGCCTTATAGAAAATCTTCAGAGAGAGGACTTAAAGCCGCTTGAAGAAGCCAAGGCTTATAAAGATCTTATTGAGACAGCAAAACTCAGCCAGGAGGAAGTGGCTGTAAGAGTAGGAAAAAAAAGATCTACCATAGCCAATAGCTTGAGGCTTTTTAAGCTGCCTGAACATATGCGTGATGCCCTGGACAGAGGCGCTATTACACCAGGACATGCCAGGGCAATTCTCTCTTTAGCAAGTCCGGCTGACCAGGAAGTATTATACGATCGCATCCTGGCCCAGGATCTTTCAGTCAGGAAAGCCGAATCACTATCCACCGGAAAGATAGAGGAATTACGGGCATCCAAGCCCAGGCCCAAGGGGAAAACAGAGAAGCCGGTGGCAAGCAAATCTGCGGAATTGCAGTCCATGGAGCAGAAATTTATTGAGCTGTTAGGAACTAAGGTATTGATAAAGGGAACGGAAAGTCGGGGTAAGATTGAAATTGAGTACTTTTCCATAGATGATCTTGATAGAATATGGTCGCTCATAACAGGAAATAAATAGGGAAAATGCTGTAATAGACATCGAAATTCAGATGGAAACAAGTTCAATCTGGACTGTTATGTTGGATCCAAGATTCTTCAAGCCGGAAGGATCATCCAGCAGGCGGCCAACCGGATTGACCTCTGAGGCTGCTCTGGGCGCATCTCTCTTGCTGGTCGGGGTTGTTCCGAAGAAAATATAAAGTGCATTTCCCTGGTGCCAGTAGGCAAGCTCTACAACCTTTAGTATATCTCGTGAATCAGAGGACAGCGGCAGGTCCACACCGCAGTTTCGGTAGTACTCTTCACCCCGGCGGTTCATTACTATTGTGAGGGGAAGTTGTTTTACAAGCGCCTGGGCACTGGGTGAATCGTTCAACAGTGTAATGTTATATAACAAATTATGAAATCTGGCGTATTTAGCTCCTAATTAAAAGGGCGTTAAAAAAGGACTTATGCAACAACTCTAAAGTTTATGAGTTTTCTACATATCTATTGTGGGGAATAGTGTTATGCTGCTTTAAATCTGGAGATTCTTCTTTTGTTTGTTATTTTTTGTATAATAATGCAGTATGAGTTTGAATTTAGGAAAAAAATACTGAATATATTATGTTAGACTCCACTAAGGAGGCAGAGAAATGACGAAACACCAAATAAGTTACAAGAGCGGATATAAATATCAACTTGTAGATGAGTATCAAGTTGAAATCAGTATAACTCCTGAAAAGAATATTCAAACCAACTACATCGACCTAACTACTGAAGGATTGCTTACTATAAAAAATGGTTATGCGTGGGATGGCCCTTCAGGTCCTACTATTGACACACCGAATTTCATGCGTGGTTCACTAGTACATGACGCCTTGTATCAATTGATGCGTAACAAACTTATTGATAAGGAAAAATGGAGAAAAAAAGCAGACGGAGATTTAAAAAGAATGTGTGTTGAAAACGGCATGTCAAGAATAAGGGCGTGGTGGGTACACAAAGCAGTCCGCTGCTGTGGCGATAGTGCTGCATCAGAGGAGATGCGAAAAGAAGTTAAGAAAGCCCCATAAATATGTATTTGAGTCTAACAAATCATACCAGCGGACGCTGACGCGCCGCTGAATTCAATTGTTAGAGCTCCAAAGTAGGTCAGAATGTCATGAGCCATAAAAAACGGATTTTTCCGGTAGACAGCAAATGGAACCTTCCTTCGAGTTAGTTAAACTAAACCGTAGTCTCTTTGCAATAATAAATTCTCTCTTTAAGGAGGCATTCGGAAGAGAGGCAGTTCGTTTCTCGTCCATAAATGACTTCCCACGCAACATTAGATCTATTCCAAAGAAAAAAATAAAGCGTGTTTGGGATGTACTGGTTAAATATGAGCCGGAATTGAGGTCGTTCTATTCAGCAAATGCCGTCCGTATGTTCTAGCTGTCTCGGGACATCGGTGGTCTAAAATACATCATTGGTGGATCAAGTCGTTTTCTCTCCCCACAATTCAGGGCGGTAAAGAGTATGGTCTTATATGGAGATACTATTCTCATACCCGATCCCATATTACCATGGATAGAAGCGGATCGTGAAGAAGAGAGATTTCGACACATTTTATTCATCCAGCAGATATTGGGCATATTACATTTAAAGCCGTTAGTTGACGCAGATCTACCTTATCCTGCCGTTGTCGTATTCCCGAGTTTTGAGAAAACTCTTGAAATCAGGGATAGCACAACTCAGGACATGTTGAAAGCTGGCATTTCTTCTTTCTTCTCTTACTACTTCAACTTGGCGTTCTCATCAATAAAAGAAATTCTCGTATTCCTTCGCAGAGAGCCTAGTGTCTTCCTCAAAGTTCTAGAAAAGAATAGTTTATTTATAGCTCCAGGCCAGACAAAAGCCACAAGTATCAAGGAAGCAATTGTCGAGTATCGCAAAGAAGTCCATGAATGGCGATCGGTCGAGTATCTGCGGAAGTTTGATGCTCTAAGTGAAGCTGAGCAAGTATGGATCGGAATTTCCGATTGGCATTACCATCAGCTCTGGGCTTGAATGCTGTCCGGTATCCTTAATGAATCGACAAAGTCGACTGCAAATCCACTTGATGCCTATTTCCAGATTAGTAATGAGCGCTTTGAGTGGCTGGCTGATATATCAATCCAAGAGCTCATATCTTTGAGAGCGGAGGGCGCAAATGAAGAATTTCGTTCAAGAATTCGAGACGCCCTTCAAACCTTGTACGACTCTGCGCTAGAGGATGCAAGTGCAGTGGCACGCGAAATTGCATTTTCCATAAAGCGTGCTATACGTGACCATCAAAAAGAAATATCTCAGATAAACTGCACTTACGCGAAAAAGTACGCAGGGACATTGTTTTCCGCAGCAATGAGTGTACCCGCTCTATTTGTTCCAGCACTTGCGCCAGTCGTTGGTACGTTAGCTCCGGTTGCAGCTGCCGGAAAAATAGTATGGGACATAATTGGGCATTTTGGGAGCCTGCGCCGAGCAAGTAAGTCGCTTATGGGGATACTTGCACGTAATTACCCGAAGGATTGAATTTAGCGAAGATATGGAGACAAATAATAGAGCTCTAACATGGCGCTGCACGGAGACGCCTTCTCGATGGTATCGCGCTTGCGAAGGCGCTCGTTAGCTTAATATTCGTTAGTGGCAAGGAGACGGTAGAGATGATGACACCTCGTGAAATTGT
>JAUWZD010000048.1 GCA_030615505.1 Spirochaetales bacterium | reverse complement strand
CCCGGGCATAGCAAAACCGGCCGGATTATAGAATAGGGCGTTATATCCGTGGGCATTGGCTACAAATGCGCCGCCCTGGGCCATAACTTCCGGGCTTAAGGGAACAAAAGGAGGATCTATCTTCTCATCTTCTGGGAATATCAATCCGACAATCATAAAGCTAAGAAGTACAGCTAATAGTACCCTTTTATTCACTAAAACCTCCGGAATAAGGAAAGACTATATCCCCTCTCATATCTCCCCAAAATATGCTTACTTTTTTTGGATTACCTTAAGGATCAGTCTATCACTCTTAAGTATATCGCAATTGTTATAAAAAACAAGGAATCGATTCAGGCTGATACGCAGTGTCCCTGACAAATCTCACCGATAGAATCAATAATCACATTAACCGGCAGTCCGGATTGCGCCAGTGTAAGAGGAAGATCCGAAACGAGTATTTTCAGGTAGTTTCCACTGTGACCTATCCACAAACCCTCTTGCGGCTCAGCCTGCCGGTATTCAAGAATCACCTGAACCTTCCTGTTAAACCATGTTCCTGCATACCGGGTGTAAAGTTCATTAGAAAGGATAAGAAGCTCCTTTACCCGTTCATCTCTTATCCTCTCCGGAACCCTGTCTTTCATAGTATAAGCCTCTGTTCCCGGACGGGGGGAAAAAGGAAAAACATGAAGGCGGCTGAACTCCAGCTCCTGAACGAGGTTCCGGGTCAGCATGAAATCCTCATCTGTCTCACCTGGGAAACCGACCAGCAGGTCTGCAGCAATAAATGATCCGGGTTTAACCTGCTTAAGCAGATTCACAGCATTTATAACCTCATCAGCCCTGTGTCTTCGCTGCATATGTCTCAATACTTTATTTGAGCCTGACTGCACGGGTATATGAAAATGAGGACAGATCTCCTCTTTTCGTAGAACGTCTCCTAGCTCATGGTCAATCATTTCCGGTTCAAGTGATGATAACCTGAAGCGCAGCCTGGAAACCCCTTCAAGAACCCGAGCAAGCAGTCCCGGTAGGGAAATATCCTTGTAGCTGTAGGAAGCTATATTAACACCTGTAAGAACCACCTCCCGATAACCGGAACTCTCCAGCTTCTTAAGGCGGGCAACTACTGTATCGGGGTCCAGACTTACAGATCTTCCCCTGGCCAGGGGGATCCTGCAATAGGCACAGCGATAATCACAACCATCCTGTATTTTCAAAAATGCTCTGGAATGGAAACTGTATTTATCCACTTTAAAGCTAAATTGCCCGTGAGGAGAAACCTCCGCTATAGAAGAGAACATGCCAAAGGATTTCAACTTATTATCCGGCAGGCCGGCGTCTCCTGTAAGAAACCCCGGAAGATCCATTAGTATATTCTTTTTGTCCTGAGACACGACTACAATGTTATCACCCAGTGACTCCAGGACTTCTCTATTCAATTGAGCATAACATCCTGTTACTATTAAAAGCGATTCGGAAGTTCTACGGGAAAGCTTACGGATTAAACGCCTCGCTTTCTGCTCGCTTTTTGAAGTTACCGTGCAGGTATTAATAATATAATATTCCGCTTCCTCGCGTACAGAGACTAAAGAAAAACCCTGGCTCCTGAATGAAGAAGCCAGGGCCTCGGTCTCAAACTGATTTAACTTACACCCGAAAGTGTAAAACGCGGCCCTCATCCTCCACGTAACCGCTCTTCAATTCTGGATTTTCCCCTCTGGGCATCAATCAGGTTCGGATTCAGGGCCAAAGCCTTTTTATACGCTTCAAGCGACAACTGATATTCACCGGCCTTTTCACGCGCATACCCCAATCGCGCCCACCAGAGGGCTACATTAGGAGAATGATACAGAGCTGTAGAAATGGCAATATCAGCATTATTGTACTTCCCATGCTGAATAAAAATCTCACCCATATAGAAGTATACGTCCTCAATTCTATTACCCGTGGGAGCAATTGCTATATATTCTTCAAAATATTTTAAGGCTTCCCGGCGCTTGCCTAAATAGAACAGGGATTCTCCCGCAATCTCTATCATTCTGGGATCATAATGGGAGATCTTAAGTGCCTTCTGAGCAGAATCAAGGGCCTCTGAGTATCTTTTAAGCTTAAGCAAACTCCAGCCCAATACAGCGTAGGCATCCATCCGATTGGGCATCTCCTCTATCTCCTGCCTGCACACCTCGATAGCCTTATGATAGTTGCCGCTCCTGTAAAGTTCCAATGCATCAAACTTTTCCTGGGCGAACACCGATTCATGAAGCAGGAAAAGAATTAGTATAAGCAAAAACCCCTTAAGTCTCATCTGTTCCCTCTTTATGAACAGTCTTTCCTTTATCCATATTGCAGAGACCATTGAATTTACAGCCGCTCTCCATTACCAGGTCAGGAGTTATCAGGTCACCATCCACCATGGCGGTAGCGTACAATTCGACCCTGGAACGAGCCAGGACATCGCCGTGAATTCTGCCTTTGGCTGATACCCTGTTGGCCTCGATTTTTGCCTTTATAAATGCTTTTTCCCCGATAAAAAGATCTGAAGATGCCTTTATTTCTCCCTTAAATTTTCCCTTTATCATGAGAGGTTTTTTAAAGCTTAAAACCCCTTTAAAGTCAATATCTTCAGCCAGTATAGTATCGATTTCATTTTCATCAATGTCGTCAATTCTTACTTCTCTCATACCCATCTCCCAAACTTCTGCTCATGGTACTCATACGGTATTTAGCTGTCAAGACGAGAGATTAGTTTTCAAAGCCCGGCCCGGGAGCATCAAGCCGTCTATCTATTTCACCCAGAGACCGGCTCAAATTTTTACGCATCTGCTTTGTATATGGATTATATCGCTGCAGATCTAAAAATAACTGCCATGAATCATTACAGGTCTGCTCTATTATTTTCAGAAGCTGCTGGTACCCAATGGAACCAATGCGCGAATCAGTAAGCTTAAGCTCAGATAGAACCCGCCCTAAGTAATGGGTCAGCCCTTGAGTGTTTGCAGCATCCCGGTCATGGCAGTGAGGTTCCATAAGATGGACCTTCAAACCCAGGGATGAAAAAAATCTTATCCATTTCTCTAATCTCTCTGTCACGATGCGTACTGAGCATAAAACAAGAGGAAGTCCGGTTAAACCGTTCCGGGCGGAATCAGGTCCGAAAATGGGATGTGTAGCAAGAATATCCACCCCCTTAGGCAGAATATCTTCCATCCAGGCGGCAGGCATTACCTTAACGGAACAGGTATCCATGACCAGTGTTCCGGGTTTGATTTTAGGGGCAATCCGCATAAGCACATCCTTTAAAGAGGAGATCGCCACGCATAAAATCAGCACAGGCATGGAGAGGAGCTCTTCCTCACTGACTCTCTTAACTCCTTCAGGTGCTCTCCTGTCAGGATTTCTGGAGTATGCTTTAACCGTACATTTTTTTACTTTCTTTGCCAGTATAGCAGAATAAAAAACGCCGAAGCGGCCCAACCCATAAACGCCTATTTCCATAATCAGATTTCAAAAGCCCTTTTAATGGCTTCTACAGCTTTAGGAACATCCTTCTGATCAATAATATATGAGATTTTGGTTTCGGAAGTGGTAACCGATTTAATCTTAACTTTTAACCCGGCCAGCACCTCAAACACCCGGGCTGCCACGCCTGACTGCTTCTCCATACCGACTCCCTCAACAGTAACTTTAATAATATCTTCCATAATATCCATCCATAGGTTGGGCAGCATCTCTTGAAAACCCCGGATAAGCTGAATAGTTCTACCCAAATCTTTTCGGGATAGAGTAAAAGATATATTAACTTCATCGTTAGCCGGTGCGGTCTGGCTGATCATATCGATATTAATATTCTCTTCACCAATTCTTTTAAAAATCGCTGCGATCTGTTCTGTATTATAAGGCACACGGTTAATCGAGACCAGGGCTTCATCTTCGCCGGTATAGAGATGAGTAACGGCACTCTGCTCAGTAATCATGTCTTTCATAGTATAAAATCCCGCCGGCTTGCCCATGATATAGCGAGCCGCTTTCAGAACTCCTGAAGCAAATATCTGTCTGGAATAAGCTGAGTGTGTGATTCCCAGCACTTCATCCTTACCGGCAAAAAGAACCTGGTGCTCGCCTACAATCGTTCCCGCTCTTACTGCATGTATGCCTATTTCATTCACAGACCTTTTTTCTGTTCGTGAATGCCTGCCGAATACATAATTCTTGGATTGCAAGAAGGCTGAATTAATGGAATCGGCTAAAGCATACGCGGTGCCTGAGGGCGCATCCTTCTTCCGATTGTGATGTTTTTCTATAATCTCGATATCATAATCGTTACCTAAAACAGTAGCTGCTCTATAAATCAGCTCCGACATGAGATTTACACCCAAAGACATATTGGCAGAGGTAAAAATCGGGATTAGATTCGCCTTCTCTCTGATCAGGCTCCTATCCTCTTCAGTATGACCCGTAGTAGCTATAATCAAGGCAATTTTTTTCTGCACACTCCCTTCTAAAAGTGCGGGCAATGCTTCAGGAGAGGAAAAATCCACAATAACATCGGCCGGGTGATCGCATTCGGAAAGCTTTGTATACACGGGAAAAGGATTTTTATGCGCATCTTTAGCAGTATCGATACCTGCAGCCACCTCCATATCTGGACTGGCTTCAATCGAACGGGCCACTACCTGTCCCATATTTCCATTACAGCCATGAATAATTATACGCACCATATACTCACTCCTTTTTCTTAGTCATAGTAACAGATGAATAATCCGGCCGCAAGCGTTCCGGGCCTTGCAAGATTCTGTATCATATTCTATTATTGATTACTTTTAAAAGGTAAGGGGGAGGTAGATATGTTTCAGGGAGTATTGCCGGCACTTGTTACGCCATTTACGAAGGATGGAAAAATCGACGAGACCGCATTAAAAAAGCTCGTAGATTTCCAGATCAATAACCACGTTGATGGTCTCGTGCCTGTGGGCACTA
Organism: Spirochaetales bacterium; assembly: GCA_030615505.1. Classification (GTDB taxonomy): domain Bacteria; phylum Spirochaetota; class Spirochaetia; order SZUA-6; family DRHE01; genus JAUWZD01. Next base: position 25,551 of record JAUWZD010000048.1, on the reverse strand, counting down.
CCGGAGAAAGCCCGACTCTTAGTCCGGAGGAATGCGAAGTAGTCATTCGTACAGTAGTTGATCAGGCCCGGGGAAGAGTCCCTGTAATTGCAGGGACCGGAGCCAATTCTACGGAAAAAGCCATTCATCTAACCCGGAAGGCTAAAGAGCTGGGCGTAACTGCAAGCCTGCAGGTGGCGCCTTACTATAATAAACCCACACAGGAAGGGTTCTACCGCCATTTTACAGCAATTGCAGATTCAGTAGATATCCCTCTCATAATTTATAATATTCCCGGCCGGACAGGGAAAAATATTGAGAATTCTACCATGCTAAAACTTGCCGAACATAAGAATATCGTTGCTGTTAAAGAGGCAAGCGGGAGCATTCCGCAGATGATGGATTTGATAGCCCAGAAACCGGATTCCTTCACCGTGCTCTCCGGTGACGACAATCTCACCTTCCCGCTTATGGCACTGGGGGGGAAGGGCGTAATTTCTGTAGCCTGTAATCTTGTTCCGGACAGAATGAGTGAGCTTGTAAAAGCGGCTCTCAAGGGAGATTGGGATAGAGCCAGACAGCTTCACTACAGCCTGCTTCCCCTGTTCAAGGGCATATTTATAGAAACGAACCCGATTCCGATTAAAGCGGCTATGGCTATGAAGGGACAAATAAATGAGATATACAGGCTCCCCATGTGTCCCATGAGTGATGCAAATAGGGAAATTTTAACTGGAGTATTAAAAGAGCTGAGGATTATTTAACGGCTGTCATTCTCTTATTTATATTTCAGTCTATTATCACCGTCTCATAGCTTAGACACGATTTCTCAGATGCCAGGCACAATTTAAGAGCAAGGATTGACTCTTCAAGCGGAACATTACTAAACTTTTCACCGTCCAGAAGTCGTTTAGCAAAATAATCAATCTCTTCTCTGTAAGCATCGTTTTTAGGAAGTACAGGGAAATAACTCTGACCTTTTTGGGGAAATACTTTTAGACGCTCTCCTTTGGACCTCCAGCAGTCCATTTCAAGAATCGCCTTTTCAATCTCTATCTTGAAAAACATGCGGAATGGATAGGACTCCGGCATAAGGAAGGACGCTTCAGTCCAGACAGGAATACCCTTTGAATATACCAATCTGTTATAAACGGCATTAACCGCACCTTTGTGCAAACGACCGACGGCCTGAATAGATTGGGGCTTTCCTAAAAGCTGAAGTACGAAATCCATATCATGTATCTGAAGATCAATTACTGCACCGCCGCCAGCTTCAGGCAGTAACATCCAGGAATTCCATGCCGGTAGAGAGGACAATCTCTTACAGTCGATCAAAGTATTGTTCCGTATTTTTCGCTTAAGGCAATCTCCCGTGCATGCACATACTCCGGCCAAAAACGCATAACCTGTGCGGCCATGATACGTACATTTTTTTTATCAGCGATTTTTTTAATCTCTAAGGCATCGTCAATTAAACGTGAGATTGGCTTTTCACACAAAACATGAACACCATATTCAGCAGATTTTTTTACAATCGAAAGATGATATGGCGTTGGCACACAAATATCAACGGCATCAGGCTTTGTTTTTTCAAGTGCATGTTCAATATTGCTAAAGCTATTCAAACAATGCTCAGAGCCCAGGTTTTGTGCAGCCTTAATGTTCGTATCAGCTACACCAACATATACGACACTCTCCAGACCCCGGGAGGCTTTAATATGCTCCTGACCCATAAAACCGGCGCCAATAAGAAGTAATTTTACACTTTCCATTAATATTTACTCATTCTAAATCACTCCAGTATCAATGGCTCCGGCTCAAATTTTACCTCTTTGTAAACACCATCCGCTTTTTCTTCAAGATAATTTATTTTTGCTGATGCAGTTTCAACAATATCTTTAATTACTCTTTTACCAATCTCAACTGAAGCACGCTCAGGATATCCCATAACACCAATCTTCACTTCAGGACGCTGGCACATTCGTGCGATTACCAGTTCATCATCAACAATCTTCTGTGCGTGTTGGTAATTGTCCGGATGCTCACACATTGCACGCATTATCTCTTTGGAATCTGTTTTCAGTTCATCCATGTGCACATTTTCAGGCTCCAATGCCATAACTATTGAAGTCTCAAGCCAGCCTGCATGATAGTCTCCCTCGGCAACGGCCTTGCTCCAACCAATCTTTTTTGAATCAAATTTCCAGACAGGAAGCAGAGCAATCATAACATTCTCAAACATAGAATTACTGCGCAGGAGCATCTTAATAGCATTATCTAAAGCCCGGGCATTTTCACTGCCTCCATGACAGAGAAACAGGTAGAAATTACGAAACCCCTGATTAACCAGCGAAATAAGTCTATCGCTGATTACTAAAGACATTGTAGCCGGAGAAATATTTATTGTACCTTTGCATGCACCGCCTGAGAAAGATTCATACATGGTCGGTGCCACAAGAATGTCTGTTTTCTCACCTATCATCTTTGCTAGATGTGTCGCAATCAATGCATCAGTATTTAATGGCAAATGGTGACCATGCTGCTCAATTACGCCTATTGGAACAATAATAGACTTTTTTTCTTTAAGGTATTCTTCCACCATCTTCAAGGTCATATGTTCCATAACGGGAAAGGGATTTTTCCCTTTGCTTTTTGTCATGCTTTTTCCCTTTATGCTATTAATTCCTGCTTGTTTTCTATGACCTTTGCTATTGCCGCAACCACATCATCCATATCTTCCTCAGTTCCCAGGAATATATTCTGTGGTAACCACACTGCCTGGCTATTACAGGCCAATTCCGACACCGGACATTTCTCCTCAAAGGATGAATAATCAATATCATCATGATACTTCGTTCCCAGCGGAAAAGAGCCGTTTATAAAGCGTTTATTAAGAAACATCGGATTTTTGTAAAGTGGAAAGGTATATCCACTTGTCGCAGGAATGCCCTCTTCGGCAAGTGCCTCAATAAATTTCTCCCTCGGAAGCCCAAGAGCAGATTCATTATAACAGAACATATAGATATGATAACCGTGAAGAGTAGTACGCTCATCCTGAACAAGAGGAGAAATACCTTCAATACTTTCAAGCCTTTTCGAGAGATATTGAGCTTTGCGCTCACGATGCTTTACCTGCTCATCCAGACGCTTAAGCTGCTGTCTCAATATCGCAGCCTGGAATTCAGTCATACGGTAATTCCAACCAAGACGGTGAAACTCATACCAGGGTCGTCCTACTTTTCGCCCGCACCACATTAATGCGTCGCATTCAGCAGCTATGTTCCGGTCATTGGAGCATATTATACCACCTTCACCTGAAGTCATGTTCTTGCTTGCCTGAAAGCTGAATGAACTGAATAGTCCGAATGAACCTGCCTTTTGTTTTTTCCACTCACAACCATGAGCATGAGCGGCATCTTCAATAACAGGCAGGTTATGCTTTTTTGCTATTGCGAGTATTCGATCCATATCCGCCGGCTGCCCACCGAAATGGACTACCATGATCGCCCGGGTACGACCAGTAATTGCTCCCTCAATTCTTCCCGGGTCAATATTGTATGTATCAGGATCAATATCGACAAATATCGGAATGCAGTTATTCTGAAGTACACATGTGGCACTTCCTATATATGTATAGGCCGGTACTAATATTTCATCACCTATATCAAGATTCATTGCACGAATCCCTATCTCAAGGGTTCCCGTACCATTGGCTGCTGCAATACCGTGTTTGCAGCCATGATATCGTGCAAACTCCTCCTGGAAAAGAACGACCTGGCTGCGTTCACCTTCTTCAGGTTCAATCAGTTCCACGCCCTGTCCAAAGGCAAAACGCCACCATTTTTTACTTCTTAAAACTTCAATAAGAGCTTCTTCTTCCTGCTGGTCACATACCGGCCATACAGTAAAATCCTCTTTTCTTACCGGAGTACCTCCATGTAATGCTAAAACTGCCATGTGCTAATCCTCAACCTTAATTACTCTTTTTTCCTTCACAGCCTTGTAGATTGCATTTACAACCTTCACCGAATGCCTGCCTTCTTGCAGGGTTACAGGTGGTTCTTTATCTTTTATTATACACTTGCTGAAAATATCGATCATCTGACCGTAGAGCCCAATACCTTCCATTTTGTATTCCTGTCTATCCACCTCGATATCTCGAACCTGGTTGGCATCATAGCCTGTTTCCTGTGGTTGAATTATACTGAACATCTTACCTGTGGGATCCTGTCCTATTGTACCCTGGCCTATGATTGAACCTTTAGTTCCATGAAGTTCCAGGGTATTTTGGGCGGCTGCATCAGGCAAATTAAAATAATTGTCCACAATACCATGTGCACCATTGCTGAAACGTAGAACTATAGTAGATGCATCCTCAATATTTGTTGGATATTTATGCGTCATTAGGTCCTGAAAACCCGTTACTTCAATAATCTTAGCATCCATAATCCATTCCAGTATATCCAGACAGTGGTTTCCCATATCGATTAATGCTCCGCCATGGCTTATCGCCACATCCTGTCTCCATGCACCCGGAATAGGTGGATACCAGCAGGTAAGTTCTGCCCGCCCCATAACAATCTGTCCCAGGGCTCCTGACTGAACCAGCTCTCGTGCTTTCTTGTTATAAACGTTGTAGCGCATACAAAATCCAAGCATAAATTTAACGCTTGCTTCCTTGCAGGCTGATTCCATTCTGTCAACTTCCTCCAGACTGATTGCTATAGGCTTCTCGCATAATATATGCTTGCCGGCCTGAGCCGCCAGAACAGCTTGGCGGCAGTGCACATTCTGAGGTGTGGCAATATATACTGCATCGATGTTTTGCTTTAAAAGCTCCTGCTCGGTTATGCAATAATGCGGTACGTTAAACCGCTCAGCAACCTCTTTAGCCCGTTTATCATCTATATCCATCACTGAAACGAGCTCTCCCTCTGACGACATGCTTTTGAATTCCGGTATAGTTCTGCGTGCCGCGATCCCACCACATCCGATTACTCCCCATTTTACCTTTTCTGCCATATCATTTCCTCCTATTTGCTAATAAATCAAATGAAGCTTAGATAAATTGACTATAATCAATAATTTATTTAAAATATATTAAAATATATTTTTGTTTAAGCATAAAGAATGGCAATTATTTTGTCAATTGGCAAATTAATAGCTCTAATTTCACTACTAATATTGTCTAATTCATGCTATCTCACAAACTTATTTTAGCTTTTTTCATGCAATTTCTATTAGCATTAATTTGTGTTATTGCGGCTCACTTCAGACCTTTTTATTATATAAGTCATTTCTAACATCAGTTCTAACTATCCTTCTCATATTCCCAAAAGCTTTTTAGGCGTTTCATTCTCAATAATTTTTCTTGTTGTATTTGACATTTTTAATTTTCGAAAACTTTCCCATCTGTACCACAATATGTCCTCAAACTCTTCAAACATATCTGAACCTACACAGATCTGATTCGGATCTACTTCATCAACAATTCGCTGCATCTGGCTCGAAGCTGCTCCACAAAGACAAATATAATAGTTTGGATATCTTTTTACTGCGAGTAACGAGTCAAACCAAAGATCATTAAGTCCCGCGTGACCGGATATAACCTTTAAACCGGGAAAATCCCTCGCCAGTCTTGCTATTTGCATAGGAGTACAATATGGAGGCGAGCCGTCATGAAATATGATAACAACTCCCAGTTCCTGGCAAATAGCAGCCACTGCGTCCATCTCAGATGACGTTATCGAGAAGCCCTGCAGCCAAGGATGGAGCTTTAATACATTGACTTCAATCTCTTCTTTACATCGTTTTATTTCATCAAGTGCTTTTTGCCCAAAGAGCGGATTTATTGAAAAACTCGGATATAAATAATCAGGCGCCTTTTTACAGAAATTCAAAACATGGTTATTATCTTCCGAATGATCTATACAGTTTGAGCGGAGCCCTGCTCTTGGCATAACCAGCGCTCCATCAATACTATTCTTTTTAAGCATTTCTACTACTATATTGACATCAGAAGCCGGTCCGCTTATCGGTAATCCCAAATGTGTATGCATATCAATTGCCATTGGCAAACTCCTTAATAACGTTCTTTATTGTTTTACTAAAAATATACTCTCGGTCTTCATTTTTGGGCACGTACCTCATTATCTTTTCAATTTCCAAATTCATAAAACATTTCGGGACATCCGAACCGTACATTATTTTGTCTGCTCCAACTCTTCTAACCATAAGCTCTATAAGAAAGGGATAATAAATAGAAATTTCAAGAAATATATTTTTCACGGCATTAACGGCATTTTCCACATCGTTCCAAAAATCAGAATAGGCCATATGCCCCATAATAAAATTGACTTTTGGAAAACGCATTGCCACCTCAGTTAATTGATAAGGCATACTGGAAATGGGTGTTCCGGTATGAAAATAGACAGGTTTTTCAAGCTCATCGGCAAGTTCTATCAGTGGATAAACAACTTCATCGGTAATTCTGAATCCCTGCAAAAAGGGATGCAGTTTAAGCCCCACCGCACCTTCTCCAAAGGAGCGCCTTAACTCTTCGAGTGCCTTTCCTCCATACCAGGGATTTGCTGCTGCCATTGGGTAAAACCTATCAGGATGTTTCTTTGCCAGTGAAAGTACATAATCATTCCCTTCCCGGTTATATACAGCTAAATATTTATCTGTTGGAACAATAACCGCCTTTCCTACATTATTCGAATTCATCTGTGAAAGAAGTTTCTCTGGGGAAAGACTATACCCGACACCTTCTCCAACATGACAATGAGCATCTATAATCATATATATCTCCTCAATTACAATGGACTTCAATAATCAATGTTTATCTCTTAATTTTTACTCTTACTTTTTTGTCAAAATCAACCTTAAATTTATCCGCTATCCTTTAAGGGCGCCTGCAGTAAGTCCGGAAACAATTTTCTTTTGCATAAATATAAATAATGTTAATGTCGGTATCATGCTTATAACAAGACCGGCAAAAAGAGTAGTCCAATCAGCAGCATAGGTTTGCATTGCTTGAAGCTTTGATAAACCCAGAGGTATAGTAGACTTTTCAGTTTTAGAAATTAAAATCAAAGCCAGTAGGAACTCATTCCAAATTCCAAATAGATTTAATATAGTAACTGTAATTAAACCCGGAGAGGATAATGGCAAAGTTACCTTCCAGAAAACACCCAATTCGGAACATCCATCAATTATTGCCGCTTCTTCTAACTCTAAAGGTATACTTTTCATGAATCCCGTTAAGAAAAATATAGTAAAAGGAAGAGAAAGGCTGATATAAACCATGGCCAATCCATTCAGCATATCAGTCAAACGCATATGGTTTAACATAAGATAGAGAGGTACTACTACAAGCTGGAAAGGAATAGCCAATCCAGCTACAAATAAGAGATATATCCACTTATTTGCAGAAAAACGCATTCGGGCTAAAGCATAAGATGCCAAAGCAGAAATTAATACTATAAAGAAAACTGAAATAGTAGTTACGTAGATACTGTTAATGAAAAACTCACCAATATGTCCCGCAGTCCAGGCTCTTATATAATTTTTGATATTCCAGGATTGAGGAAGGGACCAGGGATACTGGAATAACTCACGATTGGTTTTAAAAGAGGTAATAAATATCCAGCCAAAAAAAATTAAGCTTACCCCCATCCATAGAAAAAGAAAAAAATAGATGAAGAGATGACCTGAATCTATCCTTTTCCCCTTTATATCGTCATTCATATTGTCTATCCTTTTTTGCGATCATTATTAGTATTGAATTTCTTCACGAGTACTTAAACGCAGGTATATTACAGAGAAAACTATGGTAAAAATGAATAATAATATCGCTATAGCCGTTCCATACCCATAACGGAAAATATGTGCCTGTTCACCAAAAGCTTGCCTGTACATATAAGTAGATGTCACAAACGTAGAGCTGGCTAATCCCTGTCCAGTTAATATGAATACTATTCCAAATATTTTAAGGGCAAAAATAACCCAATAAAGAAAAGAGATTATGAAAATCTCTTTTAATAAAGGAAAAATTATTTTAATGAAAATCTGTCATTTACCGGCTCCATCTATCCGTGCCGCCTCTTCATACATAATTGGTATCGATTCCACACCGGCTATAAGTATCACAGTATAAAAGCCTACATAACTCCAGAATATTACCATACAGATCGCCAGCACTGTATATTCAGGAAAACCCAGCCATGGTTTAGCCAGTTGTTCCAACCCAATTTTCCTTAAAGTACTGTTCAATAAACCCCAACGCGAGTTGAATATAAAGCTCCAGCCTATACCTATACCTATACCTATCTCCGAAATCGCTATAGGTAAAATTATTATTGCTTTAAAAAATCCTTTTCCTTTAATTCTAGCACGACTGAAAACCATTGCCAAAAATAAAGCAAAAACAAAAATCAAGAAACCATCCGCTACTACAATAATAAAAGTATTTAAAACCGAAGACCAAAATAAGCTGTCATGAAAAAGAAGCTCTTTGAAGTTTGCCAGCCCGAGGTAGGTCATTTCTCTGCTAAAGCCTGAACTGCTATAAAAACTGAGACGAAATGCGTCTATAGCAGGATAAAGAAAAAATGTAACATACAACAATAGAGCCGGAGCCAGAAAAGAAAATATTATTACTTTACTTCCTTTTCTCATTAAGATTTTCCTTTCCTTATAAAAAAGCAATGGAGGCCTATCTCAGCCTCCATTGCAAAGTTATACTGAACTATTTCCTCTCAACCTCATAATAAACTCGATGCTTCTCATCCAATCGTTCAATGAACTCTTGTGGAGTAATTCTACCCCATATCAGTGAATCATCCAGTGGTTCAAAGATGTTAGTGAGCCATTCCCCGGCAGCTGCACTTAATCCCATTTTAATTGGAACAATTTTATCGGCACGCTCAATCATCTCGCCCATTCCATCTATTGGGTTAGTAATACCCCTGACTCCGCAGGGAATGCCGGCGCTCGCCACCTGTTCTGATGCTACCTTTTTGCTGGTTGCGTAGCGAATGAACTCAATAGCCTCGAGTTTGTGGGCTGCATCCTTAGGAATTACATAAGGAAAAACCCACAACTCAATAGAAAAAACACCTTTTCCCCCTTCAATCATAGGAAAAGGAAACATTCCAAGCTGGAAACCTTCGGGCATTACATTTGATACCTCATTGGGCAGCCAGGACCCACAAAAAATCATAGCTGTTTTCTCCTGGGCCCAGTCAACTTGAGAACCAGGATAGGCAGAACCTTCAAATCCCTCCACGAAGTAACCCTTGTCCCTAAGGTCTTTGACTAGTTTAGCAGCCTGAAGAAATTCAGATTCTTTCCAAGAAGTTCCCGGTTCATTCAATGCGGTAGCCAATACTCTTTCCGCTCCTACCAATCTGGTAGCAAACCACAGAAAATACCACTCATTATAAAAGGAAATTGTTCCATCCTGAGATAAGGGAGCTATTCCATTATTCTTTAAGACCTTACAAACATTCAGGAATTCTGACCACGTTTTAGGTATTTTCAAACCCAGATCTTCGAACATTTTCGTATTATAGAAGAATCCTGCGACAGTGACATCCCTCGGTGCGCAATAATACTTTCCTTTGGAAACTGCCATAGTGCTTTCTAAAACTAACGGAACAAAGGTATCTTTAAAGAGAATATCCTGATCATATGCCTTCTTGTTCATCAATTCATCTAGAGGATATAAAAGTCCCTCTTTTATTAAAGTGTCAATTCCGTCTTGATTATAAACAACTACATCGGGGGGATTTCCAGCCACCAGTCTTGGCCGAACCTTCTGAAGTAAATTTTGTCCTGCCCAAACAAGATTAACCTTGATATTGGGGTGCTCTGCTTCAAAACCTTCCTTAACCCACATCAAATGCTGTCCCTGCGGTTCCATTTCTGTTCTAAACGACCATTGTTCTATAGTAGTAACTGCTTCTTTTTCCTGTTCTCCACCGGCATAAACTCCATATACCCCTGAAAGACTGAGTATCATAAGGCTTATGATACCTACAACAAAACTCTTTCTTTTACTTTTCATCGTAAATCTCCTTTTTCTTCTAAGATTTTTATGACCTTTTTCATTTATTTGATATTATCTTTTTCCTTTATCCCATGCATTACCTCCTGTAAATTTCATTTTTTGGAATCCCTTTGTTCATTTTGTTTACATAAAGCACTTCTTAAAGTTCCTTATAACAAATTAAAACACAAATTAATCGAATTGTCAAGCATTATAATTTGCAAAAAGCATATAAACTTAATTAAAAAGTTGAATAAAATTAAATTACTACACATAGAGAAAAAATAACAGAATTAATGATGTACTTATTTGAAACTCTATAGAGGTGGATTTTTTATAATACCTTTTCACCGGATAATCTTTACTTACTAAGCCTCTCAGCCGTCTTGCGGATACCTTCGACAGTATCGTTGAGTTCCTGTTGAGTTAATCTCGGATTCATGCCCAAATTCATTTCCCGTTTATAGAAGAACTCCTCAGCAACAGGACAATCGCCAGTAATTCCCAGTTTTTTAAATCCTGTAAAGTGGTACGGCGGCTGATAGTGTAGAATCCCCTGTACGCCATATTCACGATAAAGCACACGTAAGAATTCATCCCGATCAAAGATTTCAGGATCAACTGTCAGCGTATAGAGATGATATATATGTTTACAATCAGGGGATTCATAAACCCCGTTAACACCTTCAACATCCTTGATGCCTTCGTTGATATACCGGCCATTTTTTATTCTTATTTCTATAAACCTCGGAAGCTTTTTAAGCTGTACTATACCTACTGCAGCCTGGGTCTCATTCATACGGTAATTGTTGCCCCAGAAGCCATTGACATCCTGAACATCGAAATGTGACGGTATCCAGTAATCACTGTATTTCCCGTCAACCACTTTATGCATAGTGTACTTTCCAAATGTAAAATCACGTTGATCCGGATCCCATTCAGCAAGATTCATACATCGCAAAGCTTCAATTGGCTTAACCCACTCATCATGGTTTGTAGTTATCATACCGCCTTCACCAAGAGTAGTCATATTTTTAAGTGAATGAAAGCTGAAAACCCCTACATCACCTATAGATCCTGCTTTTCTACCTTTATATTCGGCAAGATGCGCGTGAGCGCAGTCTTCAAGAATGTATAAATTATGCTTTTTAGCTATTTCCATAATAGGATCCATATCGCATATCTGACCGGCAAAATGAACAACATATATAGCCTTTGTCCTCGTTGTTACTTTTCTTGCAATATCCTCAGGATTAATATTAAAGGTTTTCGGATCGATATCCGCATAAACAGGCGTTACTTTTTCCTTCACTAAGGCTAAAGATGTAGCAATGAAGGTGTTTGGAGTAATAACAACTTCATCGCCTTGTTTAAGACCAAACAACTGTGTGCACAGATGCATTCCTGTAGTGCAGTTTGATACTGCGAAAGCATGCTTAACGTTATGTGCAGCGGCGAATTCATCCTGAAAAAGTTTAACTTGAGGTCCCATTGTGAGGGAATCCTGTTTCATCGCTTCCAGTACTGCTTTTTCTTCCTCTTCATCGTATTCAGAGCCCATGAACGAATATGGAACCTTTAATTCTACACCATCATTTATAGCATAACCTGAGGTAATGCCGCCTTCAGTGTCTCCCCCAGCTGTATGAATCTCGTTTTTGTCTTCTTTTGACATAATATCTCCTTTGCTATAGTTTATAGAAAACCTTGACTATAACGTACATCTCAGTTAAGATGTATCAAAATAGGCTGTAAGATTAGTATAAAGAGAGGTTTTTAATTTGTCAAGTGATAAATTAATTTTTCCCAAATTAGCTTCCAATGGAACTCAGGCGAATATACTCCATGTGGTTCGTGATTGCTCTCCTATATCCCGTTCCGGGATAGTAGCTAAAAGCGGCATGCCTCACGCTGCGGTCTCCCGCGCTGTTGCTGATTTATTGAATAATCAAATAGTTACCGAGGAACCCCTTGCGGATACTAAAGGCCCGCGACGCAAGAGGGGTATAAGGTTAAACCCCCAGTTTGGCCACTGTTTATCGGTTGAATACGATCCCGCCGGAATTGAAGGTGTAATTTTAGATACATCGTATAAAACATTACTTAAAAAAGGCGAAAAAGATACACTCGAATCTGCTTCAAGGGATAATAAAATAGAAATGATAATATCATTTATCGAAAGGCTTATTGTAGCGGAATCATCTCTTCCTGGAAAGTGCCTCGGCCTTGCCGTTATTGATCCGGGGATTATTGATAAGCAGGCCAAAGTTTCACTAATGACTACAATTATGGACGATTGGACTGACGTTCCGATTGTGGATATTTTACAGGAGCATTTTGATCTGCCGGTAATGCTCTTAAACTCAAGCATGGCTCTCATTCAAGCAGTGGACCGGCTCGAGTTAAGAAACGAATACAGGAATTTAATATATATTGAATATGGAAAAGGTATTGCCTGTGGTTTAAAACTTGAAAATGAATATATCTTAGGTCAATCCAATCTTGCAGGTGAATTAGGTCATCTGAGAGTAACCGACAGTCAAGTGCCGTGCCGATGTGGAGGAGTCGGGTGTCTCGAAGCTGTTGCTGCTTTGCCGGCATTAGCTCGCAATGCAAAAGAAGCCCTTGGTGAAAAAAGCAGTAGCTGCCTTGCACAAATAGATAATATTGATGGTTTAACAGTGCTGACATCCGCAGCTGAAGGCGATAGACTTTCATTACGCATAGTGGATGAAGCTTTCGAGTATCTCGGTCAGGCGGTTGCAGGGCTTGTCAATATTCTTAATCCTGAAGTCTTAGTTTTCGACAACAATATAAGTCTTGCCGGTAAAGAAGCTATAGAAACGCTTACGCGATCTTTAAATAAAAATACTCTACCCTCCAGCTTAACTGAACTTAAGATAAAAATCAGTACAATCCCATTGTATTTATGTGTTTTAGGCGGTGCAGTAGCTGTGCTTGACCATTGTTTAAAAGCATAGAAGCCAGGTTCAAGAACAAAAAATGGCTAACATCGGATTAGTAGGTTTGCTCTTCCTGTTAGCTTCGCGGCTTATTACAGCGGTATTATTCTCCAACCCAGTGAACCCATGAAATGTTTTTCTCATGTACGGCATTCGCCAGGCGTCTATCCGCTGTCCATAATTCTGTATTCAAATCCTCAGAGAGAGCCAGGTAAAAGCTGTCGTATGCTTTTGCCTGATCAAGGCGTTCAGACCACAGCAAAGCTGAACGACAGTGTTCATCGGTCATAGGGATAATATCAACAGTCAGATTAAAAAGATCATCTAAGGCATTTTGACCTTCTTCAGAAGTTATTTCTTTATTATGAACCAATCTTCGAATTGCAGATGTACATTCAGCTAACCATAACATTGGGGCAACGGGTTTTACTCCTGATTTTCGCCATTTAACAAACAAATCAAGAACATTGATTTCAGTATCTATAGGCATAATAGCCCAGATGGCTAGACTGGCATCAATTACGATGGCCGTGGATGCTTCCTGCAATATATTTATCATGTTCTTCCCTGATTTCATCCAGTGTTTTAGCTATATCTAATTTTATGGGCTTATTACCTCGACGGGCCAGTATACTTTCCCGATGATTATGTATTCGCTGTATCGCCTCTAAGTGTTTTTCAATTTCGTTTTTCATTGCTTGTTTTCTCTGTCTTAACTGATTTTTTATCATCTCCCTAATGATTTCTGAGATACTGCGCCCTTCTCTTTGTGCTAATCTTACCAGAATTTGATGTTGTTCAGGCTCTAATAGTATCTGTGCTCTGTGCATTTGCTTTTTCATAATCCTTCTTAATAAATAATACACTTACACCTACACATGTGTCAAGAATAAATCCGTTATACGGTTAGAGAGACGAATAAATTCCTTGTATTGTAGTTCTTCAGCCCGTATACACTGATCAATGCCTTCAAGCTCAGCAGCACGAAGCAGCAGTTCTTTGCTATAGCCTGTCAGAAGCCTGCTGCCTGTAAGGTTATTCTTTAGTGTTTTTCTGCGTGAGCCGAAGAGCGCTCTTACCAGGAGGAGAAATAATTTCCGATCCTTAGGGGCTTCATCCACATTTTTAGGTTTAAGCTCAATAACAGTGGAAATAACTTCGGGCGCCGGGTAAAAAGAGCCGGGCTTCAGCTCAAAACACTCCCGGATAAAAAAAGCATACTGGCAGAGAACGGAAAAGGAGGAGTAATTTTTTACACCTGGACGAGCAGTCATTCTCCTGGCCAGCTCCCTTTGAACTGTGAAAACCATGTTTTCCGGAAAAAATTCAGCTTCAATAAATGAGACGATAAGAGCGGATGCGCTGCTGTACGGTAGATTTCCCACTACCTTATCCGGAACTCCTCTATCCATATTTTGTTTCCAGGTCTTAATTACATCTCCTGAAACCAAAGAAAAATTATGATAATCGGAAAATGCTTCTTCCAGATAGCGGATCAATCCCCTGTCTATTTCAAAGACCACCAACTCCTTTACCCGTGGCAGCAATACCTCTGTTAGGCAGCCGAGACCGGGTCCAACCTCCCATATGACTTCCTTCTCGGTTGGGCTAATTTTCCCTATTATCTTCTGCCGGGCACCTCTATTTATCAGGAAGTTCTGCCCCCACTTAGATTTGAGTCTTATACCTAATCTCTTCAAGACAGCTTTAATCTCAGAAGGTGAACTGTAGTTCAACTTAACAGCCTTCTCTTAGAAAAAGAAAATATTACCTGAATCAGTATTAAGAAAATAAGAAAGCATAAATACTCTATCCAGGAAATCCGTATTCCATGGGCTTTCGAGCACAATGTAATAGATTTAAGCAGAATATCATATATTAAACTTAAAAATCTGGAGAGTAACTGGCTTACAAAGGGTATGGAAAAGCAGGAGATAAATAAATAGAGCAGACCTGTCCAGATAAAAACAGTAATCAGGGGAATTACAATGATACTGGCAATCACTCCGATAGGAAAGACGATGCCAAAACGGGCAAGTAGAAGCGGTGCTGTGGCAAGCTGCGCAGCCAGCGAGTAAGCAATTGGAAGCCCGAACAATGGCGGAATATACGGTGTAATGAATCTTAAGATCCCCGGACCTATCATTAAAATCCCAAGCAGTGCAAGAAATGAGAGTTGAAATGACAGGCTTAAAACAGAATTGGGGTCGAATAGCAGAATGATTGATGCAGCAATGGCAAGTATATTCAGAGGCTCGTAGTCACGATCCAGTAAAAAGGCTATACCGCCAATGATGAGCATAATTACTGTGCGAAGCAGGGAGACTCTAGGACCGACCAAAAACAGATACAGCAGTGCGAAAAGAAAACCTATCAGCAGCCTGGGCGCTTTCCCGGGGATAAAAGAGAAGATTAAATAAACTAAAAAGAGAAGGATTCCCACATGCAGACCGGACAAAGCCAAAATGTGCAGAACCCCGCTGGTACGAAATTGCTCATATACATGGTCAGGGACTTCTTCTCGGTCTCCGAAAACTAAAGCTATTAACATTGCTGAAACAGGAGTATTTAAATTTCGAAATTGCTTATTTAAAAGTACACGCAATCTAAATCGCAGCCTGAATATACTGTTGAAGAAACCACAAGGTTTAATCTTTTGAGCATTCAGGCATAAAAGATAATCTGCAGACGGCGAATCAGGTTTAAACAATCCCCCGTGAACCCGGATGATCCGGCCCCAGTACATTTTACTGCCCTGATCAAGCACAATAACAACTCTTCCTTGAGCTTCGGCTGTCCGGTCCTCCATTTTCGACCAGACAGAAGCAAGTCGCAGTGTATAGACTGTATTCCCCTTTTTAGAGATAAAACTATCCTCAACCAGATATCCTCTGAAGCCTGCTACTTCCTCAATGGGAATGCCGGTTGCGACGATAGTCTGATTCCAGGGCAGGGATGCAGATCGCAGAATTCCAAAGACAATCCCCAGGCATAAAGCCAATATTTTCAGACCAGGTCCTTTGATACCTGCCGAGGACGCTGCGCAGGACGAGGACGCTGCGCAGGACGAGGGCGCCGCACAGGACGAAGACGGCATACAGAAAAGTACATTGCCTGCTGAAACTAAAAACAGGGTAAAACCGCCCAACAATAAATATGCCTGCTGCTTTACCTGAATAAGAAGGAGTGAACCTGCCAGGGCTGAAGCAAAGAGAAAAACGGTGCTGACCCTGAAACGGATCATCATTAATGGAGAGCAGGGATTTTTACCATTTAAGATTTTCGAGTGCCTCGCGCGCTGCCTTTTTTACCGGGGCATTGTAATTGAGATATTGAGCATACATCAGATCGTCAAAAGCAATTTTATCACCTAATTTGCCCAGATTGCTTATCAGCGCCAGCATTATCTGTTCATCAAATCCCTGACCGTTCTCCGTATAGGAATTTAACAGTACGAGATACTGGGTTAAGCGCACAGCAGCCTCATGGGTACCCATATTCCCCAAACTGGCAATGGCTTCCAGGAGGAATCCTTTTCTGCTGATCCTCCTATCATATTCTAATAGTGTATTATCAAAATGCTCGATCACCAGTGGTGTTGCCTTTGACCATTTACGTTCACTTAAGGCCCGGTTAGCTATAAACCGAATATCCCGGGCAGCTGCTTTTAGCAGGGCATCGTTTGCCGCTGTATGCAGTCCGACATCGAGGGCGAATTCGGCAACCTCGCCCTTTTTATCATCATCAAGCCGGTCGCTCTCTACAGCCATGACAAGTGCTGCTTTCTTCTCAGGTAGGGGACGGGTTTTAATAACTCCTAGAAGATGGTCTTTCAAATCACCTTGAATAATGAGTAGGGCTTCTTTGGCCTGCTTAGTAATATGCTCAGAGTAACCGAGACTCATAACACTGAAAAGTATAGGGAATGAAGATTGATCGCCAATCCGGCCCAGGGCTGTAACAGTGGCGCTTATGGTCTGAAGGTCGGGAATTTTCCCGCTTTGAAATATATTATTCTGCGATTCCAGCCAGAGGTTTATGTTCTCGATTATACCCTCATCTCCTTTACTAACGATTCCCAGTGCATTCATGGCATTAACTCTTACTGAACTTTCTCTATCTGTTTCAAAGAGCATCCAGATAGAATGCCTGGCATCTGCATAGGCTAAATCCTTAATCTGACCCAGCGCTTCTATGGAGAGCTGCCTGAAGCGCTGATCGGTGGGTATCAGTGAGGAATTATCAAGTACATAATCTAAAGCCTGAAGATACAGAGAGCCCATTTCCTTAGAGCCGATGCTTGAAGCATCCTGGATTATCTGGATTTTAACATCCAGGCTTGCAATTGCAAAATTTCTTTTATAAGTCTTTAAAAGCTCTCCGGCTTCCTGTGACCATACACTGGCAAGAATCATAATGAGCAAAACGATTATCCAGAAGGCCCTTCTCATTGATTTACTCCTAAAAGGATATTTACTATTTATTGTATATAGAGTTTATAATTAAATCAATGCTTTTCTTTTGGTAGATGGAGGTACGTTATCATTATGTCCATTAACAGGAAAACCAAGATAATCTGCACTATTGGACCGTCTTCTTCTTCATTGGATAAATTAAATGCCCTCATTAATGTAGGTATGAATGTTGTTCGCCTGAATTTTTCTCACGGCACACATGCGGATAAGCTGGAAATTATAAACAGGATCAAACAGATCAGAAAAAAGAGGAATAAAAACATAGGGATTCTCCAGGATTTAAGCGGACCCAAAATACGCATAGGTGATCTTCCCGACTACGGCATCCAGCTTAAAGCGGACAGCCTGGTACATCTTGTACAGGATTCATGCTTCAAGCCTGGTTCTGATATACCTGTCCTACCGGTTAAGTACCCTAATCTGATAAAAGATGTACCGAAATCCGCGCGGATACTGCTGGATGACGGTCTGTTGGAGCTTCATGTAGAAAAGCGTACAAAGGAACACCTGCTCTGCCGGGTGATTCACGGTGGACTTCTAAAATCCCATAAAGGAATAAATTTTCCTGATCTCATCCTCTCTGAGAGAGCTCCCACCGATAAGGACATTGAAGATCTCAAATTCGGAATTGAACATGGAGTTGATTTTGTCGCTCTTTCCTTTGTTCAAACTGCCGACGACATTCTGTCAGTAAAGAAAGAGATCAAGAAAGCCGGTGCTCATATTTCTGTAATAGCTAAACTGGAACGCGCAACTGCAGTTAAAAATCTTGATTCGATCATCGAGGTGAGCGACGGAGTTATGGTAGCCAGGGGTGATTTAGGAATAGAAGCTGATTTATCCATGATTCCCATCTATCAAAAACAGATTCTACGTAAGAGTAACCAGAAGGGAATTATCTCCATCACTGCCACTCAAATGCTTGACAGCATGATCCGGAATCCCCTGCCCACACGGGCTGAAGTCACAGATGTGGCGAACGCAATTTATGATGGTTCCGATGCGATCATGCTTTCAGGTGAAACTGCAGTAGGCGCCTACCCTGTTGAATCCGTACACAGGATGAGGAAAATTGCTAATCATGTCGAAGACAACCTGGGTCTTGATCGCGGCTGGGTGCGGGAGGAAGAGAAGGAATCCAATTATTCAACGGAAATGGCCCTGGCACGCTCGGTATGCGAGGCAGCGGAACTGTTGGATGCCCGCTGCATTGTAGCCCATACCATCTCCGGGAGAACCGCCAGGCTAATCTCCATGTACCGGCCTAATAAACCGATTATTGCTGTTACCCCTTTAAAAACAACATATTACCAGCTTTCTTTAGTATGGGGGATTTTTTCAATTAATCTGCCTAAATTCGAGAACGATTTTTTAGAGACAATTGCCATAGGGGATCGGGTGCTGAAAGAGAGGGGCTGTGTCCAGGATGGAGACCTTATTGTTATATCTGCCGGTATTCCGGCCTCCAGCCCCGGGGGGACCAATGTGATGAAGCTGCATGTGGTTGGATCGGATTAGACTTTAACCTTCTCCCGCTCTCCAAAAAGGTTGTACACGTATGCCAGTATATAGTTGCGAGCACGTATACTTAGAGGTACAGCCTGGATGTGGAGGAGGGATACGTTCTTGTTTCTGTTATAATTTACTCCCTTCACGACCCCGCACATAACTATTATTTTTTCTGCCAGATTAAACTGTATTTTCAGAGGAAGGCCTACCTTGGTCCTTCCTCCTACCATAACAGCTGCCCCATCCTCTGAGATATCTTTAAGCCTGCACCTTAGCCCTGTGCTTTGCTCCACAATCTCATTGGCGGCATCAATCGATTTTAAAGGATAAATAGTAGCAGCATGATTCATAGGCACCCGTACTGATTTTCTTTGCTGAGTCCGCATCACATCGTCCGAATGGGCCACATGAATTATCGGGTATTTTTGATCGTAAAAGTCTTCCAAAACCCTGGTTTTAAAAAAATAGCCTGCATCATCGCCTCTCCAGAAGTGTATACCTATCTGCTGGCCCTTCCAGGAAAAGCCCTCGGGTGCTTTTGGGCCTTGAGGATAGGAAAGCGCAAAGTAACGATGGCGGTTTTCAATAACCATGGTAAGAAAGGGACCCAAACCAGGCAGGGTAATCTTCAACCGCTGGCGGGCAGTTATTTCCCGTGAAGATTTGAGCCCAAGCTTATATCGGGGAAGATCGAACTCAACTCTTTTACGAAGTTCTAAGAGCTTGGTAACCAATCTATTTGATTCCTCGTCCTCCTCCATGTTTCTGGCACGGAGACCCAGGATGATCTCTTTGATAGAACGATCCAGCTGCTTTATTGACCAGAAAAGGGACGTAGGATTATCGAGGCGTGTTTCAATAGCAACTTTTCGCAAGAGATTGATTTGACGGAAGGCAAAGCCCGATTCTTTGCCCTTCGTATAAAACTGTATCCAGGGAAAACTTCCCCGTCCGGCGACCCTCAAATAAACAAAGAAGGACAGAAGCAGAGATAGAACGACTAAAAATAGTATCCACATAGTTTAATTATCGAATATATTTTGATATAATTAAAATACAAAAAAAACATGAATCTTAAAGAAAGCCTTAAACTTTTCTCCTTAGCCTCCTTTTCAAGTAAAGAAGAACTTAAAAAACGTTACAGGGAGTTGATTAAAATCTACCATCCTGACAGACATCCTAAAAATCCCCATTGGTCTACTAAGACCATGCAGGATTTGAATACGGCCTATGATATTCTAAATAAATCTTTAAAAAAGTCCAGTCCACCTGTGAAGAAAGTCATTACGAACGCGGATGAAGCATTAAAAAACGCCATTATCATCGGCTGTCTAAAACGGTGGCCTAAAAATCGCTATATGCAAAGCTTCAGAGATGAAATTACTGAGGCAGCGGACTATTTAGGCAAGATCAATCTGGAGAAAGGTTCCGTTCATTTTGCTCAATATGAGTATTTCGGGACCCTATTTTCAGTCTTCCTGCGGGTTACTGACCCTAAGAATCCAAAACCCTTTCCGGCTGCTATAAATAATACTAAATTTTTCCGGCAATTTTCCCTGGCTAATCGCAATCTTGAAACCGGGATTCGCGATTTCTATCATTATCTTGATAAAGGACAGATAGAAAAACACACACTGGTTCCCCTCTCATACCTTGCCGATGCTCTCTACCTGTATTCCTTCCTGATCCCCCTAAGCAGAGACAGGATTAATCTGAAGGTAATAAAGACTCGAATGGAACTATGCCATCTTTTTAAGCTGAGGATAATCGATCCTGGCCTGGAAGTTTTGTGAAACAGCGTCTTTTTGAAATTCTTATAATTTTCATAGCTTTTTTCCTTCCGGGGTTTATCTGGCAGAACCGGTCTTACGACCAGGGATCAGCATTTATGAGTGACTACATGCTTCAGTTTCTCCTGATAGCTGTTCCCCAGATCATAATGATATCTTATGTGCTGTGGATTCAGGATAAGCACGCTTTAGCTGAGTTTGGGATTGTAAAACTGAAATTTATTGATCTGCCAATTTCAGTGATTATCTATCTGGGCATCTTCGTTTTGCTGATGATCTTAAGCTTACTGATTTCACTTCTTCCATATGAGGGCCGAAAGTTGTTTTATCCCGGATTCCGCTGGAAGTTGTCCGATCCAAAACTAATACCCTTAGTCTTTCTTTTCAGTATCGCTACGGGATACAGGGAGGAGATCTTTTTTCGTTCCTATCTGCTTACCCGTTTTGCACAAATGGGCTCAAATCCGGCCGTCAATCTGGTTTTAAGCAGCCTTATATTCGCAGGCGGACATATCTACCAGGGACTGGCAGGTTTTACTATTTCATTCACCCAGGGTCTTTTTTTCGGTCTTGTATTTTTAAAAACCAAAAACATACACCACATTGCCCTGCCCCATGCCTTGTACAATACAACCATTCTATTAACAAGCCTTTTTACCGATTTTCCCTTGCCGGGCAACTGATCTTTAATTATAATTTAAAGTAAATAGATAGAGTTATATATATGAAAAAAGTAATATTTTTATTATTAGCCTTTGCTTTAACATCTTCCCAGGCAGACGATCTTCAAACACAGTTCACCCGGTTAGGGTTTCATACCTTTACAAAGGAAATCCCTATTTATGATTTTGAACTTGAATCTTTAGACGGTCAGACAATATCCTTAAGCTCGCTCAGGGGAAAAGTTATTTTTCTCAATTTCTGGGCTACCTGGTGCCCTCCCTGCCGGTCTGAGATGCCTTCAATGGAGCGAATCTATAAAGAACTGAAGGATGAAGGTTTTGAAATTGTTGCTGTTGACCTTCAGGAAGATAAGAAGCGCGTTCAGAAGTTTGAAGATGATTTTGGACTTTCCTTTACTGTTCTCCTTGATAAAACAGGTCGTATAGGTCAAAGCTACGGCGCGCGCAGTATACCTACAACTTATATAATTGATAAGAACGGCATCATCCTGGCTCGCGCCCTGGGCGCCATGGAATGGTTTACCCCCGAAATACTCTCTCTTTTCCGTGCGATACTTAAAAGATGAGCCAAAATTTAAGCATGTTATTAGCTTTTTCCGCAGGCTTACTCTCGTTTCTTTCTCCCTGCGTTCTGCCCCTGATCCCCTCCTACATCTCCTTTATCGGGGGAATCTCGTTCAATGATCTCAATGAAAACAAAGCCTCCAAATCAGGCATTTTTCTGAAAACCCTATTTTTTGTTGTGGGATTTACCACTGTTTTTATGGTCCTTGGCATTCTCTTCAGTGCAACCGGCGGATTGATAGGCAATGTAACACAAATTATTAATATCACAGCCGGAATTTTAGTAATACTGTTAGGTATAAACTTCATCTTTAACTTCTGGAAAACACTGAACTTCGAAAAGAGATTTCATTTCAGCAGCCAACCCTCCGGCATATCGGGCTCCCTGCTGATGGGCATGGCTTTCGGCGGAGGATGGACACCCTGCGTAGGACCAATATTGGCCTCCATCCTTTTCCTTGCAGGATCAAGCGGCAAGGTGGTCCAGGGAACTCTACTGCTTGGACTGTATTCCATAGGACTTGGGCTGCCCTTTCTGCTCGCGGGGCTCTTCTTCTCAAAATTCGTTAAACATACTGAAAAAATAAGGCCACATCTGAATACCATACGGATTGTAAGCGGATCATTCCTCGTTTTGATCGGATTTATTATTCTCCTGGGCAGACTGCAAAGACTGAATACTTATTTTTTCATTCTGGCGAACAACCTTGAATCATGGCAGCAAGCAAATCCACGGCAGCCGCGGCTTATGTTCGGTATAATTTTTACTCTTACGTTCTTCATGCTTACTTATACATATATAAAAAGGCTGATTATCCGGAAAAAGATTATTTTTCCCCCAGTCCGGCTTGTCTTTATGTTCCTCTTTCTCATTCTCTCTATTCTCATCTTTGCAGGGATCCTGAATTTTACCCAATTCTTCACCTTCTGGTTTACCTTTCAGGGCATCTAAGGAGGGATGGGGCTTTTTTATTCTCAAAGCTTTACATTCTATGTTGTGAGTGTAATAATGACACCTCGAAATATAACCTGATTGTTGAGGTGTCTGTGGATATTTTTACTAAATGTTACAGCTTTAAAGAAGCGGCGGCAGCCCGGGAAAGCGGGCTCTACCCCTACTTTATTCCAATTGAAGAGAACAGAGGCACAAAGGTTGTAATGAAAGGACGGGAGCTGATCATGATCGGCTCCAACAATTACCTGGGTCTATCCTGGGACCCCCGCGTGCAGGAAGCTTCTATCAAGGCTATTGAGAAGTACGGAACGAGCTGTTCGGGGTCCAGATTCATTAACGGCACCCTTACCCTTCATGAAGAGCTTGAAAACCGATTGGCAAAGTTTATACATAGAGATGCTGCTCTATGCTTCACAACGGGATATCAAACAAATCTCGGCTCTATTTCCGCTATAATGGGCCGCAGAGAACATATTCTTAGTGACCGATATAATCATGCCTCCATAATGGATGGGATCTTTTTATCTATCGGCTTAAATAACGGATCCATCAGCTTTCACAGGTATCATCACAATAATCCTGAGCATCTGGAAAAAGCCCTTTCGGAGCTTCCATCGGAGGAATCGAAGCTCATAGTTACTGACGGTGTTTTCAGCATGGAGGGTGATATCGTCAAGCTCCCGGAGTTAAGGAAAATTGCCGACAAGTATGAAGCGAGAATATATCTTGATGAGGCCCACTCAATCGGAGTGATTGGCGCTACAGGCAGAGGCAGTGAAGAACATTACGGGATCAGGGGCTGCGCTGATTTGATCATGGGAACCTTTTCAAAATCATTTGGCTCCATTGGCGGATTCGTGGCCGGAGATGCGGTTGTCATTGATTATATTAAGCATTTTTCCCGTCCATTGATTTTCAGCGCCAGTATGCCTCCGGCAACGATCTCCGCTGTTATGGCTGCAGTAAAAATTATTGAAAAGGAACCACAGCACACCCATAGGCTGCAGGCTATTGCTAAAAAAATGATCTCTGAGTATAAATCCATGGGCTTTAATGTCGGTGTTGCAGAAACAGCCATTATTCCCCTGGTTATTGGGGACAATGAGAAAACCTTTATGTTCTGGAAGGCTCTATTTGAAAACGGGGTGTATACAAATCCTGTGGTAAGTCCTGCAGTACCTCCGGACAGGTCCCTGATTAGAACCTCATATATGTCGATTCATACGGATGAAGAATTGGACCAGGTGCTGGATGTGGCAAAACGCGAGGCTATAAAACTGGGTATTATCTAGGGTAAAAGTTATAATGAAAGGAGTTTTATGATGATAGAAGATATAATAAGCCTGCTTCCGCATCGGAAACCATTTTTATTTGTGGACAAAATTGAAAAGGCGGAAAAAGAGGAAATAATCGGGTATAAGCGCTTTAGTAAAGATGAGTTTTTTTTCAAAGGGCATTTTCCTGAATACCCGGTTGTTCCAGGAGTTATTCTTATTGAGACTATGGCCCAGTGCGGGGGGGCAGGAATGAGTAAAACAGGTATCCTGGGAGATGATGTGCTTTTCTTTTTAGCTTCTGTAGATAAAGCCAAATTCCGTAAACAGGTCCGACCTGAAGACGAGGTTAAACTGGTAATTAAGAACCTTCGGGTCAGTAAGAAAACATTAAAACAGAGCGGCAAAGCCTATGTTAATGATGAGCTTGCCGCTGAAGCTGAATGGCTCTGTTTAGTGGGAGAAAAAGGCTAAATACTATTTCCCGTCAACAATAGAAGATGCCTGTGAATCCGCAGGAGTATGTATCGGCCAGCCGTACTGTCATAGCCCGCATATATCTGGACACTTCTAGCCGCCAATCATACTCAACTCTTTCAACCAGCTCATCTGTTGTATTTATACAAAGCCTTTTTCTTCTATAGAGTCCGCTGTGTACCGGCAATATTCCGAATGTCCAAAAGGTGATCTTCGTCTCCATGGGCCTTTACGAAAGCCGGTATGCTGTATACCTCCTCTCCCTGCGTCTGGTCGATTTGGATACAGGTGCTTCATTATAATCGCTGGCCAGGTTGTATAATACATTATTCTAAGCTATGAGAATCTATTATAACAATCTGAGGTTAGTCCATGAGTTTGGTCATTGCTGGAAGTACTCCGGTTCCACTCAAAACTGATGTGGATGGTGTTGTTCGAGTTGGTAATATCCGTGTAACATTGGATACATTTATAGCTGCTTTCAAGGAAGGGGTCATAGCTGAGGAAATTGTATCTCAATATCCGACTCTAAATTTGGTTGATGTTTATGCGATTATTGGTTATTACTTGCAGCACCAGTCAGAAGTTGAGGCATATCTAAGCCAACGCCGGCAAATAGCCAATAAAGTTCGCAAACAAAATGAAATGCACTTCAATCAAGAAGGAATTCGCAAGCGCCTATTGGCTCGCGGGTGCGCATTGAAATTGTAGGTAAAAAACGGATTTAAAATCCCTCCCATCGATGGTATAATACCATTAAACAAAAAAACGATTG
The DNA here is from genome assembly GCA_030615505.1 of Spirochaetales bacterium. GTDB lineage: Bacteria > Spirochaetota > Spirochaetia > SZUA-6 > DRHE01 > JAUWZD01. The sequence continues at coordinate 56 of JAUWZD010000048.1, read as the reverse complement.
GGAGGGATGTATGAATGATTTATTAATACCACAACTTCTTGACTATTTCAAGGCTA
>JAUWZD010000042.1 GCA_030615505.1 Spirochaetales bacterium | reverse complement strand
GAAAAGTGGTGTGATGATTAAAGGCAGAACGATGAGAACGATTTTGACCCGTATTTTCATTATATTCAGTAACTATACAACAGCTCCAAGCGCCCGTCAATTACAGGCACTGTTATTCCATCCGGATGAACAGGGCTTTCAGTTTCCTGTCAATAATAAGCACGATAAGGTCGAATGTATAAATAGGGACAGTACAGCCTGATACAAATATGGGTGGTTTATACCAGAGAGCACTTTCAATATATAAAAAAATGCAGCCGATACGGCCCGTTCAGGGTGAAGCGTTGTCAAAGGAAGAAGAGCCCGAAATACCACCCGATGAGCGGGAAGAGGTTCTCACCCAGATAAACGAGATCATTGCAAAGAACAGAATCGAGATCAAACCGGAGACCTTCTCATTCATTCCCCAACGTAGCGGCGCGTTTTTTCCGATCCTCCTCAATGCCCTTGCGGTGCTGACCATTCTGCTTGGAGCATTTCTCTTCTCATCTTTCTTTAATCGAAGAGAGGAATCTCTTGTTACCGGGCCGGCAGCCATTATCACAGCAGAGGCTAAACTTATAAAAGCGCTCAAACAGGAATCGGAACAACAACTTAATCAAAAGGACCGGGAAATATCAGAGATCCAGATGAAACTCGCCGATATAAGCAGCGAACGGGATAAGCTTAAGTCTGAAACGGAGGCCCAAATACTAAAGCGGGAGCAGGAACTGCGAGAGGCGCTCGAGGTTGAGTTGAAGGCAGAACGGCAAAGATTACAAAGCGAAGGGATATCTTCAGAGAGGATCGAACAGCAGCTTCGTGAGCTGGAGGAAAATAAAAGCAGAGAATACAGTGAGCAGCTTGAGTTGTTTAAGAAAAAGACAGAGGCTGAGCTTGCCAAAAAAGAGGCCTCGATTACCGCAATAGTAGATGAATATGAACAATCCCTGCAGCAGGCTCGGGTGGAACGAACCCAGCTTCAGGAAGAACTGAAAAAACAGGAAGCCGAACTGCAGGCTCAATTTCGGGCGAGGGAAAAGGAGTTAGAAAGCGATCGATCTCGCATCGCCGGGGAACTCGATCAAATTCGCGAACAGCGGCAGAAGGAAGAGCTTGTCTTTGATCAGATTTTCTCCTCATATAACAGGGTTAAGGTGAATATAAGAGCCTCCCAATACGATGAGGCGCTTAAGAACCTCGATACGCTTTATAATTACCTCAATCAGGAGTCGATTGCATCCTTACCTGCCATACAGCGGCGAAGATCTGTGGAACTTTTCATTATCGCCTCCTTAAGGAGGTTGATCGAGAATGAGCGCACGAGTGTCGAGCAGGACGCGGCGTCCTTGATCGCCTCTGCAGATCTGCTTACTTCCATTTCGTCTATCGTAGAGCAAGCTGATAACCGCTTCCGTGCCGGTGATACAACCGCCGCTCAAGAACTCTATCTATCTGCAATTGAGAAGATTCCGGCTCTTGAAACAAGCTATGCCGCGCTAAAGGAAATCGAAGAATCTTCTTTAGAGGAGGATAGAGAGAGACAGGCCGAGATTATCCGGAAGCTCGAAAGCGAGATTACACGCGCAGAAGAAGAACTTAAATATGAAAAACAGGCGGGTGTGCAGGCCAGTGAAATTGAAAGTGAGCGGGCGGCTACGTTGGAACGGCTTCGCACGTTCAGAGAGCGATTTTCATCGTTCACGGAGTATGCTGAACTATCTTCGGGTATATCGCAGGAAGAATTACGAGACTTGCTGGAGGCAAAACTTTTAGTCAAAGAAATCATCGATTCCGAACAGGTGCGATCCCAGTACCCGGAGCTCTACGATACAATGGAACGATACTTTAAAGCCTTCGGAGAGGAACAATGGAAAGACGGTCAGTACTCCACGATTAAGGATATGATCGCAGTTATCGACAGCCTTATTAACCGGCAGGACAAAGAGGATTTTCAGGCCGTTTGGGAACGGTATGATGAACAGGTTCAACAGGATCTCTTCTCACAATTCTTCGATACACTTCGCGCCCTTCTGGAATGAGGCGGAGTACTGCGAACTCATTTGGGCCGAATCTTCACTGTCGCGTCTGCCGTACTAAAGACTGAGTCGATGACCCTGACCGTATCTGTCTCGACTTTATCCGGTGCAGTGAAAAACCCGGTGCTTGAATTAATTGTTCCGGTTCCAAAAAAAACCGAGTAGATATAGGGCGGCGTACCGCCTATGGCTGAGAAAGTACAACTCTCTCCCTTTGCTATGGTTATTGAATCAGGAATGATGATAAGAGTAGCTCCGGCAACATATATCTCCACGATGGAGTCGCTCGTGTTACCGGACAAATCAGTAACCCGAACTATATCGTAGCCGTATAACCCGGGAGCGGTGTATACCCCGGTGCTTTCGTCGATTGAACCGGATCCTTGAAAAATCGAGTAGCTGTAAGGTGGAAAACCGCCACTTGCTGAGAAGGTGTACTGCGCACTGTCCGGCAGCGATATATCACGAGGGCTAATGGCAAAAGGTCCCTCCGATATACCGTCTAACTCAGTATAAAGCGAAAAATTATCACAACCGGCGATAAAAACGAAAAAGAGACACACGATAAACAGCAACTGTTTCGCAACAATTATAAATCGCTGCAAACGATTCCGCTGATTCCTGCCTTGATTCCAATTCCCATCTGCCATATTATCCTCCCTGTCACAATCTCATATACAGATACACCGAGGGGGTAAAGCCCATTATTGGGTGCTGCTTTTCAAAGAAAATGGTATAGCTCGTGTCTACTGCGATGCCGAAGCTCCTGGTAAATGGTATATTAAGTCCTATGCCTCCCAACACATACGGTATCACTTTCGAAAGACGACCTGTTTCATTCGGATTAATCGTTAAAATTGCCGGGCCGCCGGATATGCGCACGAATAAGCCTATGGAGGTACCCTCTCCTGTTGCGTACCGGAGATCAACTCCAAGCGGAATAAGGAGGCATTCAGATGAGGCGAGAACCCCTTCAGCTAAGAAACTATTTATCCCAGCATATATACCAAGGCCAAGCCAGCCGATCGGCATATTTATACGATAGCTTACATAAAACGAGGGCATGAATCCAATCTTGAAATACTCACTAGCCCCGGCGTTCACGAGAAATGGTGAAAATCCGATTGAAAACTCAAAACGTTTAATGATTCGGGCATCCGCATCTATCTGCTTATCAATTGTTTGTTTTGCAGCCGCCTGGTTTTCGGGCAGTTGTTCAGATTCCTGCTGTACAGACCCTTCGAAAGTTTTTTCTTTAGGGCGCGTAGAAAAATTCGCCAGCCTGTCCTTCGCCTGTATGAGAATATCATCAATCGCTTCCGCAATGATCATGTCTAATGTAAGACCCAATCGACTGCTTTTTGAGACAGAGACAGATAAACGGCTCTCACTTACATCGTACCAGTTGAAATCAATCTGTATATCATTATCCTTGCTCGAATATTCGCCGGTAATCACGAAATCAGCTTCAACACTACGAGCAAGATTCAACATACTGTTTACATCAATATCACCAGCTTCATCGACACCCTTAACAGGAGATACTTCAGTAGGCTCCGAGCTCAATATCACCTGCAATCCTGCTCGTTCCAGTTCAAATTTAATGGAATCGGCTATCACTTCCCGGAAAAGCGCGTTTTCCACCATTCCTGAAGGACGCACGATTACCAAAACAAGCGCATGAGGCGATACGCTTTCATCAGCAACGGAGAGAATATTTGGGATTGTCATTAATATAAGGCAGGCTAAAAGGATACGAGATCTCATTAAGAGTCGTGAGATATGATCAGCACGCCTTTTCACTACCTTACCCTTCTCAATTCCCTCCCAAGATAAACTATCGAAGTACTGATACTTTAATTATATTTTTTACTGTGCCTTAATAATAAATATATAACATATTATTCCATTTTCCAATGAATCTATGTGATAAAATCTACGTGATAAATTATGATTCCCGTAAATGCTGAACGAAGCAACCTTTGGCCACAACTAAACTATTGAGTATTATTTTTCCATGTAAGAATGCACGCCCTTTATTTCTACATAATTAACTTTACCACTCTTAATTTTATCATCCAGACAGGTTTTTACCTCATCCTTTGCAGAAAAGTATATTATCTGCCACCCCATATCGGATATCTTGGTTAATATATCAATCTGCCTTTTTAATCTAGCCATGTCTGCCTTTATAAAGGGATCATCCATAATGAAAAAGCCTTTTTCCCCTTTCATGAGTTTCTCACCCAGTGCGAGTCGAATTGAGCGGTACAATTGATCGTATGCTCCCCCGGAAAGTTTTTTCCGCATCAAGGATCTTTCTGTTCTTTTGTTTGATAAAAATCTTTCTCTCTTCAGGTAAAAATTCAACCTCTACATAGATTTTTCCTGTGATTTCGCTAAAGTACCTCGAAACCATGCTCTTATCCCCGAAGAGGGTATGCACCTCTTCCTCTTCCTCCCTTTCTATCTCCTCAAATATTCTGATAGCCTTCAAAACTCTATCCTTATTATCTTCAACCCCGGTAACAAAATCCTCAAGTATTTTCTTTATTGATTCCAGATCCATATATGTGTTACAGGGCAGGCGGTCTTCCTTCAGTTGCAATATTCTGTTTGCACTACTCTCAATTTCATATAGTTTCTTCTTATACGATTCCATATCAGTAAGCAAATTCTCTCTCTTTTCTTTATATTTTCCTTCTACCGATTTCAACTCTGAGGCTAAAGACTCATCATATTTCACTCCTGCAGCCTTATCCTTAAAAACTTTTAATTTTTCGATCTCTGTTGCCCACCTTTTAATACTCTCCTCTAATGATTCTTCATCAGCTTCAAAATAGCTCTTCAATATGACAATCTGCTCATCCCTTAATTTCTCATTCTCTTGTTTAAGGCTAAGATTTTTTTGATATTCCTCGAGGGATTCAACTCCTGACTTTATTTTTATTTCGTCCCTCCTAATTCTTGAGCTTTCAATATCGTTATCTATCTCTTGTAGATCCTTATCCCTTGCATTTTTAATCTCTCTTTCGAGAAGCTCTATTTCATTTGATATATCCTTAATTTCCTTCTCTCTCAGGGCATAATTCTCTTCAAAACTCTGGATACCGGCAGAAATCTCCTCTATTTTTTCAGCCTTAAAGCCAAATTTTGATACGTTTAATCTTATTCTCTCAAAATCAGATTCCAATCTTGCCTTTTTTATTGCAAAAAAGGCCCTTATAATCCACAAAGAAATTGCCAGCAGTGCAAAAATCACCGTTAATACAATCAAAGCAGGAATTGTAACAAATATAAGTGAAAGAATAAAAAACCGGGAGCAAAAAAGTTGATGTATACATCGGGAATTTAAGATATTGATCTTTAGTTAATTGAGATGCTGTAACTTCTTGTAATCTTTCATGGGCTTTCAGATCTACTCTTATCTCATCATCAATTTTTTTCTTTTCTCCATATTCTCCAACAATATATTTCTATAATTCTGGCTCTATTCCAAAAATTAGTTTTACCGGTTTTGTAGTTAGGTTGAGATAGCGATGAATTATTCCTTCTGGTATTAAAAACCGATCTCCACAATTTACTTCAAACCTCGATTTTGATACTGAAGCACTTTCGTTAGGAGAATTAATTAACACTGATATCGATCCTTCAAGTACATAAAAGACCTCGTCACCTTTCTCGTGTACTTCATGATCAGTTATTACTCCGCGTTGTTTTCAATTCTGCAGTTTTGGATATTTTTTCCTCATTAAATTGCTTAAGTAAAAGATTTGCAGTAATAATACCAATTTCCCTTCTGGGATGGCTTACCATGGTGAGTGGAGCATGAAATACTGGAGCCCAAGATATGTCGTCGAATCCAACCAGTAAAACTTCTTAAGGACATTTCAATCCCATCTCTCTGATGTCGAATAGAGCACCTAATGTAATGAGATTGTTCGTGGCAAAGATAGCAGTCGGACTTGGCTCCTGTTTAAGGAGTAGTCGGAATCAGTTATAAATTTAAGTTCTTGCCGAAAGATCGACATTATTCTTTACTAATATATAATTAGGCCATGATACTTTTAACTGGCATTTTGGTAAAGTGGATTAAAGATATTTATGGATGAACTCAGATTTGGATTGCTCGGTTGCGGCCCTACTGCACAATTTGCCCATCTGCCAGCTCTGGATCGGGCTAAGAACGTACGGCTAACCGCTATCTATGATGGTGCAGAGTATTTGCTGCAAACAATTAGTCGCTGCACCGGTGTGGAGAGAATTTACACGGATCACAGGGAGTTATTAGAATATCCAGACATAGACCCTGTGCTCATCGCTGTGCCCGATCTGTTTCACGTGCCGATGGCGATAGATGCATTACGTGCTGGTAAGCACGTTCTTGTGGAAAAGTCGCTAGGAGCAACCCTTACAAGTGTCAAAGAACATTACCAGGGATGAAACAAAGAAGTACCAGGCCGCTGGTACCGGTCTGCTGGATTATAAAACCTATTTCCGCATGATTAAGAAAGTAGGATACGCCGTGGTTGTGGTATTGCACAACCTCAAAGAATCGCAAGTGGAAACGAGTATAGAATTCGTAAAGCATCATGCAAACAAATGGTATCCGGAACTTAAATCCTCTAACAAAATGAATTTTTCAATTTCAGAAGAACGATCTCTTGGCAAGACAGGGCTCCATCATGACAGCGATATTTGAAAATAAAGGGATTCGTTTTCATTACAAAATAATTGGACAAGGACCAGTAGTAGTCTTCTGTCAGGGGCTTGGAGGTGATCTGCACCAGATTGGCCATGAAAAACTTAGACAGTAAATAAACTATCTTTTACAGTCTGAATTATTGAAATATAGCACTATAGTTAAACTCTAAAGAGGGTAAATCTTATGAAACCAAATTCAGAATTATCAAGATACGATAGTCTGCGGGAAGCAGCGTGGCAGGTTTTAAATGCCAATCAAATAGTGGGAAAAAGATCGACCCAGCCGGCTCAAGGACAGTATCCTCATCAATGGAACTGGGACTCGGCCTTCATTGCGATCGGCTTAGCGTGTATAGATGTGGAACGAGCCAAAGGAGAAATTGAAGCACTGCTGGACGGACAGTGGTCCAATGGGATGATTCCGCAAATCATCTACAACCCCGACCCGGAGAAGGACAAGACGTACTTCCCGAATCAAAAGCGTTGGGGAATTGAGCTCGCAGCCCCAGGTCAGGGACCCTCGCCTGGGGTAGATACTTCCGGCATTACACAACCCCCCATGGTGGCGATTGCTGTCGAGTACATTCATAAGAGGCATACTGACAAGGAAGCCTCTCTTCAGTTCCTTGACAGAGTGTATCCAAAACTGCTTAAGTATCATCGATACCTGCTAGAGGATCGCGATCCACGTGGTGAAGGCCTTGCCTTCCTGGTGCATCCGTGGGAATCAGGCCTGGACAACTCTCCGCGCTGGCAATCAATTATCGATGCTATTGAGGTTGATTTAAACAATGTGGCCCCCTACGAGCGGTTAGACGACAAATACGTCACCAGTGAGCAGCGTCCCACTCGTAAAGATTATGATCGCTATCTATATCTCATCGAGGTTTATAAAGAATGCAAATACGATCAAACTAAACTTTTCGAGCAATGTCCATTTTTAGTGCAAGACGTTTTGTTCAATGCAATCTTGCATCGTGCGAACAGGGCATTGCTTGAAATCGCCCATGAACTTGGTGTGCCAACCGGGGAAATAGAGGAATGGATGAAATGCACACAAAACTCCTTTTACAATAAGCTGTGGAGTGAGAAGCATGGACGCTATTGGGACTTCAATATGCGCAAAGGCGAGTATATTGATCAAAACACCATAGCAACATTCATTCCACTCTTTGCGGGTCTTGCATCCCCAGAACAAGCTGACCGATTGGTGAATGAGCATCTAAAAAACCCAAAGGAATATTGGCCTGGTGATGAGCCCCCTCAGTCTCGGTTTTTAGTACCGGGGGTCAGTAAAGATAATGCACTGTGGTTGCCACAGTGCTATTGGCGTGGACCTATTTGGGTACAAACAAATTGGCTGGTACTCAAGGGTCTAGAAGCTTACGGCTATGAAGAAGAAGCTAATCACATCCGGCAGGACACACTCAGTTTGCTTCGCAACCCTATGCCAGATGGTGAAGACTGGTGGTTCTGGGAATATTTCAATCCACTTAATGGCCATGTTTGCGGCATTGATCATTTTAGCTGGTCAGCAGCATTAGCCATTGAATTAACATCAAAATCCCTTTGATAGAATTTTATAGAATATAAAAAATGGTAAATATTTATGATTTAATATAATTGCTCTTAATCGTGCAGCATCAAACCTTGCTCAGTTTTTTGAAAGGCTTATTAAAAAAAGAATATGGTTTTGGTTCCCCCTGTGGGCACCCTGCGGGCATCCTGTGGATTGACATTTTATTGTCATGAAGTTATCTTCTCTTAGAATTTGAGTAAGGGGTATATTTTCCCATGACAGAATCAGCAGATACTATTCAAAAGGCGTACGGTATCTGTTTAGGCGCCTCGACAATAAGCGCAGTTACTCTTTCTCGCAATACGAATAATAACCAGGTCAGTGTAGAGAAGGTTATACTTAAACCACATGAAGGAAATCCTAAAGCTGTATTTAAGCAGATTATCGGGGAGATGAATATAGACAGTGCGCCACTTTTAGTAACAGGCCGAAAGTTCCGTCAATTTGTGCGAATACCTTCAGTCACTGAACCTGAAGCTGTGGAATATGCTTTAGATTTTATCAGAGCCGGCAAGAACGAGGTATACGATGCCATAGTCTCTGCAGGCGGTGAAACCTTTATGGTCTACAGCCTGGACAGGAATCAGAGAATTTCCGGTATCTCCACGGGAAATAAATGCGCAGCAGGTACAGGCGAGTTCTTCCTCCAGCAGATAAGGCGCATGGATTTAAACGTTAATAGGGCTATCGAGCTTGCCACGCAAGGGAAACCCTACTTGGTGAGCGGCAGATGCTCGGTTTTTTGTAAGTCTGATTGTACCCATGCCCTGAATAAAGGTGTGCCGATTTCCAATGTAACAGCCGGTCTGTGCCAGATGGTCGCCCAAAAAATTATAGAAATAAGCTCGAGAGTTTCTCATAGAAAAATTCTTTTAGTGGGAGGAACAGCTCTTAACAGGGCAGTAGTTGATCACCTTCGCAATAAACTCAACTATGTCAAGGTTCCCAAGGAAGCCGCCTATTTTGAAGCCTTAGGCACTGCTTTGATTGCTTTTGAACGCGGCGAAACCCTACCGGAAAATCTCTTTCATACCGGCAGATCGAGCTTTTCATTTCTCTTGCCATTACCGGAATTTGAATCCATGGTTACCTTTAATTCCATTGAATACCTCAAGCCCTGGGAAGGTGACCGCTGTATAATCGGGCTTGATGTAGGCTCAACCACAACAAAGGCGATACTGCTCAGAGAAGATGATGATGCCCTGCTCGGCTCAGTCTACCTGCGCACAAATGGAAATCCTGTTGAGGCCTCCCGTCTGTGCTTTCAGGGACTGCTGGAAAGACTCGCCGGCATAAGCGTAGACATTATCGGAATAGGTGTAACAGGATCCGGACGCCAGATAGCCGGCCTTTATGCTCTAACGGATGGAATAATCAATGAGATTATAGCCCATGCCGAAGCAGCAGTGTACTTTGACTCAGAGGTAGATACGATATTTGAAATTGGCGGCCAGGATGCAAAATACACCCATTTAACAAGTTCAGTTGCATCTGATTATGCCATGAACGAGGCCTGCTCGGCGGGAACCGGATCTTTTTTAGAAGAAGCTGCCCTTGAAACCCTGGGTGTAAAAATGGAAGACATTGCAGAATTAGCCATGCAGGGAGAAAAGCCCCCGAATTTCAATGACCAGTGCGCTGCCTTTATCTCATCTGATATAAAAAATGCCACTCACGAAGGGATTACACGAAATGATATTCTGGCTGGTTTAGTATATTCAATATGCTTTAACTATGTAAACCGAGTTAAGGGCAACAAGCCGGTGGGGGGTAAAATTTTCATGCAGGGAGGGGTGTGTTATAACAGGGCCGTTCCCCTGGCCATGGCGGGAATTCTAAAAAAACAGATCATTGTGCCCCCTGAACCGGGCCTTATGGGAGCATTCGGTGTTGCCCTTGAGTTAAAAAAGCGTATTGGCCTCGGCCTCATTCAAGAGAAGAAATTCAATCTGGAATCAATTGTTAATCGTCAGGTAAAATATGAGAAACCTTTTGTATGTGCCGGTGGTAAAAAAAAGTGTGATCTCAAATGCAAGATTACCAGGGTACGCATAGACAGCACCGTTTACCCTTTTGGCGGAACCTGCAACCGATACTACAATATCCGCTTCAATAAAACCGTAGATGATGAATCCCTGGATTATATTAAGGTCCGTAATAACCTGATGTTCGGAAAATATTCTCCTGCCAGGCCTGTCAATCCGGAGGCGCCTGTAATAGGATTAAATACTTCTTTCCTCACCCTGCGCCTCCTTCCTCTGTACTACAATTTCTTTTCTCATCTCGGCTGCAGAGTTGTAATGCCCTCTCACATGGAAGCGGATGCAGCCAACCATTTGGTTACATCCATGTGTTACCCGGCAGAAGTGGCGATCGGGCTGTTTGAAAACCTTGCTTTAAAGAATCCGGATTACATCTTTATTCCACATGCAACAGAGCTCTATGTGCCGGGAGGCATAGAGAAAATCGAGTTCTGCGCAACCTGTGCCTTCAGCCAGGGAGAGGGATTCTGGCTTCGCCAGGCCTTTAGAAATAGAAAATCTCAGGAGAAAATCCTCTGCCCTACTGTTAATTTTAACGGTGGATGGGAAAAGGGACGGAAAGCCTTTATAGATACTGCCGTTAAAATCGGTTTTTCAAAAAAAGAGGCCGATAAAGCCTTTAATGCTGCCGTAAAAGCCCAGTATGCATTTGAAGAAGAATGCCGGCAAATAGGAATAAGGCTCTTAGAAGAGATTCATGCGAATCCTGAAAAATTAGCAATTATTCTATTTGGACGCCCCTATAATGCATACGCGCCTGAGGCTAATAAGGGGATCCCTAAGAAATTTACAAGCAGGGGGAACTTAATAATTCCTTATGAGATGATTCCCTACCAAGACGAGCCCCTGGGACCTGATTATGAAGACTATATGCACTGGGAAGCCGGCCAGCGGATCTTAAGGACAGCACAGATTGTAAAGAGGGACAAACAGCTCTTCGGGGTTTACATAACCAATTTCCTCTGTGCGCCGGATTCATTCTTAGTATCACACTTTCGCCGGATTATGGGTACAAAGCCCTCACTGACCCTGGAACTCGATGCTCACACAGCGGATGCGGGAATCAATACGCGGATTGAAGCATTCCTGGATATTATTCAGAACTACCTGGAGGTTCAAAAAGATGTAAAGGATGCTGAAATCCACGGTTACCGCCCTGCAGAGATCATCTATGAGCATAAAGGCACTTATTACATTGATTCTGAAGGCAAGCGATATAAGCTTAAAGACCCTGCTGTTAAATTTATCCTGCCGCCCATGGGAGATTTCGGAAGCCGGGCCTTAGCCGCGGTTTGCACACGTCTCGGTATCCGGACAGAAGCGCTTCCGACTGCTGACAGTGAGGTACTGCGTTTAGGCCGGAGCATAACCACTGGTAAAGAATGCATTCCAATGATTATCCTTATTGGAGCTTTAGCGAAATACTTAAAGTACCGAAAGCCGGAAGGTTCAGAAGAAAAGCTTATGATTCTCATCCCAAGGGGCGCAGGCTACTGCCGGCTGGGCCAATACCATGTGTATGTAAATCAGTATATTAAAGATAATCGGCTGACCGATGTAGCAGTACTTCACCTGGATACAAAGGAACAGTTTGCCGGATTGGGTCCCGCATTTTCCTATAATGCCTGGAAAGGCATTATTATAACAGACATAGTTGATGATATTGAATGCTCTATCCGCGCTTTAGCGGTAAATCCGAAAGAAGGGCTTAAAATTTTTAAGGAGGAATGCGCTAAAATCCTTGATTGCCTGGCAGGGGAAGGTATATCAGGAAGGAATCTCTACTCGCAGCTTGAGGAAACAGCCGCGCGCTTTAAAAATATTCCCTTGAAGCAGTCGTATGAGGAAACCGCTACGGTTGGTCTGACCGGTGAATTCTTTGTAAAGAAGGACCCATTCTCCAGTTTAGGTTTTGCACGGCAGCTATCGGAACGTGGCTTTTTAGTCAAGATCGATCCAATTTCGGAATGGATGTACTATATGAATTTTCTGATTAAGGAAAAGATGCTTCAACCGGATTATACCCTCTTCACATTCCTCGAATTTCTTATTACTGACAAAACAATGCGCTACGTTGAAAAGAAAATTAAAAGAATCTTCTCAGTCTGCGGCCTGTTTAACCCTGAATTAATTGATGTTGTCAGTCTTATTCGCCATGCAGGTCATATACTCCCGAAGGAATTCACCGGAGAGCCCGGGCTTATTGCAGGATTAACAATGCGAGATGCCCTTACTGAATTCTGCGGCATTGTTAATGTGGGTCCTTTCGGATGTATGCAAACACGATTTGCTGATGCTGTTACATCCCCGCAAACCGATGTTAAGGGAAAACTCGAAGCTTTAAAGCATGCCGGAAAAGCTCCTCATTTGCCTGGCTTCTCAGAGCACGATCGCATACCATATCTCTTCGTAGAATCAGACGGAAATCCTTATCCGCAGCTTTTAGTAGCCAGGTTTGAAAGTTTCTGTTTGCAGGCTGCTCGCACTGCAGAACGGCAGGGCAAGAAAGTGGCTCCTGTTTAGGCTTCTGAATGATGCAATGCGCACAGCAGGTAAAGTGTTAATTTTAAAGTGGGTGCTTTCAGCTTGAATCGGGGAAACGACTGTAATCTCTATCAGTCGTTACCCAGGTGCATCCGGATCTATAGCTTTTAAGAAAAAGATTTTTGAGTTCCCATTAATTATACTTAAACCAAATTGTCATAAAAACCAAAAAGAGCAAGGATATCATTCTTCAAGTTCTTAAAACAAATAAGAGCTTCTTCAAACTTGTTCTTTAGAAAATCGAAAGTCTGAATGTTTTGTAAAAAACTCCCTCAAAGCTGCGCTTGTGTGATATCGAGCTCCATCTTGTATAAGTTTGTGATCAGCAACAAATTTGGCCTTTTGGTAAGAAAAACCCATATTCTTCAGAAGCTGGGCAATATAATTTACTGATATCATAGGAATTATCGAACAAGGCGCTTCAGCGGACAGCTAACCGCCGCCGCTGAGCTCTATCGTTATACCGTTGATGTGGTAGACTTGATTGGTATATGATGGTGCTATGCCGGAAATCTCTAGATTCCTGGGTATAGTCATAGCCATGTATTATACGGAGCACGATCCTCCGCATTTTCACGCGGTCTATGGCGAATATGACGTGACCGTGAACGTCCAAACAGGTGTGATTGAAGGAAGATTCCCGAAGAGAGCCATGCGGCACGTGCTTGAATGGCACGACCTCCACAAGAACGAATTGGCTGAGAACTGGGAGCTCGCACGGAAGAGATTACCGCTAAAGACGATACCCCCGTTGGAGTAGGTCTATGATACCAAGAGTGATAGATGCAAAACATGAGCATGACTTCGTAATTCATCTGAAGTTCTCAGATGGGACTGAAGGTGAAGTCGACCTTGAGGAGGAATTGTACGGTGAGGTATTCCAGCCCCTTGTCGATCTCGACTACTTCAAGCAGTTTACTGTTCATCCTGAACTGCACACGTTAACCTGGCCGAATGGTGCGGATTTCGCTCCGGAATTCCTCTTTGAGAAGATGAAAGTCACGGCATAACCAGTCGCCGTAGCGTACACCACCGCAGCGAATCATCGGGACCAGCAGGAACGCCACGGCAGTAGAACGCGTTTCGGACAGCTAACCGCCGCCGCTGAGCTCTATCGTTATGTGTGTTGAAAAATATCCATTCCCTCCACTATTGAGAACCAAATCTGCCAAGCTCTTTATAAAAATGTATAGTTTATAATATGCATTTTCAGATTTATGGGGAGAATAGCCCAGATGAGCAGCAGGATGACATGTTTTCCCGGGACGTATCAGAAACCAGGCTGTCACAATAATTGAGAGTGCAGATAAAATAACTGCTCCAATAACCGCCATAATACCACCAATAAACCCAGTAAGACTTTTGTTCTGTAGTCTGACAACAATCAAAGGCGGGGTACAACATGAAAACTCCAGTGCTGTAAACAGCCGCATATTAAAATGTTTCGGGAATGATCGCATAATGATTAATGTTGCCAGAAGGTAGATTGTTGCAAACAACCATGTATTTTCCAATTTGGTTCATCTCCCTGCCAGGACATCCCCCGATGTTTATTCCCTCTTTTCTGCCAATTATCTCAACAATCCAACAAGACGCTCCACCTGACCGCTGTTCCGCTGCGCTCCATGCCGGCGGTTAAGCTCCATCGTTATGCGCACAAAGGAAGACCGGGATGATTATTGTGCATATCCACTTTAGCCAACTACACCATAGAACTACTTTGTTTCACCTTTGCAGATTAAGGATTTCCTGCCCCGGCTTCTTACAGCCAGCAAGGCAGGCAAAATTATAAGAGCCCCCAGGGTTGTGGTAAAAATGGCTAAAGCTACAAGCAGACCAAAATAGACAACCGGCATGAAATTCGAAAATGTCAGTACTAAAAGCCCGGCAATAAGCGCACAGGAGGTAAGCAAGATTGGCCTTCCTGAAAATATCATAGTCTGTACCATCATTTTCTTCATATTATTCTTATAGAGCCTCTCCTGCCTGCGGTATTGTATCAACAGGTGAACAGAGTCATCAACACCAACCCCAATAGCAATGCATGAGACCATGACGTTAACCACATCTAAAGGGATGTTGAATATGGACATAACGATGAAGTTGAGCATAATTCCTGTAGCCATGGGAATAAGTGCCCAAAAGCCGAATTTCACAGACCGGAAGGAAAGCGCAATAACCCCAAATATCAGCAGGAACGAAGCTGCAACGGATAGTATCAAATCCCTTGTGAGAGTTGAAGAAAGGTCGAGCATGGCAAAGGTTGGACCCCAAATTTCCGGATTCGTTTCCGGGTTCAGGGTCTGCTCCATTTCTGTTTCTATCTGTTCGATTAGATCATCAAAGGTATCCTCAAATGGGAAGGTTTCTCTCTCGCTGTCGTAAACACGAAGATTTATTGTAAGTTGAGTAAAATCCTCGTTAACGAACATCCCGGATATTACGCTCCCCTTATCTGCAGAAGATAATAACTTCAAATACCTGGCTAAAAGAGTGATCATTGCCTTTTTCGATGGAATCTCGTAAGACCCGCTCATTTCATAGTTCATTGCCTTAAGGTAGGAATTAAATGATGAGAGATATGAAATGTCCGGATTCTTTTTAAGATTTTCCTCGAAGCGTGAAATTCTCTCTAAAACCTCTCTATTGAGAAAGTAATTCTTCTCACCTCCGGGCGCTGTAAGGCTGATATATACATAGATAAATGTGCCGAATTTTCGAGCAATAAAGAGATTATCCTCCACGGCCTTTTCTTTTCTCCTGAAATAGGATGTATAATCGGTTTGGAATTCTATGTGATGCAGGGATAGGATAAAACCTCCAGCCAATATAATGAGCAGAGCAATTACACCAAACTGCCAGTGTATGACCCTCTGCCCCAGGCCTGCCATAAATCTGGCCATAAGCCCTTCTACTACACGGCTTTTGTGTCGATCAGTCGGTGGAGACAGCCGGCTGAGCACAGC
This sequence comes from Spirochaetales bacterium, assembly GCA_030615505.1. Lineage (GTDB taxonomy): Bacteria > Spirochaetota > Spirochaetia > SZUA-6 > DRHE01 > JAUWZD01. Next base: position 20,287 of record JAUWZD010000042.1, on the reverse strand, counting down.
GGGAGAAAAAAACAGAGAAAGCACAGCGCAGAATATTATGCCCATACCGGTGGCTATTGCGAATTCCCTTACCTGAGATATGGTTGCAGAAATAAGACTGCCAAAGCCAATAGCCGTTGTTAAAGCTGCCAACAAAACTGTCTTATTAATATGAACCATGGCGTCGGTAATCCAGCTATTATCCCCTGCATCAAGTCTGGCCTCACGGTAATACTGGTTTAGAATGTGAATACTGTAAGAGCTCCCCAGGGTAAGAACCAGGGGAGGGGTCATAATACTGACAAAAGTAAGTCTGAAATCCAGCAGGCTCATCACTCCTATTGTCCAAAGTGTACTTAAGACAACAATGGTAAAGGGAAGCATAACAGCTCTCTTTTTTCTGAATCCGACATAGAAAATAAAAAGTATCACAATCATGGCAAGTATTATGAACTTCGGAACATCTTGATATAGATAGAGTTTAGCCGTATGTTCAAACAGCATCAGACTGCTTATATGGGTCTTGAAAAAAAGATCCAAATCGGAAACGATCGAGTTTACCGAGGAAATCATATCAGTATAGTCATCGATTTTATCTATAATGAACAAAGCGCCCAATGTGGTAAGGTCTCCGGAAATAATAAGATTTCTTGCATGAAAATCGCTTAATATTCTCTGTTTAAAGGTGGCCAGCTCCTCCTCTGTTGAGGGAGCACGCCCGTGAGGGGACATGGAGATTAGATTGAGCTTTTTTCCTTTTTTTTGAAAACTTATCAGGTTAAAGGGATTGATACTCTCCCGTACATTAGGAAGGACTTCTATCTTCTTAATTGCCCTGTCAAAGGCCTGCAATTTTTCCAAGCTGAAAAGCTCATCAGCTTCGACTGCTATTATCAGGTATTCACGCTCATATTCCCCTCCGCCGTACTTTTCAATTCGTTCATTAACCTCTGTGCGCTCAGGAATGAGATCTTTAACCTCCGGGTCAATTTTGATTCTTAAGGAAAAGATACCTAGAATGATGGAAATAAGTAGTGTTGCCAGAATTACTGAAAGAGAGTGTCTCTGCGAGAAGCTGACCAGTCTATATATAAAGGATTTGTTCATGTGAGGGTCATGATAGATTAAATTGCAGAAAAGTTAAATGTGTAAAAAAAAGCATTTATAAAGAGAAATCTTGTTATATATGGAAAGATTTTTGGCTATTATAGTATAGAGTATCCTTTTATCTCATTATTCAGCTTCTTGGAGGAGGCCATGCCCTCAATTGTATATAAGAGTCTTGACAGATTAATACCAAAAGATGTGCTTTTAGTTGATGCCGGAGCACTGGTAAGGTCTGGGAAAGAAATTGAAGATAGAACGATAAAAGAACTTGCCAAGCATAAAGTTGCTTATGTCCCAATTATCTCACTTTCTTATGAAGACAAACATAAAAAGGTAATTTCAGGCAATAATATGGACCTGGAAAATACAATACAGGAAATAATACAGGAAAACGAGGAAACAAGATTCATTGAGCTTAAAAAACGATTAAAAGAAAAGATTAACTCAATTTATGTTCCCTTTGATGAATCTGAATCTATTTTTCATGCCCGAGGCAAAAAAAAACAAATTACAAAAGATAAGCTTCTTGAAAGAGATCCCGGCCCTCTTTATAGAGATGATATCACAGCAGGCAGCCAGTCTATTCTAAAGCCGAATGACCTGGCATTTATTATTGAAATTGTTAAACAATTGTTCAAAGGTATTGAACCGCTGACATACCTCGGCCCTGAAACACAGAGTAAAAAAAACACAATAAAGCGTTTACATCTAGACTCTATACGTCTTCACTCCTTCTATGACAACGACAGACTCAGGATCTTTGGTGATGCTACATCCTGGCAGGCTGTTGATATAGCCTTATACCTCATGTATGCCATTACAAATCTCAACAAAAAGCGGATAACCCAGGGATGTCCGGTTGCTGATGCCCGATTTGATCCTGACAAACCGGTACATATTGACACAGAAGTACAGTATCAATACGGAAGGATACTTGACGCAATAATAGGTATCTTGTTCCATAATATCGGCTTTAGTCATAAATCAATCCATTCAATATTGTCTGCAAAACCGATTCTTGATAGAGATAATCACCTGGATAAACAAAAAATACGCGTACTGCAGAGGAATCTCTATGTCTGCTCGCACATTATGGACCGGCAGGATATCTCCTCTATTTCAAATATGATGTGTACGATGCGATACAGATATCCTGATGGAACAGGTTTTCCACCTTTAAATGAGAATAGATTTTTACACGAATTCGTTCGCCTGTTCCAGATTATTGAATTCTATGACGAGATGACCCATCCGGTGCTTGCAAAGGTACCCTTCAGCAGAATGGATGTAATAAACTATATGAAAGAACATAGTGGGGAATATAAATACAACTATGGAAAATTTATTCCACAGGCCAAATTTGATACTAAGCTGTTCGATGAGTTTCTCCAAATCCTTAAACCCTGGGAAATTAATGAAAAAATATATCTTTACAAGGGTAAAAAGCGGAATGATCATATTCTTGTTGGAAGAGTATATTCCTACCTCGATTCATATATTCCCCTTATATCAATCCTTAGAGATGAAAAGAGAAATAAAAATTACACTTTTGGTGAGCTATTGTTCTATATACCCAAATCTCTGGCATTTTTTCAAAAAAAAGGCAAAATAGTAAAGAAGATACAATATGATTGGATAAAGCAACTTGAAATCTTTGATAAGAGCATTAATGCGGCAAATATTTCCGAATACGAGGATCTCCTCTATGGGGAAAAAAGAGTACTGTCCAGGAGACTAAGAAAATTAGCCTAGAGGAAACTAAAAGTAACAGTAAACCAAAACCAAATGAGCGGATAAACGAGAAATCGGCAAATTGTCGGAATTCTATTTCTTTTGCCTGTCAAATCAACACTTTAATCATCACCGGGGGCTTATAACATAGGGAACCCGCCCCCTGACATTCCGCGTGCTGACTACGGGCATGAACTTCCAGCGCCTTACAGCATTAAGCACTGCTTCATCAACATCCGTATACCCGGAGCTCTCCTCCACTGTAACCCCTGACAGAATTCCCTGGGGTGCAAGGATAAAGGAGACAGTAACCGTTAAAAGCAGTCCCTTTCTTTTGACCCATTCAGGGATATCAGGACGGGGCATACTGATGGGTTCCCTGCCCTCGGCCGGATCATCCCATTGAATGACGATTCCCTCCCCTGCTTCCACAGCAGGAGCGGCTTCATCCTCTTTGATAGATTCAGCGCTCCCGTTCCTTCGCGCTATGGCGCTGTCCAGTCTTCCTAAGTCGAGCATAGCCTCCTCCTCCGGAGCACCTGCTTCTTCGAGAGGTTCCTCAGGTCCCTCATACGAGGGAAAAGGAAGGGAGGTTTCATCGGGCTGTCTCTCCGCTAACGGCGTGGTCTCGGAAAGGGGCTGTGTTCTCCGGAACACCTCCTCTATTGAAGGCCGCTGAAACAACTCTTCTCTATACGGGATCTCCTTATCCCGGACTGCCTGAACCCCAGGTGCCGGCTCCGAAGGCTCCTCAGGCACATACTCCTGAAGGGGTCTCTGCACAACATCCTCTTTCACACCAATCGGCGGCTTTTCTTCTTCTCCTATTACAGGAGGCTCTCTTTTTACTGATTGAGTTATGACAGGCACTTCCTCTATCTGTACAAACAGAGGCCCTGAGTATTCCGGAATTCTAGATTCTTCCAGCTTTACGATGAGCTGTAAAATTAGAAATAACAAAAGATGGATAACTAAAGCAAGACCAAGACTGATCAGAAATCGATCGTGCGCCATGGTTCCTTAGTCCTTAAATTTATTCCCTTAAAGCCGTTGCGTCTTAAAACATCGAGGATCTCAATCATCAGGCTGTAGGAGATTCCCCTGTCTCCCTCTAAAACTACTGTCTTAATCTCTTCCCGCTCTTCATCAGTCAATTCAGCCAGCTTCTTATCCAGCCCCTTAAGATTATACTCCTGCTTGTTTAAATATACCTCATTCCTGGAAATTACGGTAATCACAAGCCTGCTCATCATTACCGGTTCAGATGTGCTTGAAGTCGGAAGCACCAGACTGATCCCCGGAGTAATTATAAACGTAGTTGAAACCATAAAAAAGAGTACAAGCTGAAATACCACATCGATCATGGGAATGAGGTTTACATTGGACATGGTGGTCAGACGTCTTTTAAAGCGCATCTACTCCTTTCCTCCTAATAAGCGTACCAGCTCATTAACCCTGTTTTCCATGCGAAGTATCATATGGTTAACCTTACTCACAAGATAATTATAAAAGATGATGGCAGGAATTGAGACAATAATGCCTGCCGCAGTAGTGATCAGGGCCTCAGAGATTCCCTTGGCTAAAAGTCCAGGATCCCCAACAGCGCCAAAAGCTCCCAGCACTCCGAAAGCGCGTATATTGCCCGTAACGGTTCCCAGAAGTCCGAGCAGCGGCGCAATATGCGCTATAGTCCCTAAAGCGGAGAGATACCGTTCCAGGCTCGGTGTCTCTAAGCTGGCCGCATCAAGTATTGCCTCCCGAACGACATGCTTGGGGTAGATGCGGTGTTCGATCCCCACCTTCATCAGGTTGGTGATGGGACAGGGGTTATTCTCACAGATAGATAGGGCCTCATCGAAATGAGCCTTCTGAAGTGTTGATTTCAGGCGGCTGATCAGGGTCTCTTCATCCGTACGAATACGGCGGAAATAGATGAGCCGCTCAATGATTATTATGGTTGCTATCAGGGAAACTAAAATGATGAAGATCATTATAATCCCGCCCTTTTGAATCAGCTCTAACATACTCGCTCCTTCTCCGTCATAGTCTAATTTGTATCTTAAAGGTAGCCCGTAAACCGGGTTCCTCAAAGGGGTTCCAGGAATACCGCGGGCCCTTGATACAGGGATAAAGCAGATCATTACACTCAGCAATCAGGGTAATAATATCGGTTATCTTATAGTATCCGCTGATATCCAGTAGAGGAATCAGGATATCATGATCCAAATTGAACAGCAGTGCACTTCTTGCTCCCCAGCGTCCGGAAATCTCTTCCACATCCATCTCCAGCTTAAGCCGGTGCCTCGGCATGAGCTCGGGATATTCCAATAGCTCACTCTCCAAACCGGCACTTAAGCCCAATATATTTAAAAGGTTCATCCTCATGCCGACGCTCGCAGATAACCGAATACCTTCTTCCTGGTCTAATGAAAACAGCCCGGTTTTCGTATTAAGGCCATCCGGTTCAACCATGGCTGAGCCTGAAGATAGAACGGCCCGGGTTTGAAAGGATAGATTCTTTATGAAACTGAAACTGAACCCAAGATCACCGAACCAGCCGTGATTATCAAGCAGTGTATCCGGGAGCCCTGCTAAAGGATAGTCTCTTAAGATATGATGAAAATCAAGCTCATCAACACGGTAGCCGCCGCTCGCCCGGAAGGTAAAGGATGAAAAAGGGGTTCCCGACAGAACAAGCTCAAAGGGGAACAAACTTCCCAAAAGCGAATTATAGAACCAGCCCCCGGTTCCCTCCAGTTTCAAGTCGCTGCCAAACTCCAGGCCCATCAGGCCTTTTACAGCCAGTCTATGGAGAGGATTCTCCTCTTCTTCCATGAGGTTTCGATATTTATATCGGCTGTTCAAACCAAACCAGAACTTCTCCCATTCAAACCTTGCAGAAAGCTCAGGGGAGATAACTATTTCACTATCAGGATCAGGATTTTCTCCGGTAAGGAGGGATGATGAGAAAAACGTCTCTACTCTCCCCCCCAGGCTGAATATCTCACCAAATGGATAGAGAAGGTCAATGTCAGCCGCTCCCTGGCGAAAAACCCTGGAAAAAAACGGCCCATTCTGTTGTAAGCCGCGTTCAATATCTTCTACCGACCCCCTGGCTTCAAGCTTCAGATCCTTTAAGTGGAATTTTGCACCGCCTTGCAGACTGTCCCTTCGAAAATTGTATCCCGACCCTGGTGAATGACCTGCAAAACCATCCAGCATTTCATGCAAGAATTTCAGTGTAAATCGAGGCTCCTCACCTGCCCTATACAGAGAGATCATACTGTAAATATGATTCATACTGCCGGCGCCCAATACAGCTTCGGCTGAGAGAGAACGGTCAGGTTCTGCTGTTAGAAATGGCTCCGATTCTGTAAGGCCGGGAGGCAGTACCGGATCTTCGATGCGCAGCTCCTCTTTCTCAGGCAGAGGAATCTCACGCTTAAGCGGAAGCAGTTCATCTTCCCCGGGAAGCCCCGCTTCAATAATATCAACGCTCAAGTCCTCGATTAGAAGGATAACCTCCGGCAGAATAATATCCGGTTCTTCAGGCTCTGCCTGGTCCGCTGAAAGAGGAATTACACCCAAGAAGAATATTAAAACAGAAATAATCATTATTCCTCCAGTAATTTTTTACCCTCAACGGTCCATTGGGATTCGGGAAAATGCTGTTCAAGCCTCTGCACCAGCTCCCGGACATCCCGAGGCTTACCCGCAATCTGCATCATTTCCGCGGCCCTGAACATTGAGGCCGCCATAAGATCGCGATCTTTCGGATTGAGAAAAGCGGCTTTTAGAAACTCCCCGGCTGCTCGAATAAGCTCGCTTTTCCTATAATAATATTCCCCGATCAGATACTGCGCCCGGGCGCCTGTGTTAACATCATCCTTTTCTATAATCTTACTGAGCATCTGAAAGGCTAAGTCAATCCGGGTACTTCCCTCAAAAATATATAGCCGGGACAGCTCGATCATGGCCTCCCTTCCCTTTACAGACTCAGCACCTCCCTCCCGGCCGATTATACTTGAGAGAGCAGCCTCCCGGTCACTTAAGCCTAAAAGCAGATAGCGTATTTCATCCGCACGGTTTTCAACCCCGGCTGCATGGGATTCCTCCGGGTACTCGTTAATCATGCTAATCAAGATGTTTAAAGCCTTTCGGTATTCACCCCTATCCGCATACATATCCGCCGTTCTTTTCAGTGCATCCGCCCTGAAAGGACTCTCACGGTAAATATCAATGAGTTTTTCCCAATGCAGTACTGCTTCAAACTTCTCACCGAGCTCAAATGCTGATAGGCCTCCCCAGTACAATGCAGAATCAACCAATCTCCCCTTTGGGTATTGGCCGCGGTACTCAAAATAGGCATTCTTCGCCTTGTTGAAATCTCCGACCGCCCAATATACTTCTCCCCGCTTGTACATGGCCTCTTCGGTGAGAGGGCTTTCCGGATAACGCCTGGTTAAGTCCCGGTAACTGGCAGCAGCTCTATCGGTCTCTCCCAGCCCGGCCATGGTACCTGCATATTCAAAAAGTGCATCATCGGCAAAGGAGGAGGAGGGATTGTACTGAAGCAGGTTATGAAAAACTATAGAGGCCTCTTTTAGCTCATTGATATTCAGCAGGCTCTTACCCTGCAGGAAAGCGGCTTTGGCAGAATCTTTACCGTTCATCTTGGCCAATCGAGCAAAATATGGAACAGCGGCCTTATACTCCTTCAAGGTAAAAGAGCACCATCCAGCCAGAAAAAGAGCCTGGGGAAAAAGGCTATGGGTGGGAAACTGCTCCACAAGGCTGATAAGCCTTGTGCGGGCCTCCCTGTATCTTCTATTTCGATATAAAGCCCATGCCTGGTAATATAGGGAATATGGCAGGATCAGGGAGAGATTTTCCGCTTCTGCCTGCTTAAGGTTAATAACAGACAGAGAGCTCAGTGCGTCATCATAGTTTTTAACTGATATCTGTGAAAGGCCGCGCAGGTAATAGCTGATAAGATAGACATAGAGGTCCTGTTCATGAAGCTCCGGAAATTCCTGAATGAGAAGATCCGTCTCCTCTATGATCTCCCTGAAACTCTTTAAAACAAACAGGGTTTTAATAAAATCAATTCGTGTCCTAAGGTCATGCGGAAAGTAGGCTTTATACTCTCTTAAAAGCCGGGCTGCTTCTCTAAGATTCCCGGATTTTTTGTGTATAATAACCTCCAGGCGCATAAGCTCCTGCCTGAAACTAAGGCCTGAATCCTCTATCAGACGGGCCAACAACTCTAAAGCCGGATCCCATTTACCCAGTCGGTAATGGGAGTAAGCCCGCATATAGCCGGCTTCAGTATATCTTTCTGAGTCCGGATATTCCTCCATATACCTGGCATAACTGGAATCCGCCCTTTCATAATCGTCCATCATTATGCGGATATCCCCCAATCGCATCAGGGAAAAGCTTGTATCTGGTGGATTAAAAGACAGATAATCATCTAGAATTAGTTCAGCTTCCTTAAGCTTATCATTTTTGATCATTATTTCAGCAAGATAGAGGGGCACAGCCTGGCTGATATGCTGTTTATCCGGCCGGTTCCAGACCCTGGTTAAAAAATATTCAGACAGCTCCAGGTTGCCCTGCTTAAAACTCTCTATTCCCACCCTTACCCAGAGATCTTCAAGCACTTCGGGAGCTTCAATCAGCCTCTGTTCAGCCTGTTGGATAAGGCTTTCCATCTCCGAGAGATTCTTCTTCTTTTGGGCTGCCTGAAATAATCTGCGGAATGCAATGGAGGCAATATCCGGATCGCTGTCTAAGAGCTCCCGGTACATAATCTCTGATTCCCTTAAGTTTCCTTTCTCCCAGAGCGCTTCAGCCACGTAGAGATTGTAGCGATCACGCCATTTATCAGGCAAATCCCCGGCATTAGTATCTTCTGAAATATCAAGAATTTTATCGTAAGCCTCTTCATTAAGGCAAGCATAGATCAGAAGGATAAGACCATAGGCAGACTGAGGTGAATCCGGGTACTCTTTAATTAAGGTCTCAAGACTGGCTGAGGCATTTATATAATCCTTAAGGTAAATCTCAGCCAGCCCCTTATAGAGGAGAGATTGCGGAGTCATTTCCGGATCGCTCACCCGGCTTAAAAAAACAGTTAAAGAATCTATGGATTCAAAATAATTGCTTGTTCTGTAGTAAGATATACCCTTCCAGAAGCTGATATAATCATAATAACGCGTGGAGTGGAATCTCTTTTCTATCTCATTAAATATTGCTATTGCTTCAATATAATCCTTAAGACGGAAATTACAGACAGCCCGCCTGTAATGAGCATCAGGTACCCTGTCTGAAAGGGGATAATTAGCCGTAAATTCATCATAGATATCTAAAGCTAAGAGATAATTCCCGGCCCGATAATGATTCTCCGCCTCAGAAAAGAGCTCCTCTTCAGACAAGGAAAATCCGAAAATAACCGGTCCTATAAGTAAAAGAGTCAGTATAAGCTTCATCTTCCTAATATAAGGTAGTCCTATTCCGGGATTATTTCAATGCAGCTTCCGCTCTTAAGCTATTTTTAGCTTTTTCCTGCAGTACTTCATGAAAAAGCCAAATAGAAAGCGGATATCCCGTTTCTGTATTTCGGCACTGCTGTATATAATGTGTAGGATAAGAATAAGCATACGTTCGACCTTTGCGGATGCCTGGGGCATTACATCTTTAGCTTTTCCCGCCCACTGAATCCAGCCGATCTTTTCCGGGGAGGAAAGATCCTTAAATGCTGAAGACAGAACTATCCGCTTCAGTATTTTCAGAGCTGCAGCCCGGTCTCTCTTAAGGGCAGGTGAAATCATCACGATGTAGCGGCCTAAAAATACGAATGGCGGAACAAGGATAAGCAGGATAAGGAATGGATACAAGTAGAAGCCTTTCTTCCCGGATTCAAATGCTGATTCCCTGCGCACAGGTTTTCTGCCCAGTATGGCCGCAAGCTGCCGGGTGGTTTTAGTATTTTCTCGCAGCCCGTATTCGTAAAGCCACTGCTCTCCCAGCTCATCGTAATAAGCCGGATTAACCGCTGTCGTTGCCTCCCAGGTTGTCCAGCCCTTCCCTTTAAGCCAGACTTCAGGCCAGGCATGGGCTGAAAGTCCTGTGATGGTGGTTGAGTCATCCCTCTCCGAACGGTAGTGCAAGAATCCTACTGTATAGCGGGCGGGAATGCCGTTTAAGCGGGCCAGCATAATGAAGGCAGTGGCAAAATGTACACAGTAGCCCTCTTTCTGTTTAAACAAAAAGTGTTCTACAAAATCTTCTGTAAGCCCCGCGCCTCGATCTTTGAGGTTATAAGTGAAGTTCGTTGCTAAAAACATGCCAATGGCCCGAAGCAGCCCTTCAGGCTCCTCATAACCGGAGCCCAGGATTTCAGCCAGTTCCATGATCTTTTGAGGAAACCCCTCAGGTATCTGCAGGTAGATGCCCGGTTCTTCTAAAACCGGCTGAGTCTTTAAAGGGTCTCGCTTTAAAACCAGTGTATCTCCAAATCGCATGGGTGTGCTAAAGATAAATGCTGAATCAAGATCGCCTTCGGGAGCTTCCTCAATTGTACTGCCCAGGACAATGCTGCGGGTATCCAGGGTATGAGGAAGCAGCGGGTAGTATTCCATGAGGAGCTTAATACTAAGAGCCTCTTTACTCAGATCCGGATGGCCCGTTGAAAAAAGCTCTCCTGAGTCGGAAATATTACTGCTGCTCCGGTCTTTCCATACACTCCAGGATTTACCGTTGTAATATTCAAATACCCTGGTTCTTAAATATAGGGCTCCTGTATGCTCACCTTTAACTTCAAATATTGGAGAACCCGAAAGCACAGGTGTTCCACCCAGTCTTTTCTCATTGAAGGAAAAGCCGAAACCTGGAACTCCGTAAAGGATGGGAAATCGGGGAAACAGCGTTACCACCGCCTTCCTTAAGTCCGGATGAATCCGCAGATCGATGATCCTGCTGCCCCTGGCTTCTCCCAGCAGTGAAAGGAAAAAGGATGCACATGCAATAATTAAAGAGAACAACAGATATGTGCCTATGCTCCTCACCCTCTTCCCCCGGCATGTATAGCGGAGGGCAAGATATAGGATAAAAGCAGCCAGGGAAACGGTTAAGGCGATGTAAAAGGGATTAGTCTGGTAGACCAGACTGAGAAGACCGCTCACAATCATGGTGAGTATGGTAATGGGCAGGATAATGTCAGTTGTAAAAAAACTAAGGGTTGAGGAGAAGAAAGCAAATAAGAGCACGAACAGATTCGATACTACGCCTCGCTGAGTATTATCCTTCACTGATTCAAACCAGATTTTATAGGCTGAAAAGGGGGTAATGAGCAGGCCTATGAGGATCAGGGCGGCAAAGAGCAGTGTAATCACCGGGGAAAGGATTCGGAAAATTTCTTTTACTCTTCCCGATGATCTGTAAAATATCAGGCCGGCCGCTGTTTTAAGCCAGACGAGTCCTAAGATAAGATAGATGGAGATTTCCGAATGAAGAATATATTTGAAAGTAAGAGGGACTATAGCGGAGATGACAAAGGCTAAAGCAATCCTAAGCACGTATTGCTCCAAGATCCTCAACAATAGAATCAGAATCCCTAACCACCAGGATCTTTGCCCCTCGATCCCTCAGGCGGTTAAAGTATTGCAGGGCAACATCTTGATCCTCGCACCCGGCATGGTTAAATATTACCGAGATTGTATTCTTCATACCTAGAGATTCTTCTATAAAGGCAAATAGATCAGCGTCCATAAGATGAGTGATAAATAAAGAAGAAGAGGACTGGAATCCGCTCTTTCTATCCGCCCGGTAGAGCTTTGCAGGCGAAATGGTTTTTTGAAAGAGTAGCTGGAAAGTTGAAGTATAAAAATCGTTGAATTGTATGCGGTTATTGCCGGTGAAGCTGTATAAATTCCTTCCGGGCGCCCGGATTATTATTCTGATTCCTTGATCTAAGAAATACTTAACAAGGCTTACCAGGATTTCGATAGAAGTATCCTCTATCTTGAGAGCATTAATGCCGATGTGGGTTCCTCGCCTTAAGTCGACATAGATCGTCAATCCCGGTTCCGTTGTTATTTCGTACTCCCGTAAAAAGGGGATTCCGGTACTGGCGAACTTTTTCCAGCAGATGTGACGCAGTGACTCACCGCTGCGATAAGCCTTAAGCTGTGTAAACAGGGACAGATCGGGCACAGTGCCCTGAAAGGTTCCATGAGTTTTTTGAGTACCGCCTTTAAGTATATAGGGGAACCGGTTCAGGTAGAGTATGCGCGGATACACATAAAAAGTTCTATACCACACAGAGCGTGTAATCCTGAACAGGTGGAACAGATCTTCAAATACTAAATTATCAAGCCCCACTGTATAGATTCCCCGAAAGGGTAATTGTATTTCATACTTACGCTCCGTGATTCCGTATCTGCCAAGGTAGGTAGAAAAATCTGTCGTGATCCGCTCCATAAAAGGGTTAACAGGTTTAAAATGTACTATGAGGTAGGGAATGGGCAGAGGCGATTCATTAGTCAGGGTTAGCCTGTAGGTTACTGTCTGTCCCTTGACAGGATGCTCGGTGCTGAACTCCTGATGATATCGAATCCGGGCTGCGGCGATTAAGAGATAGAGGAGAGACCCGATGGGGAAAAAAAGGGCCATGTAGAAGAAAAAAATAAAAATAAAGCCCAAATAGCTCCTGGCCAGGTAGATAAGAAAGAGGAAGAAGAGATAAAGGCTGAAGGCTTTGATTCGTATTGTAAAGGGAAGCTTATCTGCCATCCAGACCTGTCGGAATGGGTATCTTATCAAGTATTTTTTGGATCACTTCGCCCGAGCTTTTATTTTCCATCCCGGCTTCTGCGGAGAGGATGAGCCTGTGAGCCAGGACGTAGGGAGCCACCTCGAGGATATCTTCCGGTATTATAAATTCCCGGCCGTTTAAAAAGGCTTCGGCCTGGGAAGCCAACAGAAGGTGCTGTGAAGCCCGGGGACTTGAACCCAGCTTGAAATATTTGCTCGTGCGAGTCTCTCCGGAAATACGGACAATATACCGCTTCACATCTATGGAGGCAAAAATCCCTCTCACCATTTCCCTTACTTTTAATATCTCACCGGCATCTGCAACCTGCTTCAAGGTGTTTAAGGGATTATGTTCCTGAAATCTACTAAGGATAGCCACCTCATCCTCTTCTACCGGATATCCTAGCGAAAAGGAGAGGCCGAACCGGTCAAGCTCCCCTTCCGGAAGTGAAAAGGCGCCGATAAAATTCTCCGGGTTCTGAGTGGCTATAATAAAGAAGGTTTCCGGCAGGTTATAGGTTTTTCCGTCAACAGTTACGGATCCTTCCTGCATAGCCTCCAGCAGGCTGGATTGGGTCCTGGGAGAGGCTCTGTTGATCTCATCGGCCAGCACGAACTGGTGCATGATTGCACCCTCTTTATACAGGAATTGTCTCTTTTCAGGGCTCCATACGGTCATGCCCACGATATCTCCGGGCAGCAGATCTGGTGTAAATTGGATCCTTCCGAAATCCAGTCCAACGCTGGCGGCAAGAGCTTTAGCCAGCGTGGTCTTCCCTACACCAGGCACATCCTCTATGAGGACATGAAGCCCCGAGCAGAAACCGAGCAGAAGAATCTTAACCTGATTCTCTTTGCCTACAAAAACTTTAGCAATACTTTGCCCGATTTTTTTAACTATATCTGCCCGGCGGGATATATCTCTCTGATCCATATTCGATTTAATGATATCAGAATAGCGGATAAATTCAAGGATCCTTTAAGAGCTGCGGCTTTCTGATACCGGCAAGGTTGTGTTTTGCATAAAACGCTCAGCAGCTTCTACACCACCTTTCAATTCGAAGCTCAACATACCGCTGAATCCATCTTAACTTCCTTTGGTGTTATCATTTTTTCTTTATACCTTCATGCCTCCGATGCATTAGAAACCATTCGTAAAGCTCCGGATTATTGTATGTCTCTGTCCAAGAATCATGACCGGCTTTCGGATATACTGTAAATATAACATTACCTCCACATTTCTTAAGCGCATCAACCATCTCCCTGGATTTTTTAACTGGAACAATTTTATCCCTGGCACCGTGAAATACCCAGACGGGGATATGCCTGATCTTGCAAGCCTCATCCGGAGGCCCTCCTCCGCAAATAGGTGCGATTGCGGCAAATCTATCAGGATACTCAATCGCAAGATGCCAAACAGCGTAACCACCCATACTAATACCGGTTACATATACTCTGTCTTCATCAACCCGATATTTAGAAACGATATCATCTAAAAGAGCGTTCAGAACATCGATAGACCACCATTCATTCTTTGGACACTGCGGAGAAACTAGAATAAAAGGAAAATAATCCTGCTCCTCTACAATCTTTGGCGGCCCATGTTTTTTAACTAATTCCAGATTATCCCCTCTCTCTCCGGCTCCGTGAAGAAAGAGAATCAGAGGCCAGAATTTCTTTTCTTTTTCATATTGATTGGGTAGAAATAGTAAATATCTACAACTTAAAATCTTGTCATTTTTTCTTTCAAATACTTGAGCATATTGTTTACTTGATGAATTCGATTTCATAATTGTTGCTGTACAATCTATAAGAAACAACAAAGAAGTTATAGAACATAATAAAATAAAAATTTTCATGGCTTCCGCCCGGTTTTAATTTCTCCCGCCTTCCTGAGACCCATCCTGGTAAGGATCGGGCCTATGATTTCAAATAGAATACAGGTGCCTGTTATAGTAGTTATAACTGCGGATCCGATATGAACGCCCCGGGCGCCAAGATAAGCAAATTCATGCTTTACAATAAGGGCTAAGCCAATGGCGACCCCTGCCTGTGAAAGGATTCCCAAACCGAGGTATTTTCTGATTTTTCTCTCCGCCCGGCCAACCAAAGCCCCAAACCATGCTCCGCCCATGAGCCCGCCGCTTCTTAAGAGCATATATACGATGCCTATCAATCCCAGGGAAGGAAGAACAGATATATTCAGGTTGGCTCCAGCCAGAACGAAAAACAGTATAAAAAGTAGCGGCATTACTTCCGTCAGTTCCTCACGGATCTTTTGGATCAGTCTGTTCGGCTGTGTATTTACAACCACAATACCCAGCACCATATTAGTTAAAATGAAGGATAAGTTCAAATATAGACAAATACCCGTTGATATAAGCACAACCGCAAAGGTTAGTATAAAAATATCCCTGGGATTTGATAGCTGACGGGCAAGCAGACAAAATAGAAAGGCTGAAATAGCCCCGACTAAGAGGCTTAAGCCGATTTCTAAGAGGGGCTCGCTGATCAGATTAATGAACGATCCGGGTGTTCCGCCCCCTTCTCCCATGATAATGCTTTGTGCAATTGCAGAGGCAAATCCGAAAATAATAATCCCCAGGCCGTCGTCAAACGCGACTACAGAATAAAGGGCTTTGGTCAGACTTCCATGGGCCTTGTATTCCCGTATTACAGCCACGGTTCCTGCAGGAGCACTGGCCGGGGTGATTGCACCGAAAATTAAAGCCATGGGAAGATCCCGGGTTAACAGGAAAACGCCGGCAGTAACCGCAGCAAAGGCTAAGAAGCATTCAAAAAAGATGATCAGGATCATTCCGATCCCCTGTTTTTTAAGGGTTACCAGCTTAAGCTCAAGCCCTATACTCACCGCTACAAAGCCTAAGGCGATTTCAGTAATAAAAGAAAGGTTATTTTTCAGGTTTTCATCTAAAATATTGATCAGGGATGGTCCTAGAATCACCCCAACGAGCATAAAGCCGATGATGGAAGGAAGACGGATATATTTCATGGTTTTTCCTAAATAGAAACCTGCACCTGTCATAACGCCTACAATGAGAAGTGAGGGAATGGATAAACCATGCAGCCATGTTTGTATTGAATTTAATACTGACATATTGATTTCCTAAAATTCAATGGAGCCGCTGGAATAGGTGAGGTCCTGAACCGTGATTAAAACACCCTCTTCCTTAATAGTGTCTGCAATCATATTGATTCTGCGGATAACGTCATTGCACAGGTCTGAGTCCACCACAGCTACAATAATGCGTGAGAACGTCTTATGCCTCTCACTCCAATAAGCGGAAAAGAGCGGCAGGGTATGCAGATAATATCCGGCATTATTGGTTTCCATAACTGAAATTGAGCCCTGTACGGAAGCTGAGAACACCTGGAGGATATCCTCGAAATAATCTTCTTTCTGGATGAACACGTGGAAAAGGCACTTCCCCTTATATTTCTTTATATCCTCACTGTAACTGAATTGATCGATAAAGTGTTTCCGGATAGTTTTACTGTCTCCGGCTTCAATTAATTGATCGATGACATCAGGTGTTTTCAGGAGCTTTGAAAGGGAAGATAGTATCTGAATATGCTGGTTCCTTTTGGCTTTAGGCCCGATGATGAAGAAGAAAGCTTTTATTTCCCCGCCGTCTAAAGACTGAAAATCTATTCCACCGGGGATTACCAATATACCGACAACAAAGGCATCCACCCTTTCCAGACTGCAATGGGGAATAGCAATTCCCTTGCCGAATCCTGTCGAACCGATCTGTTCTCTGTCTTCTAAGGCCCTAAAAATATCTTCCTCGGAATAGCTCTTTAAAATCGGGCTTTTTTTTGCAAGCACTGCCAGTTCATGTAATACGTCTTTCTTATTCCGGGCTGTGCTGTCAAACTGGATACATTCAGGCCTTAAACTTTCTAAAAGACTCATTCTTTCTCCTCCTGCTCAAACTCTAAAATAATATGCATAATTTCTTCCCTATCCTTCACGAACAGAAGCCGGGTGACAAGATTTCTGTTCCGAAGCATTCCGGTCAATTTCGCCATGGCCCTGAGATGGATAACCTCACTATCCGTATATAACAAAAAGAACAGGTGGGTTTTCCCACCGTCCAGGGCGTCGAAATCCGTGCCTTCTTTACAAATACCAATTACCAGCAAGGGGCCGCCCTGCGGATTCTCCCGTGGATTTCGAATATGAGGGATGGCTGCGCCCCTTCCGAATGCTGTTGAGACCATAGCTTCACGCTTCAATAGCTTTTCCAGGAAAGCGCTTGAGTTCTGAATTATCCCCATCAGGATTAATGGACGTATAAGCTGCCTTAGCAGCTCCTCTTTTGTGCCGGGATTGAGGGACATGAGTATTAGATCCTCTCTGATCAGACGTGAAAGAGGCACAATATCCGGTGCAGTATTCATAAGAAAAGCGATATCATTACGCGGTACTACTTTCATCCGGGACAGAAGCCAGTCATCAATTAAGGTACGCATAAACCGCCATTGACTTCCTACTTTGGCACAAGGAATCTGGCCTTTATGTACCATGCGCAGTATCGTTTTTTCAGCCAGTTTCAGGTATTTAGCCGTGTCGCTCAGAGTCATGATCTCATGATCGGTGCTTTTTGTACCATATTGTCCTTTAAAGTCCACTATAGTACAGTATAATACTTTATTGTATATTGTCAATAGGCTTCTGAAAACAATTCGCCGATTAATATTTGATTCCAATACTGAATTGAGTATAATAGTGCGACTAATCAATCCCGGAGGTTCTTATGAAAAAAATAGTGTTTTCAGGCCAGAGACTATTCATGAAATTTTCTAATTTAGAGTACTTTGAAAAGAGAGCTGCGGAAGCTGACGCTAAGATTGTCTCCATACACAGTGAAAGCGATGAAGAATTTATACAGAG
Organism: Spirochaetales bacterium; assembly: GCA_030615505.1. Taxonomy (GTDB): domain Bacteria; phylum Spirochaetota; class Spirochaetia; order SZUA-6; family DRHE01; genus JAUWZD01. The sequence continues at coordinate 2,736 of JAUWZD010000042.1, read as the reverse complement.
TGCAAGGGACGCCTCTGCTATCGTCGTCATTGCCAGGAAAATTTCACATGAAATAATAAGATCTTTGGAGCAATGCGAACTCATTCTTACGCTTTCAGTTGGATATGACTGTGTGGATCTGAAAACCGCTACTGAGAGGGGAATACCGGTATGCAACACCCCTGCTTACTGCACCGATGAGGTCGCAAATCATGCCATGACATTGCTCCTTGCTTTGGCCAGAAAGATACACCTGATTATTCCACAGTCAAAGAATGCAGTGTGGGATTACAAATATACACGGCAAATATACAATTTCAAAGACAATAATCTCGGGATTATAGGGCTTGGAAAGGTAGGCAGATCAATTGTACCTAAGGCCAGGGGCTTTGGAATGACTATAATGGCTTATGATCCCTATTTAGATGATGATATCTTCAATCTTTTGGGTGTAAATCGAAAATATGAACTTGATGATCTGCTACGGGAAGCAGATTACATTACTATTCATGCACCCCTCACGCCTGAAACCTACCATCTCATAGACGAGAGGTCCTTTGGGATTATGAAAAAAAATGCAGTTCTTATTAATACGGCAAGGGGTAAAATCATAGATGAGAATGCTCTCTGTAAAGCCTTAATAGACAGGCAGATAGACTCTGCAGGCCTCGATGTGCTTGAACAGGAACCTCCCTCTAATGATAATCCGATACTCAATATCAGTAATGCAATAGTAACACCCCATGTAGCATGGTACTCTGAAGAAAGCTTTAAGAACGATATGGTGCAGGGAATGGATGAGATTGTGAATGTATTGAACGGTCATCGTCCCCGTTATATCGTGAACCCCGAGATTTTCGGCGCGAAAAAGAACAAAAGATAACTGTCGATAGACAGGGCTTATGATAAATAAGATATTTAATTTCCCGGGCGGAAGCATCGAATGTTGACCAATATACTCATAGGAACAAGTGGTTTCTCATACACTGATTGGGTGGGAGCGTTTTATCCTCAAGGAACACCCCAGAGGGAGTTCTTGGGCCTGTATGCGGCTGAGTTCCCAATTGTTGAATTAAATTTCTCCTATTACAGGCAGCCAGATCCCAGAACCCTGGAAAGAATGGTAAAAAACACTCCCGAATCGTTCCAATTCGCTATAAAAGCGCATCAGAGCCTGACCCACTCAATCGAAGAAAATTTTACAGAAAGCGCTCAAACATTCAAGCAGGGAATAGCCCCTTTAATTGAGTCCTCCAGACTTGCAGCCATACTCTTTCAATTCCCCTACAGCTTTCATTATACTCCCACAGCCAGAAAACACCTTAAAAACATCTGTTCCGCTTTTGAAGAACTCCCGGCGGCTGTGGAATTTCGCAATAACGAATGGCTGAAGGATTCTGTTTATGACGGCCTGCGCTCACACCATCTCGCCTTTGTAAATGTGGATGAACCGGCTCTCCCGAAGCTTCCCATACCTGCGGATACTGTAACCTCAGATCTGGGTTACATCCGCTTTCACGGCCGTAATAAAAAAAATTGGTGGACCGGTGACAATACCAGCCGCTACGATTACCTGTATACTAAAGAGGAGCTTGCAAGCTGGCTTCCCCTGATAAGAACGATCGCTAAACATGTTAAGCTGCTGTTGATTACCTTTAACAATCACCGCCGGGGCCAGGCTGTCCGGAACGCCCGGGATCTGAAACAGCTGCTCATGTTTTAGCTTTGAAATGGGTAGTATTACCGGTTTTCTGCTATTTGAAAAAGAGGGTGATCTAACAAAGGGAAGATGATTGATAATACCTACGATCAATACGCTGACGAATATGCAGTGCTGATTGATAAAGCAAAGAAAGAAGAGTATTCACTTTACCACGACTTAGTGGTACGTAAGCTTTTGGATCTATGTGGGGATATAAGCGATCTCAACGTTTTAGATGCTGGATGCGGAGCAGGCCATGTATCGCTCTTGCTTGCAGAACGGGGAGAGCTCGTCACCGCTATAGATATTTCACCGCGATTAATATCAATAGCAAAAGAAAAGAAAAAGCATACACTTATCACATACTATACACATGACCTGAGTAAGGAACTTCCAAAGTATACCGAAAGGTTTGACCTAATTGTCAGCAATCTCGTTCTAAGCGACGTGCCTAATTATCGAGCGTTCATTTCGAATCTCGGTAGGATGGCCAAGAATAACAGTCGGGCGCTTTTTTCATTGAACAATCCATATTCTTCGGTACTGCGTGGTAAAGTCACAGATTACGCAGATTCAGGAGAGTCCATCGAATATTCTGGACTGGCTCGAGGTGGTGTTCATGTGACGTATTATCACAGAACATTAGAGGACTATGTGAGTGCGTTTCGCAGCACTGGCTTTTTAATTAGAGGTCTGTGGGATCTAATTCCGCCTTCAAATGCTCCCAAAAAACTTTTTATACGTTACAGACACTTCCCCTTCCTCATGATTCTTGAATTATTGAAGCAAAATGTGCAAATGAGGCTGTCGACCAGTTGAAGGAGAGACTTATTCATATAGAAATACTATGTGTTCTATGCGAGAAGCCAAAGCACTAATGACTCAATGGAAGGGGTCCAACGGCGTATAACTGTTTTAGATTTCATCCGAATTGATCGCTTGCAATTTTATTTCTATTTTTTTAAACACTGTAGCCAAGGTCAATGCTGCCGGATTTGGCTCGCGCCCCATCTCTTTCTCTAACTGTTGCCCTTCAATCCACCATGGAGAGCGTC
>JAUWZD010000143.1 GCA_030615505.1 Spirochaetales bacterium | reverse complement strand
GTGGCGCGAACGGGGAGTTGGTATTCCCATGAAACCAGGGGCAGGGTGAAAAGAGGGTTCTTCTGCGCCGACACGGAAATTTCAGGCTACGACTGCAGTAAATGAGTATGGAGGGGGCCTCCGTCAGGAGTGAGCAAGGCGCGCGGCGATAAAGCTGTTCCTGGTGTCCTGCGTAGACTCCCTCTTTCATATGTCGAAAAGCAAAGCTGGTTTCTGGGCACTCGAAATCTGAACCAATAACGGTTCAGTCAGTAACCCGTATTGCGGAAATAGAGAATATAGAAAAGTTTGTGGAACTGATCAAGAGTCCTAAAGGTTATGAATTCTTAAAGAGGTGGATAACTTATCTGAAAGAGAATGCTATCCGAAAGCGAAAAGTCAAATCTGATGTTGTTTATCTTGATCATAAAGTGGAAGAAGGAAAAGAGGAATTAGCCAAAGCATCATGATTCTATTGCCTAACAACAAATTTTTGTGAAACTCAAGTAATTCTTTTTTTATAAAAACTATGGAAGACTTTAAGAAATATCCATTCGCAAGAATAGCTGAAAATTATTTTTCCATGCATGCTCAAAATTTTAAACTCCTTGGCAGTTAAATGCCGGAGGGTATGAAGGCTATCGGCGGTGTCGGTAATGACGTTTTTGAAATTGTCCAAGATCTTGTGGGGTACACCGAACTCTGTTTTATTAGAGCCGATAATCCAGAATTATATAGAGCACTGTTTAAAAAAGTGGGAGATAAAATGGTCGAAATATGGAGAAGGTTCTTAGAAGAATATGGTGAGATTTATACTGTAGTCAGATTCGGTGATGATCTGGGCTTTAAACCGGCTACTCTTCTTCCACCTGAAGATATTCGAAAGTATATTATCCCTCAATATAAAAGAATAGTCGACCTTGTTCATTTCTATTTTAAAAACTCTTTAAGGGATGAGAGTTTCTTTCCTGTATATATCCCTCTTTCTACTGTTGGAGTAGTAGATTTTTACAAACAACTCAATGACAAACTTAAAGGAGAATCTCTGTCTTTAAAATGTGTCCTGTTTAAATCTATACAGGAAAGGATAATTGACATGGCAGTAAATCAAAATAGAGTTCCTCTGATAATCATTGATGAAGTACATCTACTGAAGAATGAAAACTTTTTTGAGCTCCAGATAATAACCAACTTTAATATGGATTCCCTTGATCCTGCCATATTAATACTTTCAGCTCAAAATCATCTTAATGATAGGCTTATAATGATCGATGTCGAAACACCTGTAGGGTCGAACCTTGATTCCACCCGCCGGGTAATTACAACTATAGAAGATATTGTTAATAAAAACGTGCCTGAGAAAGAAAAGGATTTTATCCAGATCGGGAGGCGGGGTGATGAAAGTGGACATGAGACGGAAAATATAGGTTCAGTGTGGCTGTTTCTCTCGGACAGGGAGGAACGGGACCGGGATGTGGATGAAATCATAAGGGATTTGAGAAAAGAAACCAAAGACATACCCGGGACCACAATCCGCAATTCAAAAGGCCATGGAGGTATGGGAGGCAGTTCCGGTCTAACACTGTCCTTAAAGGGATACGACCTTAAGAAAGGCAAGGAGCTGGCTGAAAAGATAAAAGCGATTATGGAAGATATTGAAATTGTAACGGATGTAAGAATATCCAGGCAGGAAGGACTTCCCGAATACCTGATTTTAGTGGACCGTGAACGGGCAGCACAATACGGCTTAAGCGTTTCCCAGGTCGGAATCACCATTAAAAGGGCCGTGGCCGGCGAGTCGGTTGCAAATGTGATTCTGGATGGAGAAGAGGTAGGCATCTTAGTGCGCCTTCAGGAAAAAGACCGCCTTAAGCCGGAGGACTTAAATCTCATTTACATCGACACTCCAATGGGAATGCAGGTGCCCCTTGTCAATCTGGTTAAAACCGAAAAGAGTTTCGGTCCTGTGGAGATTGAGCGGGAAGCACAGCAGAGGGTAATCTACATCAATGCCCATGTACAGGGAGATATGAAAAAGGCGGTCAGCAGGATCAAGGCCGGAGTCAGAAAGCTTGCCATGTCCGCAGGCTTTACCATCATCTACGGCGGTTCCTGGAAAGATTTTCAGGAGACTCTAAAAGACCTGATCTTTGTTATGTTTTTAGCTATTCTTTTAGTCTACTTTATTATGGCCGCCCAGTTTGAGTCCCTATTCGACCCCTTTCTGATCATGTTTACACTGCCCATGACCTTCATCGGTGTAGTCTGGATGCATCTCATTACAGGCACCACCTTCAATGCAGTTTCGGTTATCGGCCTTGTGATGCTGGCTGGTATAGTGGTCAACAATGGAATTATATTAGTTGATTATACAAACCTGCTGCGGAAGCGGGGCTATGATCTGCTGGATGCAGTTAAGCTTGCAGGGCGTACAACGCTTGCGGCCGATATTAATGACCACCCTGACCACTATTTTGGCCCTTATCCCCCTCTCGATAGATATCGGCTCCGGCAGCGAGATGCGGACGCCCATGGCACAAACGGTTATAGGCGGGCTTTTAGTATCAACCCTGTTTACACTGGTACTTATATCCGTCCTGTATGCAGCATTTGAAATCAGAAAAGAAAAAAGAAGATTGAAGAGGGCTGAAAGCTATACATAAGATAATGGTCTATATCATTCATGACCGATCTATTGATGAAGAGGTTATGGGCAGCGGTGAGAACGGTCCCCATCTGGGCGATCATGTCTGTAATCGAAGATGACATAAAAGAGACTCTATTAGAAAAGATTAAGGGACTGCAGGCTGATTTTCCCTTTGTCGGTCTAAGGGCAGTAGTTGTACCTGTGCTTGATATGGTTTAAAGACTTGATCTTATAGCTTTTTCCAGTTTATTGTAAGTAAAAATTGTATCGGGAGTAAAAAATGGCTGAAGTAGTGAAATACCAGAATATTAAGCCGGCGGATAAATGCAGCTATGACGGAGTTTCGATGGGAGAAGTCATGCTGCGCCTGGACCCAAGGGATGTTCCAACGGCGCGGGCAAGGGACAGCATAAGGGTATCCCAGGGAGGAGGAGAAACTAATGTTTCCTGCGGCCTGGCCTATACTTTTGGCCTGCGCACAGCCGTGTTAACTGCGCTGGTCGAAGATCCCATAGGGGAAAATATCCGCAATCAAATGAGAGAGGCCGGTGTGGATACATCCAAGATAATCTGGTGGAATACAAAAAACGACGGGAGCAGGTATTCTACAAACCAGAAGGGAGGCCTGCACAATGGAATCAATTTCACCTATTCAGGAAGCGGAGTCATTCCATCCAACACCACCTATTACAGGGATCATTCCCCAGCAACTCTCCTTCAGCCGGGAGATTTCGACTTCGATACACTCTTCGGAAAGGAAGGCGTACGAATCTTCAATACAGGCGGTATTCTTACACTGATCGGTCCACATACGGCTGACCTGGCTATTGAGGCGGCAAAAAAGGCTGCAGAATACGGCACCTTTGTATCCGCAGACCTTAACTACCGCTCCAAAGTGGAACCAGATAAGAGTAAAGCGAGGGCTATAAATAATAGACTGGCTCCGTATCTTGGCTTCTTAGTTGGTAATGATTCGGATCTCTCCGATGCTTTAGGCTATGAAACCAAAAGCTCAAAGAATGCTCCCTTTAAAGATTGGCTTCCGGCGTATAAGGAAACCATCCTGAAGGTGGCCGGGGACTTTCCCAACTTGAGCCTGATCGGCACCCAATGGAGAGGTGCCCACAATGCGGATTTAATTAGCTGGTGTTCGGTAATATATGACACAAAAAATGATACATGGTACACGGCCCCTATGCGGGAGAACGTTCCGATCCGCGACCGTACCGGAGGGGGAGACTCCTTTGCCTCCGGAGTTCTGGCCGCCCTGCTTAAGGGAAAGGATTTGGAAACTGCGGTCAACTGGGGAGCGGCTCACGGCATGCTCGTGCAGGAGGTGCCCGGTGACGTTACCATGGTGAACCAGGCGCAGGTCGAAGCCGAAGTGAAAAGGGCTTTAGCCGGGGGAGGGGTTAAGGCTAGCCGATAAATAAATTTCTATGCCTTCACTTTATTAATACTCATGATTCGCTTCAACATTCTCATATACCTTCATAATAGTCCTGGCAAGCTTTACTGCATTTCTGGATTCTTTCTCAGTAAGAAATTCCATACTATATTCTGTTCTTACATACAGTTGAAAAAGCTTTCCAAATTCAGTTGTAATCTCCGGGCCAAGATATTTCCTCGCAAGAGGCATAAGCACATTCACTTTACTGGAATATCCCGCGCCTTTCATTGCAAGAACTGCTTGAATACTGTGTTTCGCTGCAATATAACAGAGATCTATGGACATAAGAGAAGGATGTTCCTTAAGGATTTCTTCTGCCATTCTTACCTTACGAGTTTCGAATTCTTTTGACTTTAAGAAGAACTCTTTATATTTCAGCTTTGGGGGCTGTGGATTCTCAGAAAGATTAATATCACCTCCAATTATTTTTCCTTCTCTTTTAACTGCAGTATAAAGGGGAACTTTCTCTTTTATAAAATCCTTTTCAGTAACAGAAGTAAGAGAAATGAACTGATCAGAATTTATACAATGACGAATCTTCTCAATAAGTTTGCGGGTTTTACTATCCAGGTGCTCAACAACAAGCAGCAAGTCTATATCAGAATCATCCCTTGCATTCTCTTTTGCCCGGGAGCCATACAATATCAGTGCCTTGAAGTTTCTATTCAAAGCATCTTTTAACATTCTTAAAAGAATCATGAAAGTATGAAGTTTAATTGCTCAAGTATCATCTTCAACCTTTTTATCAAGGCTTTCAACAATACATTTTAGTGGATTTCCCGTGTTTACAAATTCTTTTAGCTCATGACAGGCAATGCTCATAAATTTGTTTTCAAAAAAAGTATCCTTATTACTACTTTCGCAATATTCATAATAAACACGGATAAGATTTGCTAATTTATTATACTTCTCCGTAATATATTCAGCTTCTTCCTGATGTCGTAGAATGTGGTTTAAAAGTATACCGGAATCAATGTGAAACAGTTCCTTTTCCGCTTCACTCCTTTTATAATAGATTCCAGTTAGAAGACTGTTCCAAAGAGTAATGTATATATTTGAAGAACTATCGTGGCATTGCTCACAGAAGAGATCTTCTTTAATGATACCTGTAATGATCTGATTTTCTTTAACGATATCTCCTATTTGATAATAGCTTAAAGTATTTGAAAATGCTTTTGTCTGGGTATTAATTATTATATTCCCGCAACTCGTGCATGTGAATGGCTCTTTTAAAATAATAGTATCAAATAATCCCATAAAATCCTGTGTATATTGTATTATTTTTGCTGATTTCTTTCAAACCCTTTTGATTGTATATGTGGCAAAAGGCTCGTACCAACTTTATGCTTGACGAATTAAGCTTAATGCTGCACGCGGTGATATTATCCTTGGGATCATAATCCCAAATTTCACAACATATTGGGATTATGGTCGATAAAGGTCTTTTAGAAATATATCATTCAGCTCGTCGGAGGCTTGCCAGTCTTTACCTATCGCGGTCTTCGGCCACAATAGGCTTCGAATGAATCTATCTTGATAGTTTCAATGCTTTTAGGAAATCATAGAAACACTTGAGATCCTGTTTTACCGATGTTTCCAGCTCGACAAATTTCTTTTGCAAATATTCAAGTTTATCCCAGTCATATTCCATTTCGAAGTAGTATCGTCTGAAATGGCGGAAACGGAGCAGTTCTTTCAAGCTGCCGAAGGATTCTGATGAAATAGCGGCAATCCTTATGTCCGGGATTTCAATGATCATCTTGTCCAACAGGTCTTGATGCCACCTTTCTTTTTCAAGTTGATTTTCAAAATAATGAGAAATTCGAAGAAAAAGAGTTTCCAGGCATGTATAGAAGCTATCAAGAATATCTGCAAGGTATGCTGCTGTGATCGGTTTTTTACCAAGGGTTTTCAGCTCCTGTGCAAGGAATCTCCTGTATTTCTCATACAGCATCTCGATGATGTTTAGCGTATTCTGAATCTCACCGGAGAGAACTTTATACTCGCTATTCTCTGCCATAGACAAGCCTGCCTTTTTCCCGAATGCTCTGAGCGTGTAGAGGATGTATCTTATCCAATTCAACTATATCCAGAGGTAGGTCAGTCATTTCCATTGCTTTACCGTACATTTCGAAAAATGCTTCAGCAGTTATATGTCCGGCAAGCGCAATGTCGATATCAGAAATATCAGAGAACCAATCCCGATTAAGCAATGATCCCCATTGGTAGATAGCCTTAGGTTTATAGCTTTTCCAGATCATCTCCGCAATCTGCTCAAAGTCATTCCATGCTTTCTGAAAGCGGCGTTCTATTAAGGCCTGTTTGCTTTTCTTTTTATTACGAAGGAATTCACGAGCTTTTTCTAAGTTAAATGCGCCGAATCTGGTATTGTCCACGCAGAAAGTGTATCATGTTTATAAGGCAAAGTGAAGCTCACTATAAATGGCTCATTACGAGATGCCAATACCCAGGGAGATACTTTTGAAGAAACCAGAGAGAACCTTAATGAGGCTGTTCAACTTGTCCTCGAAGCAAATCGTCAGCTTGCTGAAGAAAAGATTTCTGGGCAAAATGTGATTCGTGAAGAATTCCGTCTTACTTTCTAGTGAAACAAATGGCTTTATTTTGAGTACAGCATTATTGTCAACGGCAAAGTCACTTTCCATTACAGCTGGGTAACGGATATTCCTGTTAATAGGGCGAATGTAGCCCAGCTCGTTAAAGCCGGCCGTGCTCGTTGGAAAATAGATAACGAAGGGTTCAACACTTTAAAGAACCAGGGATATCATCTTGAACACAATTTTGTTCATGGAAAGCACTACCTTTCGGAGGCCTTCTTCGTTTTAAATCTATTGGCCTTTTTCATGCATTAAATATTTCAGTTAACCGATCTGCTATATCAGAATTGCAGAGCAAAGTTCAGCGCTCGTATCGAATATTGGAATCAAATACGATACACACTTCATGTGATCCTATTCAATTCATGGGAGAATCTACTTCTTTATATCCATTCACCTCCGGAGTATCGATATAATTCGAATCTTTGATTTTAAAACTCTATAGCTTAAGCTGTACACCTGCGCTCTACTTCTGTCTTCCGAGTAAGCAACCACCGGAAAAACAGCTCAATAGGCAGCTACTTTTAAATAATCTTTGAGGACAACATTTCATTTATGACTACAACTTGATGAATTTTTCTTTTGACTTTCTCTTCAAGTCTATTTTGTACAGATTGCTGTTATTAACCGAGAATAGCTGGTAATAAACTCCGGCTCCTCTGCCCCTTTTCTCCAGGAGTCCCATCTTTATGAGATTATTTAAGCGCGTAATAATCGACTGCCTGGATAAGTTTAAATATTTTGATATCTCACCTGACTTTGACTTGCCGTTAATCCGCAAATATTTTTTTATGCCAGAGACATACTTTTCAATATTGCCCATATCATAGAAATATTTAGAGATAATTGGATTTCTTGTCTTATGCTCAGGGGTTTCAATCGTTACACCGGGTGGGAATGATCCCGGATTCTTTATACTGATTCTGTCAGGGAAAAGTTTTACTGATATCTGCTATCCTTCTCTTAAACTCATTTTTTTCCCCTTCACCTGATTTAATCAATTTAATTATCCCTAATAAATCCATTTCTATAGTCCTTCTACAAAAAGTGTAAAGCAAGTACAGACAACAAAGAAGTCGATTGTCAAGATTAAACTGTATATCTATACTTTACAATTTTAAGGGAGCAATCGCATATAAAACTAAATTTAATTATATAAAAATCACTTTTTATGTGTGTGGGCGAAAATGATTGACTATAACTATAACATTGATTAAAAAGTACTGTATACATAAAAATTTGGGTTAAGGCTGCTTAATAAATGTGTAGGCCATACTCCAGGGACAGCGGCGCCTATCTGTTGATAATTCAAGTAAAAAAGAGACTTAAAATTACACCCGGCTCTCTGGGAACCCTCACGCTTAATTCTGGCTCCTATGTCTATGTGGGATCTGCCATGAGAAACCTGGAATCTCGGATCAAAAGGCATCATCAGAAACGTAAAAAGCTGTACTGGCACGTGGATTATCTTCTTGATTCTGCTGACTTAGCTAAAAGCCTTCCTATTCGCAGCGCCAGGCGAATTGAGTGCGCTCTTGCAGGAAATATCGCTCAAATAGCACAAAGCAGCGTTGCAGGCTTCGGATGTTCAGACTGTTCCTGCCCATCCCATCTCCACTACTTTCCCGACGATCCCCTGAAGAACGAGCGGTTTCTTTTTATTGTACAGCGATATCGTAGCTATACGTAATAGCGATTCTCTAAGTAGACCAGTTTTTGATTTTCAAACATGCGATAATCAGGGACCGTAATACCAGACATCGTTAAAGTAACTACTGCCGTTCCAGCCGCCCATGACCCATATCTTTCCCTCAAATGTCACGCTGCTATGAGCACATCTCTCAGACCAAGGTGCAGAAGCTGTTGCTTGAGTCCAGTTAATACCATCAGTTGAATCCCTCACATCATTTAAGTAATTACTTCCGTTATAACCGCCTATAACCCACAATTTACCGCAGTAGACCACACTTGTATGTCCACGCCGTTGACCCCAACCAGCTGAATCCGTTGCCAGCTCCCACTTATATCCAAACACCAGCTTTTCTAGCAGGTCTCTGAAGGCAATATTTTCTCATCCGGTTATGGAAGTGATAGGAACGATAAGAATCAGGGATGGGCTGGCAACACCCCAGATTCGGCATACATAGAGGCGATCGGAGAACTTGCGCCGCATTTCCACGCACCGCACAAGTGCAAGCAGGCGAAAATCTTGCACACGGATTATTAGACTGAAGGGCCGGCGCGGGAACGTATGGGAATGGTGTTGGTACGATATTCCGAAGCACCTTTTCGATATCCCCGCCGTGGACCTGA
>JAUWZD010000080.1 GCA_030615505.1 Spirochaetales bacterium | reverse complement strand
CCGGATCTGCACGGTTAATGTAAACGGTAAACCGATTAATGCATGCACCATGGTGGTGGGCAATGGTATGGTTATTGAGAACAATACCGGGGAATTGAATGAACAGCGGCGGCATATAGTGGAGATGCTCTTTGTAGAGGGGAACCATATCTGTCCTTTCTGTGAGAAAAGCGGAAACTGTGAGCTTCAGGCATTAGCCTACCGCCTCGGCATGATGGTGCCGAGTTATCCATATCTCTTTCCAGAGAAAGAGCTGGATGGGTCGCACCCGGATTTCTACATCGACAGAAACCGCTGTATCCTGTGCGGGCGCTGTGTCCGGTCCTCCCAGGAGAAGGACGGAAAGCATGTATTCGGTTTCAAGGGGAGAGGGATTGCCAAGCTCCTGGCCGTGGATTCAGAACACTCCCTGTCCGAAACTGATCTGGAAGCAGCGGATAAGGCGGCAAGTTTCTGTCCTACGGGGAGCCTTGTTGTTAAGAGAGTTGGCTTTGAGATGCCCATAGGAACAAGGCTGTATGATAAGGAACCGATCGGTTCTGATATCGAGAAAAAGGGAAAATAAACTCTTCAGGAGATTCAATATGTCTAAGCCGAAGATAGCTACAACCGCTCTGACATCCTGTTTCGGGTGTCATATGTCAATCCTTGACATCGACGATCTGCTGCTGAAGCTCATTGAGTTGGTGGATTTTGATAAATCCCCAATCGCTGATATCAAGGATTTTACCGGTCCCGTGGATGTGGGAATCATCGAGGGGGGCATTTCCAACGATGAAAATCTCGAGGTGGCGCGGGATTTTCGCAAGCACTGTAAGGTTTTAGTCTCTTTAGGTGAATGCGCCATCCAGGGCAATATACCTGCAATGCGGAATACTGTACCGCTCAAGGAATGCCTGGAGGTAGCCTATTTGAGCGGACCCACCGTGGAAAACCCGAGCGGGCGTATTCCTGATGATCCGGATATTCCCATGCTGATGAATAAGGTCTACCCCGTACACGAGCTGGTAAAGGTGGACTACTTCATTCCGGGATGTCCCCCGCCGGCAGAGACGATATGGGAAATTCTCTCAAGCCTTTTACTGGGCAAAGAGATAGATCTGTCCTATACAATGCTTAAGAAAGACTGACCCGTCGGAGGATAAGATATGCGTACTGCAACAAAAAACGGAAGAAAGATTATTATAAATCCGGTCACCCGGGTGGAGGGACACGGTAAAGTTACTATTAAGCTGGATGAGGCCGGCAAGGTGGAGCAGGCCAGGATGCATATTATTGAGTTTCGCGGCTTTGAGCGCTTCATACTGGGCCGCTTCTACTGGGAAGTCCCTGTCATTGTCCAGAGACTCTGCGGCATATGTCCGGTCAGCCATCTTCTATGTGCGGCCAAGGCCATGGATGTTATCGTTGGTGCGGATAAGCTTACCCCCACAGGGGAAAAGATGCGCCGTCTCATGCATTACGGCCAGACATTCCAATCCCATACACTTCACTTCTTTCACTTAAGTTCTCCGGACCTGCTGTTCGGCTTTGATGCCGATCCCTTGAAGAGGAATATAATTGGGGTGGCCCAGGAGCATCCTGAGCTGGCTAAAATGGCCATTCTGATGCGTAAATACGGCCAGGAGGTAATTAAGGCCACAGCCGGAAAGAAGATCCACGGCAATGGCGCCATACCCGGCGGCATTAATAAAAACCTCTCGATCGAAGAGAGGGATTTCCTCTTAAAAGATATAGACCAGATGATTCAGTGGTCCGTGGAGGGCCTGAACCTGTACAAGAAACTGTACAGGGATGATATCGAGCGCATGTCCGCATTCGGGAGCTTTGAATCCAATTTCGTAAGCATAGTAGATGAAGACGGCAGGTTCGACATATATGACGGAAGCTTAAGGGCCAAGGACCCGGACGGAAAGCTGATATTCGACCAGATCAAGCCCATGGACTACTTGAACTATATCCGGGAAGAGGTAAGACCGTGGAGCTATATGAAGTTCCCATTCATCAAACAGCTCGGCATGGAGAAGGGCTGGTACCGGGTAGGTCCCCTGGCGCGGGTGAACAACTGTGATTACATGGATGCGCCCATGTCGGAAAAGGAGCGCCGGGAGTTTATGGAGCTGGGCGGCGGCAGGCCTGTTCACTCTACATTAGCCTATCACTGGGCCCGGCTGCTTGAGATCCTCTACTGTGCAGAGAAAATGAAGGAACTCTTAAACGATCCTGATCTTCAGGGTACTGATTTAGTAGTTACAGGTGAGCGCCGGAGCGAGGCGGTAGCCTATTTAGAAGCTCCCAGGGGAACCCTTTTCCACCACTACCGCATTAATGATAGGGATCAGGTGGAAATGGCCAACTTAATTGTCTCCACAACAAGCAATAATGAGCCCATGAATCAGGCTGTAAAGAGCGTGGCTTTAGAATATCTGGAAGGAGCTGAGATAACTGAGGATCTGCTGAACCATGTCGAAGTAGCCATCAGGGCTTATGACCCCTGCTTGAGCTGTGCAACACATGCCGTAGGCCGGATGCCCCTGATCGTACGTTTGGAAGGGCCCGGGGGAGAGCTCATGCAGGAGAAAGTGCGTGGGTGAAGAACCTTAAGGCCCCGCGTATCCTGATCCTGGGTTACGGCAACCCCGGCAGACAGGACGATGGTATAGGGCCTGCGGTTGTAGAGGAGATTGAAAGGCTTAAATTACCCGGTGTGACTGCTGAGTCAGATTATCAGCTCGTAATTGAGAATGCGGCTGCCTTAGCAGAGCATGAGAAGGTGATATTTGTGGATGCGGCGGTGAAAGGCCCCGAGTCTTTCCGTGTGAAGAGCCTCATACCCTCATCCACCATAAGCTTCACTTCTCATGTGATAGAGCCTGAATCTGTGCTGGCAATCTGTCGGGATACATTTAAAAAAGTGCCTGATGCCTGGCTGATCGGCGTGCGGGGTTATGAGTTTGAACTGGCTGAAGTATTGTCTGAAAGGGCATTAGAGAATAAGCATAAGGCTTTAGATTTTATAAAATTATTGATTAGGGAGTGGAAAGGGAAAAGTATGGCTACAGGTGAAACTGGAAAAACAATTCTAATTATTGATGATGATCCGGATATTTGTGCAGCAATGAGGATCGTATTGGAGTCTGCCGGTTTTATTGTGGGTGAAGCAGGTGATGGTGAGGAGGGATTAAAAATTGCCCAGCGCATCAAGCCGGATGCCATTCTGCTTGATTTAATGATGGAAACGGTTGATGCGGGAAGCAAGGTATCTACTAAACTGAAAGAAGCCGGTTTTAAGGCTCCGATTTTCCTGTTGAGCTCTGCGGGTGATGCTGTGCGATATAATCTGGATGTAAGCGAGCTGGGACTGGCAGGCATTTTCCAAAAGCCCATTGATCATAATGTTCTGCTGCGTACGCTGAAAACAAAGCTGAAAGTAAAATAGGGCAAGACGAATCAGGCGCTTTCCTTAATTAGAGCTCAATTTATCTTCCAAATTGGTAAGTCGGCCCCTGCTCTTTGAGCTCCTTCCGCCGCATCCGGTACAGAACATATTGGCTTAATAGAACTACTTTAAATCCAGCAAATCACTTATTTTACGCCAATATTCTCCTGGTTTTCTGTTGAAATCCAGGGGAGAGCCCTCTATTTTGACTACTGCTCTGAGGAAATCCTCTTTTAATGATTTTTCAATAGTTTCGGCTTCAGCATTCTGTTCTCCTGCTAAAAACCATGCAGGTATAAGCAGAGAGGCTTGCTCATTATATATCCATGAAGGCTGTTTTTGTCCGAGTTTTTGTCTTGCAACACCGACCAATGAACTGAATAATCCGGTAAATTCATCCGCTTCCATTAAGACGGGGGCTTTATTTTTTTTCCCCATTTTTATGCCAGGCATTAAATATACCAGCTTATAACCGTTCTTTGAAGAATAACACATCTTTCGGGCATAATAATCCTTGACGGAAACGGCGATTTTTACACTGCCGTCTGTTCCGCGCACTTCTGTTTTTATATCCGGGTCCGGCAATCTCGTGTCCGGGAACAGCTTACTCATTAATTTGATTTTTTCCGGCTCATCGGGAAAAAGAGATACATTGTCAAAAACTGAACCGCAGTAGGCAAGAAGTTCATTATTCACAATACTGAAATGCCCCATTTCAGTTGATAATACCCTATAGTCCGAATCCCTGCCGTAATGTGACATATAATCCAGCATGATAACTGATTTGCCGCTGGAAGCCTCCCCGCCGTTTATAAATACGAGCCTGTTTTTTTCATCAACAAGTGCGCTTGAATGATAACTGACAATTCCAAATTTTTTTTCAAACAGGTAAAGAGATAGGGAATATAACAGTCCAAGGTTGCCGGCTAATGTTCTTCTTCTATCTTTAGGATTCTTAACCAGTTCTATAGGTAATTTTAATGTTAATACATTATCATTTACCGTTAAAGAAGCAGTGTCGCTTAGAGATACTTCTATTTTAGCATCAAATCTCTCATTTTTGACAATTTCTATGCCTTTCATTGCTGTAAGAAAGGATCTTATTTCTGCAGGTTTTAAAGAATCCGGTTCTCTTAAATAAACGGAATTTTCAAAGGCTACTCCCTCTTCAATCTCCAAGAGACTTTCTAAAGATAAGCTCTCAGTTACAGTATTTATGTCTACATACTTATTGCCTGTATAAATTCTAAAGGTTATTTCATGAGTCATTTCTTTCTTTATATACAGGCCGATGAACACAAAGTCAAGAGAGGCGTGTAAGAGAGTCGTTTTATTAATCTGCCCGATATTTTAAGATCTTTTTCTATTGACAGGAACAATAATCTACTTGTATAGCTACTCTTGTGAAGTAATTAAATCTTATCATAGAATCCGGATTTATAGTAAAGTCGGCCTTAATGATTGGAGGACTAAAGCGATGTCAAGAGCATTCAGGGATTTTATATCAGTTCCGGAAGAGACAGGGACTGTCATGGTTATTGAAAAGGAGTTCGGGCCGAAAGGAGCTAAAGATTGGGCGGAAATGGCTAAGGGTATTGTTCAGATTGTTAAGTGTACATTTGGTACAGGCGCCTTATACGATGAAGATATATTAAGGAAAAAGAATAGAGCTTACAGGGCTTACGGTATCAGTCCAATGATAGGAGGAACGCTAACAGAAGTTACCATACTTGAGGCGGGAGGATATTCACAATCTGATTTAAAAGTATATCTGAAGTATGCTAAATCCTTAGGATTTACTTACCTCGAATTCTCTGATGGTACAATATACATTCCCGATGAACACAGGAAAGACATTATCAAAATGTGCATTGACAGCGGATTTACCGTGATATCCGAAGTGGGCAAGAAAGATCCCAAAAAGGATGCATCAATCAGTATACAAAAGAGAATAGAGCTCATGAACAGCGATCTTAAAAGCGGAGCACAAATGGTCATTATTGAATCGCGTGAGTCCGGTAAGGGAATCGGGGTTATGGGAAAAGGCGGAGAGGTTGATTTTACGGAGCTGAATAAGATTATTGAAGCTGTAGGGTTGGGAAATACAATGATTGAAGCTCCGGAGAAAAGCCAGCAGCAGACAATTTTTATGGAATACGGGCCTAAGGTGAGTATCGGTAATGTTCAGCCGAGAGATGTACTCTCGGTGGCAGCCTTAAGGAGCGGATTGCGCGGGGATACTATCAGTGCCTTAAGAGAGGAACAGTGGAGAAAATATAACATCTCTGTAAAAGCCCCTAACGAATATAACTGACCGCCATAGCAGGAGCGGGATTATGCAACTAAAGTATGGGAAAACCAATCTCACCGTAAATGTACCGAGAGAGAAGATCTGCGGTATATATATGCCGCAATTTATGCCTGGTGTAAAGAGTTTAAGAGAGGAAATATTTGCCTCTTTAAAAGATCCCATCGGTACTCAAGGTTTGGAGAAAATTATTGCTCCGGGAAAGTCAATTGCAATTATTGTAGATGACATAACCCGGGCGATCCCCACAGATAAAATTTTAAATATTTTCATACCTTGCTTGAAGAGATGCGGTGCCGAGCTCAAAGATATAACCGTAATTTGTGCAACCGGAGCACACAGGGGATTAAGTGAGGAGGAATTTAACAAGCTCTTAGGTAGGTATTATGGCAGGATTAAAGCAGTAAACCATGATTGTGATAATGATGAAAGATTAATTCCATTAGGAAAGAGCTCTTTTGGGAATCAAATAAGAATCAATAAGAGATTTTATGAATCTGATATAAAAATAATAATCTGCGATACGGAGTTTCACCAGTTCTGCGGTTATGGAGGAGGCGCGAAATCGATTTTACCCGGGATTGCCGACCGCCGGTCTATCGAGTCCTGTCATTCGCGACTTGAGGCTGAAGGTTCGGAACCCGGAAGAATAGAGGGAAACACGGTGCGTGAAGAAATAGAAGAAGCGGGCAGGATGGCAGGAGTGGATTTTATTCTTAATGCAGTGTTAAATCACAAAAAGGAGATCGTTAAGGTATTTTCCGGTGATATATCCAGGGCTTTTATTGCCGGTACAAAGCTCTGCGACAGAATATATAAGGTAAGGATACCGGACCAGGTTGATAGTGTGATTATCAGTGCGGGCGGGTATCCCAGGGATATAAATCTCTATCAGGCACAGAAGGCTATTGAAAGCGCAGTCAGGGTAGTAAAAAAAGGAGGCAAAGTTGTTTTGATTGCTGAATGCAGGGATGGCCATGGATCGGAAATTTTTCATAAGTGGATGACTGAAGAACCGGATTTGGATGCAGTTATTAAAAGAATAAAAAAGAAGTTTATTTTAGGCGCTCATAAGGCATATCTAATTGCCAGAGAGCTCAAATGGGCAGATGTGTATATCTATTCAAAGATGCCATGCTCACTTATACGTTCATACCATATGCATCCAATTGATAATGTGAGGGAAATCAATGCTGTTATTTCAGATTCCGATAGGATTATTGTTCTTCCCGAGGCGCCCATAACTCTACCGGTTATCGGCAGTGAATAGCAGTGTATAACCTGAGAAAAGCATTTATAATTAGATAGAATGCAAGGGAGCATATCATGAAACGAGTAAATTGCTTTGAGGGCCGGAATTTTGCATATATTGTACTGATTATAATCCTTCTATTTACAATATCTACCTGTATACATGTTACGGAGCAAAGCGAGCCGCCGTCTGAGATTATGCCCATTGATCCACGGCTGACGATTGGAACCCTGGATAACGGGCTCACCTATTATATTCGTCATAATCCAAAACCCGAGAATCGGGCAGAACTGAGACTAATTGTAAATGCCGGCTCCGTTTTAGAAGAAGAGGATCAGCAGGGGCTTGCTCATTTTCTTGAGCATATGGCTTTTAACGGCACACTGAATTTTAAGAAGGATGAGATTGTAGATTTCCTGGAATCCTTAGGCATGAGATTCGGTCCTGATTTGAATGCACATACCGGATTTGACCAGACGGTCTATTACCTGCAGGTGCCGACTGCTACGCAAAAGCCGGAGGTTTTAAAAACCGCAGTACAGATTCTTGAAGATTGGGCTCATAACATAAGCTTTGATGAGGCGGAGATCGAAAAAGAGCGCCCGATAATCATAGAGGAATGGCGTTTGGGTAGGGGAGCCGAGGCGAGGATGAGGGACAAACAGTTTCCCATTTTGTTCAAGGATTCCAGATATGCCGAGCGGCGGCCCATCGGTAAGCTGGAAATCATCAAGAATTGCGGTTCTGAGCAGTTTTTAAGGTTCTACAGGGATTGGTACCGTCCGGATCTGATGGCCGTGATCGCGGTAGGTGATTTTGACAAAGACTGGATGGAAGAGATCATAGTTAAACATTTTTCCCGACTCAAAATGCCTGATGATCCCAGGGAGCGGAAGATCTATCAGGTACCGGATCATAAAGAAATACGGTTCGCTGTAGCCTCTGATCCGGAAGCAACTTCAACCCGGGTTGGTATTTACACGAAACATGAAGTATCGCCCTTTTATACTGTGGAAGATTATCGCAGAAGGATAGTTGAGTATCTGTACAGCGGCATGCTCAATGATCGTCTTGAAGAGTTGACAAAGCGTTCTGACCCGCCCTTTTTAAGCGCCTATTCCGGGAATCTGCGGACCATCCGTTCTAAAGAGCTGTACATACTGGGCGCCAGGGTTAAAGATAACGGGATTTTAAGAGGGCTTGAGGCCCTGTTAACGGAAACGGAGAGGGCCAGGAGGTTCGGGTTTACTGAAACTGAATTGAAGCGCCAGAAGGATAGGATCCTTACCTGGATCGAAACCGCCTATAATGAGCGGGAAAATACCGAGTCCCGCCGACTGGTTGCCGAGTACGAGGGTCACTTCCTGGAAGATGAGCCGATTCCCGGAATTGAGTACGAATACGAGCTCTTTAAAAGAGTTCTGCCCGTAATCAAGCTTGAAGAGGTCAATCAGCAGGCGCTTTTGTGGCTGACAGATGAAAACCGGGTTATTATGGTAAATGCGCCTGAAAAACCGGAAGTGGAAATCCCCGGAGAAGATGAACTTGAAGGGATCTTTAACATGGTTAAAAACAAAGCTATCCAGTCCTACAGGGATGAGGTAAAGGATGAGCCTCTAATATCAGGACCTCTTACACTCGCTATGATTGAGGAAACCGTTGAGATTCCCGAGCTTGAGCTCACAGAATGGCGTCTTTCAAACGGGGTCAGGGTGATTCTGAAGCCTACGCTTTTCAAAAACGATCAGGTTCTTTTTGCCGCTTTCAGCCCCGGCGGTCATTCGCTTATACCGGATGAGGACTACGTCGCTGCAGTTACCGCATCTTCTGTGATCGCTCAAGGAGGGGTGGGGGATTTCAACCAGATTGAGCTTCAAAAGAAGTTGACCGGCAGGTTAGTGCAGGTGTCCCCATGGATCAGTGAGCTGCATGAGGGAATACAGGGTAAGGCGAGGCCGGATGACTTAGAGACCATGTTCCAATTGATCTATCTTTTCTTTACTGCTCCCCGCAGAGATGAGAGCGCCTTCTTAAGCTACCGGGAACAACTGGCCGCTGATTTAAAAAATAGAAAAGCCTCTCCGGAAACGGTCTTCTGGGATACGGTACGGATACTCATTACCCAGAACCATTACAGAGCCCGCCCCTGGGATCTTAAGATTTTAAAGGAGATGAGCCTGGACGTTTCCTATTCCGTATATCAAAACCGGTTTAAAGATGCCGGGGATTTTACATTCTTCTTCGTAGGCAATTTTACACTGAAAGGGATCGAGCCATTGATAAGGAAATATCTGGGCAGCCTCCCCTCTACCGGGCGCATTGAGAGCTGGAGGGATTTGGGCATAGATCCGCCGGGAGGGGTCATTGAACAAATCGTGAAAAGGGGTCTTGAACCGAAAAGCCGGGTCCAGATTATTTTCAGCGGCTCCATTACCTGGTCTTTTGCCAACAAACTCAAGCTCCGGGCTTTAGCTGAAGTTCTTGAGATCCAGCTCAGGGATACCCTAAGAGAGGATTCAGGCGGAACCTACAGTGTAGGGGTTTTGTCGAGTATATCCCATTACCCCGATGAGGAATATCATGTATATATAGGATTCGGCTGCGCACCGGAAAATGCTGAAGATCTCAGTGCTTCGGTATTAACACAGATAGAGAGTTTGCAGTCTGATGGGCCCAAAGATGAGGAGATCAATAAGGTGAAGGAGATCTTCAAGCGGGAGCGTGAAACAGATCTAAAAAAGAATGAGTTCTGGCTTCAGAATCTGCAGTTCTACTATGCGCATGATCTTGATACGAAAGATATTCTACAATATGAAGCTAATGTCGATGCAATAAATGCTCAGATGGTTCAGAAGACGGCTCAGAAATATCTGGACATTAATCGCTATGTGAAGGTGCTCCTCTATCCGGAGAATTGGGAGGATCGTGAGGAGGCAGAATAGCAAAGATTTCATGCTTATTTTTGCGCCTTTGTAGATGTTTTTGCTGTAGGAAGATAAAACCTTGAGGCAAAGGGTTTCCGCATACTAACGGGAGAGGAATGAAAGGGATTGGTTTGCCAAACAGTATTGCTCAATGGAGCGACTTTATATAGTCAATTGCTTCCCGGGGATCCTCAACCTCTTTTGAAAAGAGGTATCTTCCCCGGTTAAGCTGCGGATCCAGATGCCAGGATTTAAGCCCCACTACCGGGATTCCAGATGTATTGGCTAAGGCAATTTCGGACAGGGTTCCGTAACTCCCGGAAATTGCAATAAGCGCCTGGCTTGTTTTTGCGACTAAAACATTTCTTGCCTCTCCCAGACCTGTAACGATGGAGTAGCTTAAGTATGGATTTCCCTCTTCACGTGAGTTCCCGGGGAGAATTCCCAGGGTAATTCCCCCTGCAGAATGTGCGCCGCGGCAGGCCTGCTCCATTACTCCCCCCATGCCCCCGCATACTAACATCCAACCCTGCTCAGCCACAAGCTTTCCGGTCTCATAGGCAAGCCCTGCAATCTCAGGCGTACAGCTCCTGCTGCCCACAATACCCACGTAGAATGGATTATTCACGTCTTGATGCCTGCGCTCACCATATCGCCGATTTCGGAAGTGGAGTAGCCCATCTGTCCTGCAGACATGCTCTTCAGCTTACCGATGGTTTTTACTACGGATTCTTCAACGGCTTCTGCAGCCTGATCTTCACCCAGGATTTCAAGCATCATCTGGGCGGCCATAATAGCGGCAATCGGGTTGATCGTGTTCTTTCCCGTATATTTGGGGGCAGACCCTCCTATGGGTTCGAACATGGACACCCCTTTCGGGTTAATGTTCCCCCCTGCGGCGACTCCCATCCCACCCTGAATCATGGCGCCCAGATCTGTGATAATGTCGCCGAACATATTGGTGGTAACAATCACATCAAACCACTCGGGGTTTTTCACCATCCACATTGTAATAGCATCCACATGGGCATAATCGGTCTCAATATCAGAATAGTCCTCGGCAAGCTCGGTAAAGGTTCTCATCCAGAGATCATGGGCATAGGTCAGGACATTTGTTTTGGCGCAGAGGGTAAGTTTTTTCTGTTTATTTCGCTTCCGGGTGTATTCAAAGGCATAGCGTATACATCGTTCCACACCTCTGCGGGTATTGATCATTTCTTGTATGGCCACTTCGTCTGGTGTTCCCTTCTTAAGAAATCCTCCGGATCCGGCATATAGCCCTTCAGTATTTTCACGCACCACCACAAAATCGATGTCTTCAGGCCCCTTATTGGCAAGGGGTGTCTCCACATTGGGATAGAGCTTGATGGGACGGAGGTTGATATACTGATCCAGATCAAATCGGAGCTTCAATAGAATTCCGGTTTCCAGAATTCCTGGCTTTACCTCCGGATGGCCTATGGCGCCTAAGTATATGGCATCGAAGTCTTTTAGCCCTTCAACTGCCCCGTCTGGCAGGGTAACACCTGTTTTGAGGTAGAGCTCACCGCCGAAATCAAATTCTTTAAAATTAAATTGAATGTTAAAGTGTGCTGAGATGCGCTTCAGGACCTTAATTCCCTGCGCTATAACTTCGGGTCCGGTTCCATCACCTGGCAGTACGGCGATACTGTACATTATGCCTCCTGTTACTGGGTTGATGCTAAAACAGAGATTATCCGGGCAGGGCGTTAATGTCAATTCTAAAGAGAGCTTCTATTTAGCAATTAACCGGCATATTCAAAAGGCAAAAGTTATTCTATACTCCTGTAATATTTATGTATGCAGAGGAGATACCATGGGAATCTTCAAGACCTACGACATCAGGGGAATATACGGGCAGGATATAGATGCCGGGTTGGCCTATAAAATAGGCAGGGCGTTTGCCCGATTTTTACAGAAAGATAGGTACATGGTGGGTTATGATGCCCGCAGCCACTCACAGGAGCTGTACCAGGCCTTAAGCCGGGGCTTAGTGGATGAGGGTAAGAGGGTGACTGGAATTGGGCGTGCGAGCACCCCCCAGCTCCACTTTTTCCAGATACAGGAAGGATGCGATGGGGGAGCTATGGTCACGGCCTCTCACAATCCACCCCAGTACCACGGCTTCAAGCTCTATGACGGCAGAGGCGGGTCTGTAAGCTATGCCAGGGGTCTGAATAAGATACAGGATACTGTGGCAGGAATGGGCCAGGATCTACCTGTTAAACGCGGCTCCTTTAGCGAGGTGGATATGATTGATGAATACATTGATTTTGTCTCTGAACCCCTTAAGGGTGAGAAGATTACCCACAATATAGTGATTGATCCTGGAAACGGTTCCTCAGGGAGGGTTTTCCGAAAGCTCTCTAAGAAATTGAACCTAAATGCAGTTATTATAAATGAAGAGCCGGACGGGGAATTCCCCAACCGGGATCCTAATCCCCTAAAACCTGAGAGTAAAGAGATGGCCGCCTTAGAAGTCCGCAGGCTGGGCGCTGATTTTGGGGCTATTCTGGATGGGGATGGAGACCGGATTCTCTTTGTGGATGAACGTGGAGAGGGAATCGAAAACTTCTTTATATCAGCCCTGGTAGCAGAAGAGCTTCTTGATAAAAACCCAGGGGCAGCTATAGCCTATGATCTAATTTCATCCAGGGCCCTGCCGGAGCGGATCCTTGAGCTGGGGGGAAAGCCCGTTGTCTCTAAGGTGGGCTACACATTTCTCTACGACAACATGATAGCCAGTGGGGCTGTTTTCGGGAGTGAAGCCTCCGGTCATGTGTATTTTAAGGTAGCCGATGCCTTTTACACGGAATCCGCAGCCTATGCCCTGGTATTTCTGCTAAAGCTCCTTAAGAAAAGTGGCAAAAAGCTGTCCGAGCTGGTAGAACCCCTAAAACAGCGCTACTTCCAATCACCTGAGATAAATATTGAAGTTCCGGACAAGGATGAGGTCCTAAAACAAGTAGAGGCTCAGCATGCCCGGGCAAAGATCAGCAAACTCGACGGTATAAGCGTGGAATATAGCGATTACTGGTTTAATATACGGCCCAGCAATACGGAACCAGTTATCCGTTTAAGGCTTGAGGCTGTGAGCCGGGAGGTAGCTGAAACACGCACGGGAGAGATCACATCCTTTTTAAGGTCCCTGGGCCTGGGAGGGAAGGAATAAGATTTTTCTTACGGGTGCAGCACTTAGAAATTAAAACCTGTCTATATATAACTGATTGAACTCGATATTAGTGAATAGGAATTGGATTAAGCTCATTAAATAACGAAGGAGAAATATCTTCCTTAAGCACAATCATTAAGCCTTCATTCTGATTCAGGAAAGCCGCTTCTTCTGCCAGATTAGCATTAATCTCTTTTGGAGAAAGAGCCCACATGCCTCCTGTTAATGGATCAACAATCAGCCACCCCAAGAGACCTCCAATAATAAGATTGCCAACTATATACCATCCTCCCCTCAAACTGCCGGAAATTATGAATTCTTGTCGCTTATATCCTTTCTTTTCAACAACTACAGTGTACCTGGCTTTTTTAAAGTATCCATCTCCTTTCTTAAGCACAGCTGTCGTGGGGGTGTTTGAATCCCATATAACCACACTCGAATTATCATATATTCTTACATGGGCATCTCCGGGTGATGATTTGATCTGTATTTTTTGGCTGCTGCCGGTTATGATAGTCGCGCATCCAATAAATGAGACCAATAGTAAAAGACTAATTGGGAGATGATAACACCTCTTTAGTTTGAACAGCATAAACGCCTCCTCTTTTGTAAATTTTAAACCAAACTTAATTAAATTATACTTTTATGTAAAAGTCAAAGTAATATTTAATGGGATGTAACACTATTTTAAAATATTTTTATTCGCCAATGATTTTCAGGAATTTTATTGAGCGAGTCAGCGTCGTCTTGACATTTTACCCGTCCAGTTTTATGGTAAGGCATGCGTATACGATACAATGCCCCGGTTATTTTAACCTTTACACTGATCACTACATTAATACTGGTACTGGATCAGTTTCTGGGCTCTCAATTAACTAAAAAATTCTGTATTGCCTATCCCAGCTTTAATCCCGGATCCTTTATAAGCTATGTGCGCCTCTTTACTCATGTAATCGGCCATAAGAACTGGATTCATCTTATAAGCAACTTTTCCTTTATTCTCCTTATCGGTCCCATACTGGAGGAGAAGTACCGCTCAGGCACTATGCTTTTAATGATGCTGGTAACTGCCCTGATTACAGCTATCCTGAACATTGTGTTCTTTTCCACAGCTTTAATGGGCGCAAGCGGGATCGTATTTATGTTGATTATTTTAAGCTCTTTTACCAATATTCGCTCCGGGGAAATACCTTTGACTTTCATCCTGGTGGTGCTGATATTTCTGGCCAAAGAGATCAGCAATGCCTTTACGGAAGACAATATTTCCCAGTTCGCACATATCATTGGGGGTATCTGCGGCAGCCTGTTCGGCTTTCTGCTTACCAGGGGAAGGCGCTACTAAAGAGCAAGCAGTACGCCGCTATATACGTCGGCTGACTAAAAGGTAAACACCTTACACCCTTCCTTTATATACGTGGTGAGCGGCTCTCCCATATAACGCACTTCAATACCGAGTGCCTCCAGTTCCCTGGACACCCCATACATATCCGCACAGGATTTACAGGCTTCGAGAGTAATTCCAGCCTTTCTCATTTTCTCGATATGCTCCTGAAGTTCAGTATCTTCACTAAGCAGCCTGGCCGAAGGTCCCCACACAATAAAGCGGATATCCTGCCACCAGCCTCGTAGCTTTGCATTCAAGGTGTACATAAACACCATCTTCAAAGCCACCTCCCGGTCTCCGCTGCTCCACAGTACAACAAGAGAGTTTTTTTCCTGCATATATTTACTCCTTTTTTTAGAGAGAATCGTGATACATCGTCGGCACGAGAACCTTCACTTCGCAATACTCAATGCAGGATCAAACTTTCCTGAAACCACAGGACACTGGGCACTATTTGTTGCCCTTCTCACCTGTTGAGAAAGATAAGGAATGAGTTCGCCAAGACTTACATGATTATCTTTATCATAATCAGCCTCGCCATTAAGACCTTTCAGCAGGAAATATGTGAACACACCATGCCCTCCACCCCATTTCTGATTCTCTTGAGAGAACTGTTTGTCGTCGGATGCACTTATAACACATACACCATCTCCAACATTGGATAAGTTCTGTAGACCAGTGCTTATTGCATTAATGCTGATGCCCCTGTTAGACCTCATTGCAATATCGAAAGTCTGTCCGACACCACCGGCATGACATGCATCCGCAATAATCACAACTTTTTTAGCTTTAATAAATCTCTTTAATGCAGTTTGTATATCCCACATTGGGAATCCACTTGAAGCAATGTCGTCGTACTGGGTATCATAAGGAAGCAAAAACAGGTTATCAGTAGAATCCGGAGAATCAGGGGAGCCGTGCCCTGCAAAATAAATTGTAACAATATCTTCTTCTAATGGCTGCTTAAGCCAGGTGAATAGGGCATTTTTCATATTTTTATAGGTTGCCTCTTGATCTGTTAAAAGCAACACTTGTGACGGAGGATATTTGCCACCTTTTGTAGAAACGCTCCAATCATAAAAAGCTTTTGCGTCTGCAGCCGCAAAACGGAGTGGCGGAATACGTGAGTCTTCATAATTTGATATCCCAATAATCACAGCCCATCTTTTGCTGCCCGCTTTACCGGTCATATCTTCCTTTAAAACCGTCGCTTCTTTTTCTCTGTAGCCTTCTTTTTCTGCTGCAGCCAGGGCTAAAGCTATCTTGGGAGGAGATTGTGTTACTATAATATTATCGATCTCTACTTTCATTTTGGTGCAGACAATAAAGGCGATTTTATTGCTAAAAAATCTTTCATATGGAAGTTCATTAGCTAAGTGGCCGTTAATGTAAAACTTCATTCTATTGCCTGATTTTTCCACGGCCAGTGTGTTCATTGAATTAAACTTATTGATATGGACTGATTTTGTCCAACCGACAATTTTCTTCCATTTAGCATTTTCATACTTGGAGATCGTATAGGAACCATCTCCACTGATATAAAACATATAGCAGTTATCAATATCTTTTAATCCCCAGCAGATGCCGTATCCATGATTATCTAATCCTTCAAGCTTTGTCATCGTTCCTTCTATCTTGAAATCACCGGATACGTCTATGTTGATTGAAGTCTGAGGCCAGGTAAAGCTCGAACCCGTTTCTTTCTTCTTGTAGAAAATATATTTGCCATTCTTAATTTCTTTAAATGTATTTTCATCATCTACTTCAAACCAGGCATTTGTATTATCGTCAAAATGATCTTCGAATATTTTGACTTTCCTCAAGTCCTTTATCGCCCACCCGGCCCTTTCAAGATTCATGGCGGCGGCACTGTAATCGCCTTTTATAAGATTAACCTCGGCAATCTTTACATACGCTTCATTTTTTGTGTATCCTGCCTTGCTGCAATTATTTAAAAAGGAGTAATAATCTCCGTCATCAAGAATTCTCTGAAATACTATATCATATATTTCTTTTTCTTGAGCGAATTGGGTTACTATGATATTATCAAACTCGATTTTCATATTACGGTATAGAATAAAACCGATTTTTTTACCGAAGAAATGCTCATACGGGCATTCATTAACGAAGTGGCCGTTGATGTAGAACTTAAGCTTGTCACCTGATTTTTCAACCGCCAGAGTGTTTGTAGAGTTTTCTTTATTGATAAAGGACGACTCTGTCCAATCCACAATATCCTTCCATTCATCATTTTCATCTTTGCCGATAAAATAGTAGCCATTTCCGTCTATACAAAATTCATAGCGATTATCACCATCTTTTAAACCCCAGGCAATTCCATATCCATAGTCGTCTATTCCATTAACCTTTGTCATTGTGCTTTGGATCTTAAAACCCAGGGATTCGTCTATATTAATTGAGCTCGACCAACTCATCCAAGAGCTCTTTTCCCTTTTATGCTCGAAGATATATTTGCCGTTTCGGATTTCGATAGATTTATCTTGATCACTACCTTCAGACCAGTTATAACTATTATCAATAAAATCTTCTTCAAATATAATATTTTCATCAGCTTTCAAATAACATTTGACAGCAGAGTCATAATCTTTTTTGGTAAAGTAGGCTTCAGCCAGCATCGTGTAACAATCCTTCCGTGATTCCCCCTCTTGTTTGCCGCAATATATGTCGGCTTCATTCAAACGGCCGCTCTTTATCAGGTTATCAAGAGCACGAGCGTCTTTTGTTGAATCATCTAAACTTGAACATCCGGTAAGAAGCATAATAAAGAAAACTGAGAGAATAGCACAAAAAATGATTTTTATCTTCATTTTATTTATCTCCTCATTAAAAGTCCATTTAGCTTTATATTACTGAATGCGTAAGACCGCACAAGCACATAAATGCATAAAAATATTAAAGTAATACAATATTAGCTGTCAAGCTTCCCGTAAGCCTGATTGAAATGCCGCCATATTTTTGTTAAGTTAAGTTCAACGGAACAGATCGAGGAATGAGTATGCAGGAAAAGCTTGATTCAATTGTAAATCGCTATAATGAACTTCAGAAAATGGCTTCTGATCCGGATGTACTTAAAGATCAGAAGCGCTACAGGGAGCTCATGCAGGAGAACGCCGCGCTGTCGGAGATCGTCGAGGAGTATGAGAGTCTTAAGAAAGTAAAAAATGAGATCACCAACACATGTGAAATGATAAATAATGCACGTGATGATGAGCTTGTGGACTTAGCTAAAGACGAGTTGAAAGAGCTTCAGGTAAAAAGGGATGAGCTGAATAAGAATCTCAAAATCCTGCTCATTCCCAAAGACCCCATGGATCTTAAAAACATCATTATGGAGATCAGGGCCGGCACCGGGGGGGATGAGGCCGCCCTGTTTGCTGCGGATCTTTTCAGGATGTACTCCAAGTATGCAGAATCAAGAAACTGGAAGATAGAGATTCTCTCCTCCCACAGTACGGAGATAGGCGGTTTTAAGGAAATAATTTTTTCCATTAGAGGAAGCAGTGTTTTCGAGAATCTTCGTTATGAAAGCGGGGGGCACCGGGTTCAGAGGGTTCCGGTTACCGAGTCGGGGGGAAGGATCCACACATCTGCCGTCACAGTGGCTGTTCTTCCCGAGGCGGAAGCCACCGATGTAGAGATCAAGAATGAGGATTTACGTATTGACGTTTACCGTTCTTCAGGACCCGGAGGTCAGAGTGTGAATACAACGGATTCGGCGGTCAGGATAACTTACATTCCAACGGGAATGGTTGTTACCTGCCAGGATGAGAAATCACAGCATAAGAATAAGGCCAAAGCCCTAAGGGTTCTCCGGGCAAGGCTCTATGAGATGGTGGAGCAGAAAAAACAGGAGCAGAGGGCCCGGGACAGAAAGAGCCAGGTCGGAAGCGGCGACCGTTCTGAGCGGATCAGAACCTATAACTTCCCCCAGAACCGGGTTACCGATCATCGCATTAACCTTACGCTCTACAAACTGGAGAGCATACTTTTAGGATACATGGATGAGATTATTGAGGCTTTAAAGCTGAATGCACGGCAGGAGTATCTGAAGTCAGAATTGTCATGACAGTTCAATATGTACTGAAAGAGGGCCAGTCCATACTGTTTTATGCGGAGGTGGAAACTCCGATGCTTGATGCAATGATTCTGCTCTCCGAAGCACGAGAGGAAAGCAAGGAAAAACTCTTATCTTCTCTTCCCGAGGCAGTTTCCGAAAAGGATTATTTACGCTACCGCCGGCTTTTAGATTTAAGATGTTCAGGGCAGCCGGTCTCTTATATACGAAGGAGAAAGGAGTTCTACAGCCTGGATTTTTACGTTGATGAGCGTGTCTTAGTTCCCAGGCCAGATACGGAAATCCTGGTTGAGGAAGCTCTTAATACCTTGCATGAAATGCCCTTGATCAGGAGGCTTCACGATGCATGCACGGGAAGCGGCTGCATTGCTATAACTTTGAAGCATGAGCTGCCAGAGCTAGAAATAACCGCTTCAGATAAGTTTCCGGAAGTGGAAGAGATTTTTTATCTGAATTCTACAAAAAACTTGAGCTTCCCTTTAACCTTTTATCTCTCCGATCTCCTTGAGGATGTTCCCGGGAATTACGATCTTATCACGGCCAATCCCCCGTACCTCAAGGATACGGATGTAGAAAATATGAAAAAGATCGGCTGGCCGGAACCTGAACTGGCTCTGAAAGGCGGGCTGGATGGTACAACTGTGGCTAAACGTCTTATTGAACAGTCAGTACAGAAGTTATACTCAGGCGGTTTTTTGCTCTTAGAGGCTGCGCCTGATCAGATGAAGGATCTGATGGGTGCCGCAGAATCAGCAGGATTCCGGGAAATAAGCATTATTAAGGATCTGGCCGGAAGGGAGAGGGTTTTTAAGGCAAGGATGCATTATTAATGGCTGGTGTTAAGTCACTTATTAATCAATTTTCGGAAACGCTCGGCTCTTATACTATAGAAGAGAAGAAGAAAATCATGTCTGCGGTTCGCTGGTCAGCCGGGCTTCATCACAATCAGCTCAGGGCAAGCGGTGAACCCTATATTATCCATCCTTTAAGCGTGGCTGAAACCCTGGTAAAGAGCCGCATGGACTACCAGTCCGTAATTGCCGCCCTTCTTCATGATGTGCTTGAGGACACAGGTCTTACAATAAAGGAGCTGCGAAGCGAGTACGGCAAAGAGATAGAGGCCCTTGTGAGGGGGGTTACTAAAATCTCAATGATACGCGGAATGAGCAGATCGGTTCGGCAGGCTGAGACTATCCGGAAAATGCTCTTTGCCATGGTTAAGGATATTCGGGTTATTCTGATCAAGCTGGCCGATAAACTGCACAATATGCGGACCCTTCAATACCTGCCCGAAAAAAGTCAAAAGAGGATCGCTACGGAGTGCTTAGAGATCTACGCTCCCTTAGCAGGCCGTTTGGGGATTTCACGCATAAAAACCGAGCTGGAGGACCTTTCCTTAAAGGTAGTTAATCCTAAAATATATGAGCAAATTGAGCGGTATTTTGCAGAGCGAAAGGAAGACCGGATTGTATTTTTAACCAGGTTGAAAGACAGTATTATGAAAGAGGCTCAAAAAGCAGGCATAGAGATAGAGATAGAAACCAGGTCAAAACACTACTACTCCATCTATAAAAAGATGAAACAGAAGGGCAAATCCTTAGATGAAATCTACGATCTCTTTGGATTGAGAATTCTCTGCAATACAGCGGGGCAGTGCTATGAGCTTTTAGGAATAGTGCACAAGCTGTGGAAACCGATTGAGGGGAGGTTTAAAGACTATATCGCCATGCACAAGTCAAACCGATACCAGAGCCTGCACACCACGGTAATGGGCTATGAAGGGAAAATGATCGAGATCCAGATCAGGACACATCAGATGCATCAGACAGCGGAAAACGGTATAGCTGCTCACTGGTTCTATAAGAATAAACGTACTAAGGATTCCATTAAGCCGGAACAGCTCACCATCATCAATATGCTTAGATCATGGGAGAACGGAGAGACCGCATCCGCCCAGTTTCTTGATGAAATAAAACGGGAGCTTTTAAAAGATTCCATATACGTGTTCACGCCCAAGGGGGATGTAATTGAGCTTCCGAAAGGCTCAACGGCCCTGGATTTTGCCTATCATATTCATACGGAAGTAGGTAACCACTGCCTGGCCGCTAAGGCGGATGGGGTTATGATCCAGCTCAAGGAAAGGCTAAAGAACACCCAGGTAATCGAGATTATCACCTCCAACACGGCCCGGCCTCACCTTAACTGGCTTCGGGCGGTGCGAACCTCCCGGACCAGATCCAAGATAAGGCACTGGTTGAACCAGCATGACGCCAGCCTGTTCATAGACCGCAATATCGTAGCTAAAAAGAAGATCGATCTGTCTCAAGCTAAGGTTGTGCAGAGAAAAAAAGAGCCGGAACCGAAACCGGAAAGGCAGGTGTTGGACAGTAGCAAAGTCGGTATAAAAGCCGGTAATGAGCGCAATATGATGATAAAGCTGGCCCGGTGCTGCGCGCCGAGTACCGGGGATTCTATAATAGGCTATGTCTCCCGGGGAAGGGGAATCATCGTGCATAAGGATAGCTGTCCGAATTTAAAATATTTAAGGGATTTTGCCCAACGGAATATTGAAGTGGAGTGGGAGACAGTTTCTCCCAAAGCAACCCGCAGATTTCAGGTTACAGCCCGGGTTACTTCAAATCTCTTTTCAGAGATAGAGGGGGCTATTAAAAAGTTCAGCGGGCATTTGATTGAGGGGAAACTGGAAGAGGGTGAACCTGAAACTCTCCAGGGATTTTTTACTGTAGAATTGGATAATAGAGAGGATTTCGGGAGGGTTATAAAGAGCCTGAGAACCATTCCATCTGTCATGAATATCAAGCCGATTAATTTTTTATAGCCTAAAAATACCCGGTCTCTGGTCTAACAACAATTGGGGTAAAAGGATAAAGAAATATGACCCAACATGATGAAGTAACAACTTCAATGCCGCTCGGGGCGGTACAAGATATTTCTATTGAGGGTACCAGCCTGTCGCTTGGCCTTGATAATGGCCAGGCCCTAATAGAGGCGTTAAGTGAAAATATAATTCGAATGCGAGTAACCCAGTATGCTCAATTACAAACTTATAGGTCTTATGCCCTAATCTCTGATAAAGAGAGCATCGCTATCTCTGTGGAGAAAAAAAATGATTGTATTATAGTTCGAACAAAAAGGGCAGAATTGCGTATTAAGCGCAGGCAATTCGCAGTAACGCTTCTTGATTCGCAAGGCAGCATTCTGTCTGAAGGCGGTCCTTTTTTCTCAATTGATAGAAAATTAGGTGAAACTCGCTCAGCCGCACCCGGGGAGGATTTCTTCGGTTTAGGTGAAAGAATTACACCTATGGGACGCCGCGGTTACGTGATAAACAACTGGAATTTTGATGTTTTTTACCATCACAATGAAACAACCGAGAAGATGTATATATCTATCCCTTTTATGATTGGCTACCATGCTGAAACAGGACGAATCTGGGGCTATTTTCTTGACACATCTTGTAGAAGCATCTTCGATCTTGGAAACAGTCAATGGGATACACTAAGACTTACCGTGGACCAGGGAGAGTATACAGTATATTTCTTAACTGGTAATAGCTTTGCTGAGATTCTGCAAAGCTACACAGGATTGACGGGAACTCATTCTTTGCCTCCATTGTGGGCTTTAGGATATCATCAAAGTCGGTATAGCTATAAAAGCACTACAAAAGCCATGGATATTGCAGATACCTTCCGTGCAAAGAATATTCCCTGTGATGTTATATGGTATGACATTGATCATATGGACGAATACAGAGTTTTCACTTTTGCTAAGCATGGTTTTCAGGATGTAAAAGAGCATTGTAGCTGCCTTGCGAAAAAGGGTTTCCGGAAAGTCGTTATTGTTGATCCCGGAGTAAAAGTTGATCCTCCCGGAGTCTACGATGTAATGGATGAAGGCACTAAAAGGGATTACTTCCTGAAGCAGATGAATGGAGATGATTTTGT
>JAUWZD010000029.1 GCA_030615505.1 Spirochaetales bacterium | reverse complement strand
CATCCACCATGTTAAGCCTGCCAAGTTTAAAACTCTCGTGTTCCTTCTTGACATCCAAAGAGGTATCAAGCACAATCACCTTCTTATCGTCTGAGTGCTCAATACAGATAAGAAGAAAGATATACTCATCACCCGGGATGTTCCTCAAAACACACATATGGCTATAGAAATCATCTCCTTTACCCGAAACAAAGCTGTCGATATATTTGCTCAAATCAGCATAAGCCACAGCTTGAGAGAGAAAGGCCGGGAAAAGGGATAAGCTGAAAAAACCGCATGCGCCAAGACCGAGTATTATATAAATCAGACAGAGATATAAAATTTTTTTTACCACTTTCTCACCAATCCTATTGTTACAGGCGGGAAACGATCGCCCACCATGAGCCAGTTCCGCCCTAAAAGATTCTTTCCTATGCCCAGGCTATACTTCCCCTCTTCTCTAATAAAGATTATCCATTTACCTATACCCCACTCAAACCAGATGTTAACCACATTAAAATAGAAATCAGTATTGAGGGGCATCTCTTTAGACGAATAATAGGTCAGTATCAAGCCCAGGCCCGATGAAACTCCAAACCGGAAGCGGGATTCAGGACTCAAAAAGAGGTAATGCGCTGCAAGAAACTTAAAGTCATGGTGAAAAACAGGACGGCTGCCTTCCCGAAGGTTATGCTGTATATAAAAATAGTGCTCAGCGCTTATGAAAAAATAATCAGGATTGAGATAGCATCGCTGGCCGAACCCTAAGCCCATAAACTGGCCCGATGTCCAGGATACTTCAGTCGCAAGCCTGGTTTTTTTACTTAAAGGCTTAAGTTTTATCTCCTGCCTCTCCTGTTCTAAGTGCAGCACTTCTCTGCCCGTATGATATCCCTCTTTTCTCTTCTCCACATCCAGTTCACTGCCGATCTTAACGGGAAGAGGGGGTAAGATCAGCACACCCTGACTGATCAGCCCGATAAAGCGGTCTCCTGCCAGATACACGGCCATATCCTCATCCGTGGACAACAGGGTAAGCTCCTGGACCAGGGGCTCAGCCTGTACTTTTTCCTTTAAGTCTTGCCCCATGAATTGAATCTCAGGAATCATCTCGGACACAGTGCTGGTAATCAGGTTACAAATGGAAAGATTTAAGCGGCCCGTCTTAAGTATTCCTGTTATGAGCCTCTCCCCTGCCACATCGTAGCACTTTATCTCCAGCAGAAGAAGCTTATCCTCAACCCGATAAAACCCCGTTACCGCCAAATCGGCTTCCAATTCTTTGGCCAGGGAAACGGCATTTGGGCCCAGTATCAGATCTTTATTACTAAAGCCCTTCTTGTTCTGTGCCTCTTTCAGGGATTCTCTCGGAACGATAATAAAACCTGCGTTCTTTAATTCCACTGTAAGAAGATTAGTGATAATTCCCTGGTATTTTCTGTTATCTTCTGAGGATGAAAGATCCACATTCAGGAATACACAGGTCTTGTGCCTGACATTTTCTGCTTCAGGCTCATCCGCCTGCAGATTAAAAGCGGTAAATAACAAAGCAATAAGTGGTAATAGATATACAGGAGAAGCGCATCTTATATTCAATTATAATTACACCTTCCAAAGATCATAAATATCTCATGGAATAAAAAAAATCCATCTTAAATAGAGATATAACAATAACTAATTAGAATTATATTGATGAAGCTTCCCTAATTCAAGGATTATGTTTTTACATAAAGTGTAGCTTTGATAAAAATATTGGAGTCATTTCTATTCAACGTCCCAGAGCTTTTTATAAAACAGGGAATCAAGCAGCTTCAAATATGCTTTCTTAGAAAGCCTGGGCTTGAACTGCTCGATGATCTCTTTCGCTTCTGCAGCCTCACCATATAGAAGATCAATCACAGTTGCAGCAGATATTTTGGCCGGGATGAGAAGGGCCATTTCTTCATCTACTAAGCGGAAGTCCTTTGTGTGCAGATCCCCGCTAAAACCCCCTGTAAAGGGGTGGATGCCGGGCATGAGGTGCATTATATCGCCCATATCCGTAGACCCGCCGAAAGCGCCCAATCTGTGCACGTTCTCTTCTCCTATCAATAGCGAAGCATTATCCGTCCAGCAGCGTGTGAGCCGCTCATCGTTTAAAATGGGCAGGTAACCCGGCGTATTGTTTATTTCCACTTTAGCGCCAACACCCAAGGCCCCGGCTCTTAGAGCCCGGTCGACCTTGGCGTTGCTTTCCTCTATCGCCTCTATGGACTTGGCGCGCACATACATCTCTACACGGACTTCCGAGGGAACGACATTCACACTGTCCCCACCCTTGGTAACGATCATATGGACCCTCACGGCATCCTCATCTTTAAAAGTTTCCCGTTGAGCATGGATCGCTGAAAGAGCAATATGAAAGGCATTAAGGGCATTGACTCCTTTGAAAGGCTCAACCCCGGCATGGGCAGCCCTGCCAAGGAAGCGGGCAGCCTTGCCCACAAAGCCATTGCTTCCGGCAGAAATGAAAGCGCTTCTCCCCGGCACCTCGGTCTGGGCATGGTTCATCATCACAATATCCATATCATCGAAGGCCCCAAGGCGCTCCAGCTCCTGCTTGCCTCCGAAATATTTAATCTGACCTTTATCCTTAAGGCTCTGCCTGTACTCCAGATTAACGTACTCTTCAGCCGGAACTGCGAAGAGCACCACGCCTCCGGTAAGATGCTGCATAACCTTTCTCAAGCCCCAGCCTGCACCCACCAGCGAGGCTATCTGAGCAAAATGCCCGCAGGCATGCACGAGCCCGCTGCTCTTATCGGCCTGGGGATGCTCGGGATTGAAGAATGCATCCAGCTCGCCTAAAATACCGATGGAGGGG
Organism: Spirochaetales bacterium; assembly: GCA_030615505.1. Classification (GTDB taxonomy): domain Bacteria; phylum Spirochaetota; class Spirochaetia; order SZUA-6; family DRHE01; genus JAUWZD01. The sequence continues at coordinate 42,423 of JAUWZD010000029.1, read as the reverse complement.
CCTTTTTTAGACCCCTCCAGATACCCCTTTATACCGGTTAGGCCCAGACCGCTCCGGGTGCTGATGCCCCATTCCCGGAAAATATCTTCCACCTTCCGTGCGGTCTTGTGCTCCCGGTATCCCTCTTCCGGCTCGGACTCTATGGAGTGCGCCAGTTGGATAATCTTATCCCAGTTTCGATCAATTTCTTCTATAGCGCTTTTTTTTAAATCTTCTCTTTCCACTAAATGAGTCCCTGGATTTTCAAAACAATCTGAGCAATTACCGCTGATCCGAAAAAAGTCCCTAAAAACACTAAAAAGGCAATGATAATCAGCTTCCAGCTCAGTTCCTTGAGCCTGGCGACCTTCATACCGATTGAAATACCTGCGAAGGCTAAGATTGGTGTTGTGGTGCCCAGGAAACTTACATTTGTAGTATACTCAAGGATAAATTTTGAGGTCGGTACAAAGGGCATGGTAAGGATTAATGCGATTAAGGAGGCCCAGGCAAAGGCTGGGAATTTCAACTTTGGTGTAAAACCCTTAATAATCAGGGCAACTATGCAAATAAGAATGACCAGAATCATTCCCGGCATAGCGTCTATAATTGATACTCCATAGCCTATCTGCTGTCCGATCAGTATAAGTATAGCTACCAGGATTAAAACTTTTAGCTGGTTTAATATTATTCTTCCTTTTATGTTCGTCATTATACCGCCTCCTTTCCCTTCTGAATTCGCGGCTGCAGCTTCTTGTACAGCCAATTAGTGAACGGAAGAGCAAGAAATACTACACTGTACAGTCCCGTTATTCCGGTCAGCAGGTTGCTCGTCGCCGCATAGGCTAAGATTGTTTCTTTCATGGCCGGCACAGCAGTGGCTAAAGATGCTGAGCTGGCGGTCATCATGCTTGCGCTGCCTATACCGCAGGCCATGGCCAGCGCATAGGGATGCAGGCCGGTTAGAACCGCCATTCCCCCTAAAATCCCAAAAAAGATAGTGCCGAAAATTGTTCCTACAAGATAGGTTCCCAGGGTCCCGGTTCCCTCGGCTGAGCTGATTCCATAGCGCCCTCCGATAACCCCTAAAGTAGGCTCCCGGCAGATACTTACCGATGCGCCGACAGCTTCCCGCTTCAGGCCTAAAAGAAGGGCTATGGGCAATGCAATCATAATCGTGCCCAGGTTGCCCAGTTCCTGCAGGAGAAAGGCCGGTCCGGCTTTTACAATTTTCTCCACAGCAGGGCCAACTAAGGTTCCATACTTAACACCAAGGGGAAGCAGGGAAATCATAACGATACCCCCGGCAAGCTCCACCTCCTTACTGGATATAACCTTCTGTAGTATTTTAATAGGTTTACCCAGAACCTGAGGGGTTATCAGGATCCCGATTATAACCGCATAGAGCATGGGCAGCAGTACAATCGTACCCGGCCCAACAGGGATCTTGTGGATGCCGATAAACTCAGTAATCACAACCATAATAAGCACGGTTATGTAGAGCTTGAAATGAATGGAGAATCTTCCCCTCGTTTCGATGACATCACTTTCACTCATAAGTACCTCCTAAAATAGTTTATCATTAGAATATCTTATAGGAGATGTCAAGGAAAAAGTCAAATCAAAATACCTCTGCCTGTTGTATAGGTTGCCTCTTTTTTTTAGTATGTTAATCTAAGATAGACTTATGAATATTTATATTGAGCTTACAAAACAATTTAACAGAGGAAAGCTGAGGACCGTGATCAGTTCCGGTCAAGCGGTTGTATTACACCAGCTTGCAATTATGAGCAAAGAAGGCGACTGGATTCTCCGGGAAGATCCTGAATCTATTAATCATGTGCTTAAAGTACTTTCCAAACGTAGAGCTCATTATCGTTTTAGCGCACCGCTTGATGTACGATGGATGGCGGGTGGATGGAGTTCTTACTTTCAATTTTCTTATAAGAGCTTGAGGATTCGCACCGACTTTGTAACACGCCCGCCGCGTATTTCCCCGGCAAGATTAAGCGATCTTTGGAAAGAGCAGGAAGGACGCGATCTTCCTTTCGTTAACGTTAGAGACCTTGCTGAGATTAAAAAAACCAACCGCGAAAAAGACTATGTTGTCATAGGCGAACTGGTGCGATTGATGTCTAATGCCCACGATCAATTTCTCTATTCGAGAAGCGCAGGTGACCTGATGAATCTTGCCGAAAAGCATCCGGATATCCTGTCCGAATTGGAAATAGAGGTCAAAGAATGTTTGAAATAAGAGATGAGTTTATGAGTGAAGAAAATCTCGATCTTCGAAACCTGAGTCAGGAAGAGCTTTTTGCCTACTGGGATATGTTGCTGCATCAGGCCCAGGCTACAAATGACCGGGATGAGCATACCTATTCACACGGAGTTTTTACAATTGAACCCTCCGTTGATTAATAGTTCAGTTTAGAATTAGTGCAATCTCTTCCTGGAAATGACCGTAATAAAGGCAAAGGTATAAAAGAGTATGGGCAGGTTCACCAGCAGTATTTTAAACACTGGGATTCCGGATACGGTTAAAAGCTCGATTTCAGTAATACCAAAGCTCTCTAAAGTGGTAAACACGATCTCTGCATAGCTGATTAATGTTCCGATCACGACCAACACCCAGGCAATATCCCGGGTCTGAGACCAGAGAAGAATGGCAAAAAAAGTACCCACAGCCCCGATGAACAGTCTGGAGAGGATTAAGATGAGATCCGCTACTTCCATACCATTATTCTCCTGGTATTAATTTAAACAGTTTAATCATTTTTTTAAACTCCCCTTCAGATAATTCAGCAGGGAAGATGCTCGGACCGGGATAGTGGGGTGAAAGAATAAGCCCTCCCTTTAAAAAGCCTGTAAAAACCTTTCTATAGGCTTCAGGACCGAAATCAGGGACAATATAGATCCCCCTCTGAATCCAGGCCGGACAGCCCTTTAAAAGATCCTCCCGGAACCAAGCCGGCATCCTGTGTTTCTTAAGATTGTAAAGAGAACGAAGCGCTCCGGCCAGGATAACAGGCGAGATAGGATCGGATTTTGGGAAATCAGGAGGCGGGGATTTTCTAAAGCATACAGCCTGGGGAGTATGCCCCATAGAAAAGGGAAGTATGGGTATCAGGACTTCTGTCTCCCGGGCTTCTCCCGGAATCAGGGGGCGCCAGTAGGATATTTCTGCATCCTTTCCGCCTTGAGTAGTCAGGGCAGGATCATACGCCTCACTGCTTTTTACCTTACGGCCCAAATAAATAGAGGCAAGCTCAAGGGCTCTTTCCATAGAGTAGACAATTCGAACGGAAAGAAATCCGCAAAAAGTTTGAACCAGGAGTTTCTCCAGCCTCCCGGTATATATGGAAGGCAGATCCGTAAGAATACCCTTTGAAATTACATTTTTTATGACTGTTGTAATTCTCTTGCCTCCATGCCCGAGCAGGGCATGGCCGCCGTTCTGGTAGAAATCTAAATACGTATTCCCCTTATAGTCGTAGAGCCGATATCCCCGCCCTCTCTTAAACAGGGGCATAGAATGAAAAGGCGTATTCATGAATTCATTTTATCCTTTCGCAGGTCAAAGTTACTTATTATAACAATTTACGGTATTTAGTAATATTGGGTCTATGCTTTTACTGCCGGCTCAACCGTTAGAGGCATAAGATGCTTTTTTAGCATTCTCGCCGCTCTCTCCGGATCAAGCCTGCCGTAAAGGCCTCCTACCGTGGAAACAATATAGTGAGCATCCAGAAAGACTTTTCCTTTAGGACGCATGACGGTGTATTCCTCGGGATTAAAGAGGGCGCCGCTGGCAATCAGATTTAAGTCTTCGAACTGCCCCAAGCTTTTATCCCTGACTCTTCCGTATATAGCGCCTCCAATTAATAGCAAGCTTGCATCCTGGTCCAAAAAGTTTACTCCGTATTGCAAGAAATACACATCCGTTTCTCTCACATTACCCACATTGTTCAAAGTAGTAATCCTCATTACTTCTTTAGTCAGAAAGGCACGAATCCAGCTCTCTTCTTTAGTTAACGGAAGGCTGTGAGGATTATTATGTATCCACTTAAGATAATTATCTAAATCTATCTTCCATTCATTATTCTCTTTAATCAAAAATTCACTAAAGGGATCTTTTACTGAAATACAGGCTTCAGGAAAATTTTGATTGAACGACTCATTTAACTCCTGCTCGATTAATCTATTCCTGTATCTTTCCAGCTCCTTCAAGTTTTCAGCATTATAAGCAAGGCCATACTTTCCTTCGACTCTACGATAAGCTAAGGGTACATTTGGGGTTTTGAGAATGGTCCGTTTTTGATTCTTTTGAAAATCATCCCAGGGATAGGTATATAGAGGGTTGCCAGGAACATTTGAGTAAAAATCAGTAGTCGCTCCCCCCACATCTAAAGCGACGATGGGGCCTATACCTTTTTCCCTGCCATATCCGCGTGCCAAAAGATTGACTCCCAAAAAAGCAGATCGAGGAGTGGGAATAAATTTGGCGCTCATATACTCCTCTGCTACATCGAAGCCCTTGCCCCGAATGATTACTGTCTGGAATAATTCTCTTATAGTTTCGTTTACTGTTTCAATTTTAAATGTATTGACTTCAGGCATAATATTACCAACGGTCCGTATATCAACTCCCTGCTCTTTAAAGATACTGACGATATCATCAGCAATATCCTGGTTGCCTGTGTAGATAACGGGTACACCATACCTTGTGTGCTTCACATACCTGGCAGTCTCAGCTAATACCTTAGCATTATGAACCTGGGTTTTCATCTCGCCGCCTTCATTTGTCCCTCCGGCTAGAAGAATAATATCAGGCTCATCTTTCTCATAAATATATTTCCCTTGCTCCTCTGTTAGCTTACCGAAATAGCTATTGATCAATTTTGCTCCTGCAGTGAGAGCAGCGGTCTCTGCGGCAAAGCCGCTGTCCGCTTTAGTCAAAGCCACCGTCACCATCTTTAAGCCGCCTTTTGCACTGGAGCAGGGCAGTCTTACATCGTACTTAGCCACAGCTTCTTCTAAAGGCTTCCAGCTTCCTGATTCTGTAACTGCCTCAAGCACTCCCAGGCCATCAGCCAGGCTTATACGGATGTCTTTAACAGTAGTGGGAACAAATTTCAGTTTTATCTCTTCCGATTTCGTATTGAAGGTGACTACTTTTGTGAATGTGCTTCCGAAATCCACTGCCAGTACATTCAAATTATCCAGGTTTTTAACTCCAACCTCCCTGCGGAAAGCCTCTACACCTTGCTCATCAATCCTTTCTTCAACTTCAGAGATATAAGATTTATCATCAGCAGAACTTACATCCTTATAAAAATACCAGGGAAATTTCTTTCGGATACAATCCACCCTTTCGAACTCATCTTTCACTTTTTTATCATCGAACATATCAATGCGGCAGGTTCCATCTACTATTTCTGTTTTGCATTTGCCGGCTATCTCATACCGTTTATCGATAACTGTAACCTGCGGAGCTTGAAAGAGACCAACCTGCAGAGCTAAATCAAGAGTATCGGGGCTGATCATTCCGCATTCAGCTATGGCATAATTTTTTTCATCTACAAAATCCATAAGCATTGTTTCATAGTTCTTCTTATGATCCTCAGGATTTTCACGCCCGGCGGCGTGTTCCTTAGAAACAGCGTACTCAAAAAAATTATCCAGGGTTACCCGGCCCTCATAACCCCCGATAAGAGCCAGATGAAGAATGTTATACATTGCCCCTCTTTTCAGCTCATCCTTGCGGGCAATAACCCTGGGATCATTCCAGATATCGGGTCTCGGGCCGCGTTGATACTCCCGGATTACCTGCTTTGTAATTTCAGAAGTCTCTATAATATCCTCATCTTTCGCCTCGTGGTGCGCCTCAGAGAAGCAAACCGCATGAACTATATCCGGCTCCATAAACATCTGCCAATATGTAGTCATCGCATGATGACCCTTTGCCTCATTAAGGTTTGGAGGATAACTGGATAGACCTCCTCGTGTCTCTTTAATGATATTGAAATCAAAGTGTTCTGTAAGAGGTGCTATAAGCTCGTAAGAAGCCTGCATCTTTGCCAGATCGTATAGAGGGTAAATCTCCGGAGGCAGATCAAACATCAATTGCATAATATAATGCTTAATACCCATTTTAAGGGCAACTACTCCGCAGAGAACGTGGTCTGTAACATACATATCGTCTGAGCAGCGCCGTAGCTGCCATTGATGGGGATCGTTAATTTCTAAGGGTTTACCGATGGAAGCCCACCATCTCATCACCCTATAATGCTCCTCAAAGCCATCTAAAATTGAGAGTGGTCCCCGCCCATCCAGCCTGTTATAGAAGAAGATAGGCACTGCCGGAAAAGCAATATTAAGAGTCTCCTCAAAAATCTTAGCCAGCTCATTAAGCTCATCAGTGCCGGAATAGATCCTGGACATGGGGTAATTGCCGCACTTTGTAGCATTCTTCAATTCAATGAGGTCTTGCCTGCTGCTTATAGGTACTCCGCCCTGTCCTCGGGTATATTTAGCAGGATCCTCCTCTCCACGAACAAATTTAGCTAAAAATGCCTGGGAAGTCTGATCTGGAGCTAACGAGACGATTTCAACAGCACCCTCTTCACTTAACTTTTTGACACCTTCAACAGTCGGTTTGATACTTTCAGAAGCAACTCCGATATGAGCGCGAATTATGGGACGCTCCTCTATCTCTCTTACCTCCTCTATACGTTCTAATAGCTCATCCGACCAGATAATCTCCTCTGTTTTTTTCATCCATGGTTTCTTTTGGGCGAACTGCTCAAGCTCCTCCATGGTAACGTAATCGTCGACTATAAGCTCAAAGAAATTGTGGAATTGTTCTTTATCTTTATATTCTAAAGCTATCTTCCCCAATTCAAAATGACGGTCTTCCGGTGGGGAAAATTTATCCGCCGGCATAGGTTGGCCTGTCATGGCACGAATTAAATTGGCTGCCGGACGGGTAGCTCCAAAACACCAGCGAATCTCACTCGATTTAGGGTCCAGACCATATTCATGCGCTTTCTCTACTAACTCAGAGATAAGCTCATCAACATGGAGGTCTCCTAAACGGTAAGAGACTGCCACAACCTCGGGATTCGATTCTCGAATCTTGTTAATCAGCTCATCCATAGTAACAGCAGGACCCAGCTTAATGGAAACATATTTTAAGCCTAAATCCTCAAGCCACTCCGCAAATCTCTCGGTTCCCAAAGTATGAACACAGGGCTCCATAGAACCGCAAAGTACTCTCCTCTTTTTAAATTCCTTATCTTTCTCCATATCTATATTCTCCTCTTAAACATCTCTGCGATTGCTTCTAAGCTATCAAGCCCAAAATTCTGGGGGATCCTCGTCCTGATTAAATCTTTTCCTTTTAATTTTCCATTTGCCAGGTATTGTACTCCTATCCATTTACTCGCTCTCTCTATTACTTCATCTATTTTCGGAGTAGAAACATCTGCCAGCTCGGCAATTGCCTTACTTACCAGGAGCCCGTAAGGAATATCTTCTGTTAGATATCTCGATTTTACGTCGATTTGATATAATCCATTAACAGCTTTTACCGGGACTTGCAAACTTCGGTAGCTTAGATTGCTTTGAAACATTTTAAATAGAGTTGACTTATCCTCTATATCATCCGCATAGGATTCCAGCATCCATTGGGAGATTGAGCTAACCGCTTCAAGATTAAGGTTAAAGTTATGCTCTATAGCTCTCTTTACCTCCAAAATCTCCCTGCTCATGGACTCCAAAAGATCGGCCGTCTTCTTATCAACACTCCGGTAAAACAGCGGAATTTCATTATCCTGATAGAGCCTGCTTAATTTATCTGAGAAAGCGCCGCACATAATTCCAGGATGAATAATCTGACCCTGATTATTTAAAGTGAGTTCCAACATATTGTTATAGGGTGGAAATTCCAGCTTTAACAATTTATTAAAACCCCTTGAAATACTCATCCCATAATGAGAGGGAAGAGAAGCTGCTCCCACCTGAATCTTTTGACCATATATCTCTACAGATTTTGCATATTCTTTTATTCGACAGGCCCAGGGAAAAGTCTGGAAACCCGCGATTACAATTCCTTCTTTTCTGTTTTGACGCAAGATCTCAGAAGCCTGGAACTCGAAACCGCCCCGGGCCGGCAATGCAGCCAAAACAGTGCCCGGTCTAATATACGGAGCTAAAGATTTTAGTATATCCTTATGAGCAAAAGCCGGGACCACTAAAATTATCAGGTCTGCTTCTGCTCCTTCTTTTGGATTTGAGGTAATGAATAATCTTTCCATGGGGATTGAAAACTCTTCATCCTTAAAGATAAGTGTAAAAGGAGTTCTTCTGTCCTTAACTGCCTGAAAACGCTGTAATTCCTTCCGGAGCGGTAAATACAAGTTCAGCCGGGAGTTGGAATTCTTTAACAGGAATGCCATAAGCGCATGCGCCCCGTTGCCTCCTCCGCAGATCGTTATTCTTTTCCACTTTATGCTGCAGCTATTGTTCTTCATAGATCCAACCGCCCCGGTCTCTATCCATCTTGCCTGAGATCTGCAGACCCTTCTTGACCATTTCAGCCAGGATATTCACAATAGATGCATGAACCAGTTCAGGCACTCCATCCACGCTCTTACCCACGTATCCGCTGACTCCATCTATCAATCCGGCATCTGCGCATCTCTGAAGGATTCCGCACTCTATGCTTTCATCATGAAATATCTCGAATTTTCCCATTAATATCGCAAGACATGCCGCTATCCCATAGGCTCCCCAATTCGATATCGTTGCTGTGACTAAGAGATCAGTCTCCGTTACCGGTACAATCCCCTGCCCGCATGGGCAATTACATCTATCTCCAAAGGGTATTCTCTTTTGGATCTCTTCCCTGATATTTCCCATGCCTATCTCATTTCCGCCATCACCGATCCCAATTGTCAGTATTCCCGAGCTTTTGGCATCTCTCATTAGAAGATCTATCTTAGCCACATGTTCTGTTGTCTCTTTGCCCCGCACGCTGTGAATATAGCCCTTTTCATTCATTCCTCCCTTCTCAATCGATATGATCGCGGCAGGTCGATATTTTTGGATTAATTGGGTGGAAACTTCGGCTGCTTCATGGAGCCCGGTAGGGAAGCTTAGCACAGAAGCAGCATGTATAGGAGCTTTAGAGCCTACAGCTTTAATCGCCTCTTCCGGTTTTAATACTTTGAACCCGGCTGCTTGAATGACGCTCTCCATCGCAGTTACCAGCTCTTGTTCAATTAATATAATAGGAACAGCACCGAAGGCCTGATGGACCGCTCTAGCTAAAACAGCCGCACCCACAGGGCCGTCATTTTCCCCAATCTGTGTAGAAATCCAGGGCCTATCCGGCCAGCCGGTTGCAATAAAGACCGGATCTCCGGCTTTGATTGACCGGGCTAAAGCCTGGGCTGCATCTAAAGTCAACGGGACATTGCTTTTCTCCCTTGCGGCTCGATAGAGTGTACGGATAACACCTCTACACGGTATATCTATGCTTATGAGCTGATCGATACTTTCAGAAATTTTGATCAAGATCTCCGGTAGATTTTTTAGCTCATTATTAGTCATCTTCTCATAGGTATCTCTTTACCTCCTCCACTGTCTCATCGAAGTGGCTCTCTATTTCTATCCTTGCGCGCGCCTTGTCTTTGTCTTTAATTGCGGAGAATATTCTGTGGTGCCTGTGCAAATACTCCTTAATGTGCTCATAGTCAGTGAAGTGCTTTTGAGCCGCTTCTTTCCATATCTGTTGATCCAGGATGCTTAGAAGGTAATCAATAATCTTCTTTATAAGGGAATTATTTGTAGCCTGAGCAATTGCCAGATGAAAATCTCTATTGGCTTTAAAGTATCCATCAAAATCTTTTTCATTCACAGCTTCATCCATGCGTTTCAGAATGTCTTGGATCTTTGTAAGATCCTCATGATTCGCTTGATCGACAGCAGTATCTATAATGGCAGCTTCAAATATTTTGCGTGCCCTGTAAGCCTCAAATGGGCTTTCATTCTCTTCTAATAATGACAGAGCCTGCGATCTAACCAGAGTACTTTCCACCGACCTTCTTATGTATGTGCCTTCACCAATAACGCTTTCAATTATCCCGACTATCTGCAGAGCACTTAGAGCCTCACGCACCGGAACCCGGCTAACCCCCATCTCCTCAGCGATCTTCCTCTCCGGCGGCAGCCTATCGCCAACCCTGTATTCACCTCTGCTGATCGCTTCTATGATCTGCTCTGCAACATGGGTACTCTTCTTCTTGGTTCCCGTACCTTTAATTCTTTCAAAAGAGGTTGAGATCTTATTCATAAGATTAGCCTGCTCATTTTATTATAGATTTCCCTTTCCAGATGCTTCGGAGAATGCTCCTTCAGAATCTTCCTCACCTCATTTCTTGCTCTCTGCTGCATCCCCTTTAGCTCTCCTCCTTCTCGAATCCCACCCCTGATAAGCCCTTCAGTCATGAGTTCCTCTTTAAAATATTTCGCTGTATGCTCCTTATCCATGAAGTGCCCACCCGGTTTAACCTCCTTGATCAGGTCTAAAGCCAATCTTTCTGCATCTACCCTTATGCCCTGCAGATAGCGGCCGATCCAGCTCATCAATTCGTTATCGATAACCAGTTGCTCAAGGCAGAAGGTTAGTTTGGTTTCTGTGGTTGACAGGTTCACCAGATCGATTCCAGCCAATATAGGGGGTAAAACAGTCATTATCCTCTCCATAGCCGCTTGCGCATCGGGGGCTTTGGAATCGATCCCTGTTGACATGGCACAGGGTATATTGTAATACTGCGCCAACTGAGCCACAGCAGAACCCAGCAGCCCGATCTCCACTCCGCCGGCCAGGTTGAGACCGGTACTCATATCAGGAATTGATGAAGACATGCCGTAAACAACAGGAGTGTGTGGGGCAATCAGTTGCGACATGATAACCAGGCTCAAAACTTCAGCATTCGTGATTAATAATTCCCCGGCCAGGGTCACAGGAGATGTAAACCCGGCTATAGGGTGTGAATGGAGCATCAAGGGAAGACCTCTCGAAGCAAAGCTTTTTAGAACCCTCATCTGGCTTTCCACGAATCGCAGAGGGGTTGTTGCCTCACAAAGGGCGCTTATCAGAGGGCGCTGTTTTAAAGCTTCTTCTCCTCCGGCCACAAGTACAGCCATATCGATCACATCATCAATACAGCTATTGTTGTGACACACATAAAAAAGGTGTTTCTCTGTATTGCAAAACGAAGCAAAAGCCGCGTGAATGTCCAAAACCTCAATAGGTACATCCTGGGGCGTAACCTGAAACATGGATAGCCCGTGAATATTGGGCAAAGCGTCAGTTACTCTGGCGCAAGATGCCACATCATCTATTGTAGCTTTCCTGGCCTCGTGGGTTTCCAGGTCCAGTATGCGTGTGGCTCCCCCAGGTATGCGGGCGTAAAGTTTCCCATTGCCCAGGTGCATGTCATATTCGTCGTTTCTTCCGCAGAGGGTTACTGAGGAGGGGACCTTATCCACTGCATCCTCTGCCAGGTCCTGAGGTATCTTGACCAGATTTTTCTCATGGTCTATCTTGCACCCCGATTTACCCAGCAATTGCACTATCTCTTCATCATAAATGACTATCCCTGTTCTCTCCAGGATCTCAAACGAAGACAGGTGAATACGATTAATCTCTTCTGCAGTTAAGGGTTGAAGCTTACTGCCCTTGAGCCCGCTCCGATCAAACCCGGCCATTAGCTATACCTCCTCTTATAAATATAATATTCCTGTAGGACGTATATATTCTGAAATAGAGTTTTACACATAGCTTTCATAAAGATGGCAGCAGACATAGTGGCCGTCACCTGCAGAAGCCCATACCGGCTCTTCTAGCTCACATATCCTTCCCTTCTTCATGAAGCATCTGGTATGAAAGCTGCATCCCTTAGGGGGATCAATGGGAGTGGGAACCGTCCCCTTTAAGATGATCCTCTTATTCTCTTGCTTTGCTACGGCCGGAATGGCCGACAGCAAGGCCTCTGTATAAGGGTGCAGAGGATTCTCAAACAGCTCCATGGTCTGAGCTATTTCCACGATCTTACCCAGGTACATTACCGCCACCCTGTCACTTACGTAGAAGATCACACTTAAATCATGTGCTATAAAGAGGTAGGTAAGCCTGTATTCTTCTTGCAATTTCTCCATCAAGTTGATTATCTGGGCCTGGATAGAGACATCAAGTGAGGATACCGATTCATCGGCTACAATGAACTTCGGCCGCATCGCCAGAGCCCTGGCGATGCTGATCCTCTGTCTCTGGCCCCCGCTGAACTGATGCGGGTAGCTGTTAATATGACGCTCGCTTAGCCCTACAGCCGTCAAAAGAGCGAGGACCTCCTCCTCTCTTTCTATCGGATCCTTTAACCCACGGTTCTTTAAGGGTATGGAGATGATCTCCCTGACTGTTTTACGAGGATTTAGCGACGCGTAGGGGTTCTGGAAGATGATCTGGGCCTTGCGTCGGAACTGCATTAAGGCATTACTATTAAGGTGATTAATCTCCTCTCCTTCGAAGAAAATCTTTCCAGATGTCGGTTCATAGAGCTTAAGGATCACCCTTCCCAGGGTAGTCTTGCCGCAGCCGCTCTCCCCTACAAGCCCGAGGGTCTCATTACTTTTTATTTCCAGGCTTACACCGTCCACTGCCTTGATGATTATATCCCTATTCCCAAAAGCCCTGGATAACAGGCTCGGTTTCTTGATGAAATACTTCTTGACCCCCTCTATCCTGACCAGCGGGAGCTCTGTGTGTTTTTCTTTAGCGCACACAGCGGATCCAATGGCCAATTCCCACCTCTTTCAGCCCTATCTCCTTCTCTTCACACCCGGGTGATGCCATATCACATCTTGGATAAAAGGCACATCCGCAGGGCAGATTTATTAGGTCCGGAACGCTGCCGGCAATGGATTTGATCTTGACCTTCTCTTTGGTGATCAGGGGAATAGACCTTAACAATCCACGCGTGTATGGGTGCCTGGGATCCTGGAGCACTATATCGGTGGGTCCTTTCTCCACTATTTTTCCCGCATACATAACCGCAATCTTGCGGCAGAATTCAGCGGCTACTCCAAGGTCATGGGTAACAAGAATCATGCCGGCCTTTCGCTCCTTAGTAACTCTCTCTAATAGCTCCAGGATCTGAGCTTGAATAGTTACATCTAAAGCTGTTGTCGGTTCGTCGGCCAAAAGGAGTTTCGGTTCACAGGAAAGCGCGATAGCTGTTAAAGCCCGCTGTTGCATGCCCCCACTCAGCTCATAAGGATACTGGCGATAGTTCTCCCTGGGTGAGGGGAGCCCCACCTCTTCAAACAGCTCCAGTACCCGCCGTTGTTCAGCCCTCTTGCCTGCTCTACTGACACACGGTGGAAATTTTCGCGTTTGATTATTGATTATCTTATGTATCTTAAGGGACTCACGAACCTGTTCTCCTACCTTAAACACCGGATTCATGGTGGTCATCGGGTCCTGGAAAATCATTGCGATCTCCCTGCCTCGTACATTCCTCATTTCGGATAAAGGCTTGTTTAAAAGATCCTCCCCGTTGAAGAAGACCTGGCCGCCTATTATCTTACCGGGATAGGAAATCAGCCTGAGTATGGATAGCATACTTACACTCTTACCACAGCCGGACTCTCCTACAAGGCCCATGATCTCGCCCTCTTCGAGGTCAAAATCTATATGATCAACTGCTTTTACCACACCCCTTCGTAGAGGAAATACAGTAGTCAAATTCTTTACCTCAAGCAGTTTATTATCTTCCATTATTAATCGACCCTCAGCCTTGGATCAAGAATATCGTGCAGTCCCTCACCCAACAGATTTATTGATAAAACCAGGATAAGTATTGCCAGTCCGGGGAAAGTAACGGTCCACCAGATACCAGTGATTATATCTTGTTTTCCTAAATAGACCATCGATCCCCATGCCGGAGTAGGAGGAGCGATCCCCAGGCCCAGATAACTTAAGGAAGCCTCCATGATAATCATATAGCCCATCCTTAATGTGCCCAGAACTATAACAGAATGAATTATATTTGGCAGGATCTCAAAGACGATTATTTTGAAACTGCTCTGCCCGGCGACCCTGGCTGCATCAATATATTCCTTGGTCTTCTCTGATAAGAACTCCCCCCTGACCAGGCGGAAGAATTCGACCCAGGCCTTAAAGGTCAAGGCAAAGATCATGTTCATAAACCCTCCACCCATTATAACCATAATAAGGATTGCAAAGATCAAATAAGGAAAAGCAAGGAGCAGGTCACAGAAGCGGGAGATCAGGTTGTCGAACCATCCTCGATAATATCCTGCGAAGGAGCCTAAAACGACACCTATAAAAGCAGAGATTCCTACTACCAGTATTCCGACCAATAATGAGATTCTCGTCCCGTAGATGACCCGGGAGAGCAAGTCCATGCCCATCCTGTCACAACCAAGGGGGTGTACCATAACTTTTTTTCCCAAATTTTCCAGCATCAATAGATCTTTCCTGTCCAGCCTCCCCTGCTCGCTAAGCCTACCCAGCTCTACAAGCATCTCCTGCATAGAAAGCCCTCTAAGCCTTGATAAATAATCTTTATCTATCTCTATCAATTCTATCAGCTCTTTCAGAACCTCCCGTTTTGCTTGCTTCTCCAATCTCGCCAGATCTCCCTCATCCTGTGCCCAGAAGGGCGGGAGCAAGCTAAGCTGGAGCCTCATTTTGGTTGGATCAATAGGCGTTATTTGAGGAGCGAAGATGGCAGCCAGGACAAAGATCATTATTACGATTGCCCCTAAGAAGGCGGAACGGTGAGCCGCCAGCTCTCTCAGGAAGGAAGAGAGATTACTTATCAGTATTTTGGATTTTACCCTATAAAGATCTATGATTGCGCTGGTTGAGCTTGTTTTAGCCAACTCAATCATATTTTCTACTCCTACAGCTCGATCTTAGGATTGAGAAAAGTGTAAATAATATCGACCAATAGATTAGCCATAACAAAGGTTAAAGCGTAGATCATCACTACACCCTGGATTACGGAGTAATCACTTTCCTTAATTGCATCCACGGCAAGCCTGCCCATTCCCGGCCAGGCAAAGACACATTCTATGATCATATTGCCTCCAAGAAGGACACCTATCTGGATACCCACGACTGTAACAGTAGGAATGAGCGCATTCCGGAGAGCGTGCTTCGTTACAACAATGAATCCTCGCAGACCCTTAGCTCTTGCTAAGGTGATATAATCGGCTCTTAAAACTTCGATCATGCTGGAACGCAATACCCGGGCTACGATAGCGGCCAGGACGGCTCCTAATGCTATAGACGGCAGGATAAGATGCTTGATGCTGTCAAGCAGAGCCCGGGGATTACGGGTAATGATGCTGTCCAAAATATGCAAACCCGTGATGTCTTTCAGCCTTAACCCTAATATCGGATCGATCCTTCCTGCCGTAGGCAATAGCTTAAGTGTAACTGAGAAGATCAGGATCAGCATTAGTCCCAAAATGAAACCGGGTATTGAGATGCCCACAAAGGCGGCGGCCATGCTGGTCCTGTCTATGGTCGAGTATTGCTTTACCGCAGAAACGATTCCGATAGGGATCGCTATGATTATTCCGAAGATAAATGCTCCAAAAGCAAGCTCCACGGTAGCAGGAAGCCTCTCTTTTATCAGGTCCCAGACAGGTCTATGCCTGGTATATGAAATTCCCAAATCGCCTCGCACAAGACCTGAGAGGAAGAGATAGAGTTGTACATGGAACGGTTTGTCCAGGTTGAGCTCCTTCCTCATACGCTCAAGTTGATCTTCTGTTATAAAGCCTGATTCTCCATACATTACATCAACAGGATCGCCAGGGATGAAGCGCATAGCTGTAAAGACTAAGATAGCTACCCCAAGCATTATGGGAATAGTCATTAATATTCTCTCCAGAATCTTGATAAACCTCATACCTTACCTAAGAAGGGAGCAAGAATCAAATTAAAAGGTCCTATCGCTCCTTGCTCCCCTTAAAAAATAAAAAGGCTAGATCATCCAGTCGACAGTCATGCTATGGTATAGTAATGCGGTGTGCATTTAGGTAGTCAATCGGATGCCGCAGGCAACCTTCAAGCCCGGGTTTATACAGAGCAGCAGCATCAATGCTGTAGCCAAAGATCCACGGCGCCTCATTGTAAATAATATTTTGTGCCTCCCAATAGACCTTTTTTCTCTTTTCCGGATCCAGTTCAGATCTACCTCGTGCCAGAAGTTGATCGAAGTACTTGTTGGCGTAACCGGAGAAGTTGCCATTTGAACCGGACTCAAGCTTTCTGTTCAGATAGCCTTCCGGATCGAGGGCTGAGGAGCCCCAATCACGCACGAACATTGTCCTATTCCGTGCCAGAAGCTCAGGTTTGATTACCTTATACTCCCACATTCTGAGCTTAGCATCGATGCCGCATTCTCTTAAGTAACCGACAACAGCCGTGGCCCAATCTTCATGCGGAGGAACGGCATCCACAACAAGGCTGAACCCGTCAGGATAGCCTGCCTCTGTCAGAAGCTTCTTTACTTTTTCAGGATCATATCCATACGGCACAAGCTTTGGATCTACACTATCTTCATAATCGAACAGCGGCCCGGCAAAGACTGTACCTCTCCCGCCATAGAGTGTATCTATGATCTCCTGGATGTCGACACAGTAGTTCATCGCCTGTCGTACATATAGATTATCGAACGGGGGTTTGGTAACGTTCATCTCCACCATGCGTCCCCGTGTACCGACAGATGTTGTCACCGCTACATCGGAATCTCCATCCAGACCCAAAGCAGTGTCCAGGGATACCTCCGGAATGAAATCTACATTTCCTGCCTTCAAGGCTGCAACCCGGCTGGCCTCATCCGGCATCACCAGAACGACAACCTTATCCGCATTCCCCGGAAAGTCGCCGTAATATCCATCGTAGCGCTCCAGCACTAAACGGGTGCCGGGTACATACTCTACAAACTTGAATGGACCGGCGCCAACCGGAGCAGCTGCAAACTTCTCGCATCTTTTACCCGGGTCCGGATCGAGCCCCTCGAAATAATCCTTGGGGATTATCTGCTGATGCGACAGCATCTTAAATAGGATAGGCCAGGGTTTGGAGAGGTGGAACCTGACTGTGTAGTCATCTTCACAGGTAACGCTTGTAATGGTTCCGGTTAAACCCTTCCTGGGACATGCAGCGCCACATATGTCGTTATTGATGACTCTCTCAAAAGAGAATTTAACGTCTTCGGCAGTAAGAGGTTCCCCATTGTGAAAAGTAACATTATCTCTAAGTTTATACTCTGCTGTCAGATCATCGACAAAGTACCATTCATATGCTATTTCAGGCTGAATGCTCATATCCTTGCCCCATCCTGTCAGACCATCGTACATGGTCTTAATAACACCCTCAGTCATCCTGTGGGAGTAGGCTGCAGGATCTAAAGAGTGAATGTCCGCATGTATTGCTATAGTCAAAACCTTCTCTTCTTCTACTTCGGGGGCAGCTCTTGCTGTTAGTTCTCCTGCTGCAAAGCCAAAAAACAGACATATCACCAGGGTCAGGCTTAGTAAACTCTTCCTATACATCTCTATGTCCTCCTTATTTATATATTGCGGGTTATCTTTCCATTGCCGCCCGCCTGTGGCAACTTCTTTAACTATTTAGCCAGGCAATCACCTCCTGTCTTCTTATTTTAATGACCTGATCGGTCTATCCTTAACGTCACTTGGAAATAAATTGGTATGACTGGTCTTACCATACATCATTAAAATCTTAGCACAACTCTCTCCCCCTGTCAATGATTGATATCCCATAGCTGAGATCTTGTTTTGTGAGGAGTTTTTAAAGACGCAAAGCCGGTTTTACGGTTCCCTGCTGGTTCGCTCTAAGGAGGAATATCGCAGTATAAAGCGGGCGCTCTTTCCGGAGTCAAAGCGCACAATTACCGCTTTCCTGTCTTCTTCATACCATTTCCTGGTTATGATTCCGGTCCCGTAATCATCATGATATACCGCGCAGCCTAAGGGGAATTCGTCCTCTTCCGATGAAGCGCCGTAGATACACAGATGCTCTTTAGGGATCTCTTTTAGAAACTGGGAAGGCTCGCTTTTCTTGAGGCTTCCGAAAACGGTTCTCTTTCTGCAGGAAGTCAGGTACAGGGATTCCCTGGCCCGTGTGACTCCCACATAGAAGAGGCGCCGTTCCTCCTCAAGATCATCTCCCTGTAAAGGCAAACCACTGACGGTTTTAGTATAATGTGGAAATATTCCATCCTCTAAACCCGTTATAATTACCCTGTCGAACTCTAGCCCCTTTGTGTTGTGCACAGTAATCAGGTTTACCTGGTTAGTTCGCCGGTATGGGTTCTCATCAGAGCTGTTAAGCCCTATGCTTTCTAAAAAAAAACACAGTCCCTCAAGTCCCACCGGGTACTCCGATGCGGCATTGATCAGCTCTTCAAGATTCTCCATTTTACCTGAACCTGCCATACCTTCACGCTCCCGGTAATATTCATACAGCCCGGTTTCCAGAATCAGAGCATTTACCAGCCCGGACAGGGGCGCCCGGGAAAGTTCGGCCTTGAGAGACTCCATAATGGCTAAAAAGCCCCTTACTCCGGAAGCCGCACCGGCTGATAGAGAGGGCAGGCTCAATTTGCATGAATTAAGCAGATCACTTCCGGCTTTATCTCTGTTTTCAAGGATCTTCTTGAGGCTTTTCGCCCCGATTCCCCTCCGCGGCTTGTTCACAACTCTGCAAAAGGCAATCTCATTTTTTGGGTTCGCAAGCAGAGCCATATAGGCAAGGGCATCCTTGACCTCTTCCCGTTCATAAAATTTCAATGTCCCCACCACCCTGTATGGTATACCAAGGCGCTGGAACATGGTTTCAAACACCCTGGATTGAAAATTCATCCTGTAAAGAATGGCCGTATCCCTGTAATTTCCGTCCTTGAGCAGGTCCACACAGAATTGAGCCTCATGGGTCTGATCCTCAAGCCGGGCAGAGACAACCGGAGCCCCGGCGGGATTTTTGGTCCACAATGTCTTTCCCAGGCGGTTGACATTATGGTCCACCACAGAGGCGGCTACCTCTAAAATATTCTGGGTTGAGCGGTAGTTTTCCTCCAGTCGAATAATGGTTGTATGGGGGAATGCATTAGAAAAGCTTAATATATTGCGCACTTCGGCCCCTCTAAAGCCGTAAATCGATTGATCCTCATCACCCACCACGCAGAGATAGTTGCTGCCATAAAGTTCTTTAAGCAGCATAAACTGAGCGACATTTGAATCCTGATACTCATCGACCAGGATAACCCGAAAGCGCTGCTTTATTCTCTGCCTTACCTGCGGAAAATCCTTAAGGAGTTTCACACTGAGCATAATAAGATCCCCAAAATCTACATTGCCCGTCCGGCGAAGCTTCTCATTATAGAGGCGGTAAATATCAGAGAAATCCAGGCCGGCCCGGGGAGATACCAAATCAAAAGCGCTCAAATCATCGTGGGGCCATAAGCAGTAATCCTTAGCCCTTGAGATCTTTCTATACAGATCTTTAAGCTCAGGTAAGGGAATTTTCTCTTCAAAAATACTCTTAAGCAGTGATCTTGAATCTTCCTCATCATAGATGGTGAAATACTCAGGCAATCCTAATAGATGAGCATGCCTGCGAAGCAGCCAGGCGCCAAAGGAATGGAATGTCTTAATGCTTGCCCCCTCTGTACGGGGGTAGAGCGCCCGGACCCGCTCTCTCATCTCATCAGCCGCTTTATTGGTAAAAGCCACGGCCATAATGGACTCGGGGGTGAAGCCTTTATAGTCCACTAAATAAGCGATTTTAGTGGTTATGACACGTGTCTTGCCGGATCCGGCCCCTGCCAGAATCAGGAGAGGATTTCCGAAATGGAGAACCGCTTCCCTCTGCCTGGGATTTAAGGCATTTAAGTATGTGCATTCCTCTTCAATGGTTTTAAGAGGCATGACATGGCACCCCTTCAAGATCGATTCCGTTCCTGCGCATAATTCTGGCCGTCAAATGCTGACCGGGTTCTAAATCCTCTGCTCGTAATACAATCAGGCCGTCTACATCGGGCGCCTGAAGATAGGCCCGGGCAAGATACAACTTCTCTTCCCTTACACTTTCTTCAACAAGCACCTCCAGGCTGCGGCCAAGCAGGGAGTCCAAGTGCTTCTGAGTGATAGAGGCTTGAGCCTCTTCAAGCCATATTCTCCTCATCCGGGCGGTCTTTTGACTTACTCTACCGGAAAGGCTTTCAGCTTTCGTTCCTTCTTCGCTCGAATAGGTAAAAACTCCCATCCAATCCAGGCTGCTCTGCCTTTGAAAATCAAGCAGGGCATTAAAATCTTCATCTGTTTCACCCGGGAAGCCGACTAAGAAGGTTGAGCGGATAACGGCATTCCGCAGGCGTTCCCTGATCTTGCGGATAAGGGCTAAATAGATCTCTTTAGAGCCTGATCTTCCCATCCGGGTCAGTACATTTTCAGAGGCGTGCTGAAAGGGAATATCAAAATAAGGCAGAAGTCTTGTATCTTTGCCTATTATATCCAGGATGCTTTCGGGGAAATGATCCGGATGAAGGTAGAGTAGACGAAGCCAGAATTCTCCCGGTAAGGCAGAGATTTCTTTTAAAAGCTCTTCAATTTCTGCACCGCCCCGGTCCAGACCGAAAGAGCACAGATCCTGGGCAATAAGATTTATTTCATAAATTCCAATATCCAAGAAATTTTTAATCTCATGCATAATATCTTCCCTTAATCGACTCCTCATTGGACCCCGTATCATAGGGATGGCGCAGTAACTGCAGCAGTTGCTGCAGCCCTCAGATACTTTAACGAAGGCGCTTCCGGGGAAGGATAAAAGCTTTCTTCTGTTCTGCAGTATAGATTCAATATTTTCTTTCTGAGTAGAAATGGAGCTTTCCTTAATAAGTTGAGCAATATTTAAGGCGAATTTCTCCGGGTTTATGCTGCCTGTTGTAAATCCATCAATCTCTTTTAGTTCCCTTTTAAGATCCTCTTCGTACCGCCTGACTAAACAGCCGGTCATAATTACTTTTTTTGTGGGGTACTGTCTCTTTATTTCCAGGGAAGTGAGGATAGATTCCTCTTTAGCGCTGGTAATAAAACCGCATGTGTTTATAATAATAAGCTCGGCAATATCAGGGTCATTAACCCAGAATAAGCCGGATTTTTCTAATGAAGCGATGATGACTTCAGAATCTACCCGGTTTTTAGCGCACCCAAGGCTCTCGATATAAAAAGTCATAGCGCGGTGTCATCATTCGACAGGCTTAATCTCCAGACCGTACTGGCCCGTATCCTCAATTCTGGCCCAGTGTATCAGTTTTGTAGTGACCTGGCCGGGCTTCCCCATCTCAACATCACGGCCGGCAATCATGACACGTAAAGCGCCGGCGTTTGAAATCCACAGTGTAACTTCTTTTTTCACGTCTAAGGAAAAGTTTTCCCCTCTATGAAAAAAATGCTCCTCCCGCTCCTCACCATCTAAAAGGTAGCGGAACAGACAGTAGCCCCGAAAGGTAATGCTCACCCTGAAAGGAGCCGGAGAGTCAGACTTAAGAATAAAAGTCCCCGGTCCCGGTTCACCTGCCAATACATCAGCGCCCGGAAGCTCCACCCCGAGCTCTTCTGAGGTTTCAGCACGGGGTGTTTCTTCAGCTTCGGCTACCTCGGCCGGTGTTCCTTTAATTACCTTATAGAAGCCTATATTGGCCCGTTTTACTGTTCCCCTGGGATCCAGATCATTTAAGAGAAGCCTGATATCGATTCTGGCATCGGCGTTTAAATCCAGTTTTCTCTCCTCCCCGATGTTCAGCTCTATCGTCCCGCCTGGAATTTTTAGGGTAAGCTTATCTTCAATACCGATAAGCTTGAGTAAATGTATCTGACCATTCACAGGAACTTTAATAGTATCCTCTAAGTTAAACCAGCGGCTTAAGACCTCTTCATGAAAAAGATATTCAGCTTCACCGGTTACAGCGGATGCCGCTTCGGGTGGGGCGGTTTCTTCCTTTTCCCGGGGCGATAAAACGAATCGATAGAGCAGGAAGCCCCCGGTCCCCAGAACGCCTAAGCACAGAATAATGATTAAGAACAGAAAAGAAGGAGATTTTCGGTTATGCCCCTCCAATAACTCATTCATTGGCAGGGGCTGTTCCTGTATCTTGATATTTTTATAGAGATTGACCAGCTCCTCCGGATTGAGGGACAGATACTCAGCGTAATTTCTTAAAAACCCCATAACATAGGTTTCTCCCGGAATTTCTGAAAAATCCTCATCCTCAAGCGCTTTAAGATAATTCCTTGATATGTGCGTATCCCGGGCAATCTGTTCCAGGGTATAATTATGCTCCTCCCGGGCTTCCCTTAATTTCAGTCCCAGTGATTCCATAGTATCTACTCTTCCGCCTCGAAAAGAAAATTATGATAGACATTAGCATAGGCCGGTGAATCATACTGAAAACGCATATCCGGAATATTCTGGTTTACCTTAATTTCATTAAAATCAAACACTAATTCTTCATACCCAATGGTAACTCCTGTAATCCTGCGAATCAGACCGTTCATTCCTACTGCTATCTCAATCTGCCTGAAGCCCTCGGCCGTAGAACGGCTTGTCAGTTTCAACTTAATAACCTTCTCTTCTGAGGTTTCATCTAAGGGTATTGAATTCGGGCCGATGAGATAGGCTACCCCATAATTCTTTTTTAATATATTCAATCCCTGCTGGGAAACCATACTGGCCAGTGCGGCCTGGCTCCTGCGCTTGAGTTTCTGCTCCATGATGACTTCATACTTGGGAATGTAGATGGCAAGCAGCTCGCCATCAGTAACTAAAACCTGATCCTCAGGATCGCTGAAGTCTATACGCAGCTTATTGGGGCTCTTATAGGAGAGCTTGCCTCTCATCACGGCCTCTCCCCGGGTAATTGTCACAAAAGCTTCGTAATCCCTGATCTTTCCGTACCGGGAAGATATTTCATCGAAATAGTTCTCTGCGGTCATTATCTCCTGAGACTGAATGGCCGCCGGAGGGAGCAGAAGGAAAATCATTAATGCTATCTGTAAACTCTTTTTCAATATCAGTCTTCAATTCCAATAGTGTAAACACATATTACTAAAACTGAATCCTTTGTCAAGCTGGTATGGCTGTGGGATGGTAATGCAGACTATTTTACGGCTTATTATATTCTGCTCAACCCTGATCTTCTTTATCAAGATACTGCAGTATAAGGTACTTCAGATGATCGTCGGCAAGCTTCAGGGGGGCTTTACCGCAGTCGGGGCAGATAAAGCGCTTGTCTTTTACATGATCCACAGCGCATTGAATACAAAATACCTGACCGCAGTTTTCACACTTTCCGGCAGGAGCAGCAGAGGGAGGCTCCCCATGTATGATCAGTCTTTTTTGAGGAGGAATCTCCACTGGCACCCACCATTCCCGATTACATGCTGCACAGGCGATCCTGTTTTCATATTTATTCCGCAATTCATCCTGTAATGCTAAAGCCTTTCTCAGTTCCGGCTCATTACCCAGTACTTGATCAAGCAGTTTCTTCGCCTCACGATAGCGCCCTCTCTCCAGATAGAGGGCTGTCAGGTTGAGCTGTACTTCGCTGTTTTCTTCAAGCTTAAGGGCTTCTTTAAATGAAAGTTCGGCGCGTTTGTACTCCCTTTTGACAACAGCAAGGTTGCCGGTAAGATTGTAAACAGAAGGGGATGGAGAATCCGTAAGTAATTTGCTTAAAAGCTCCTCTGCTCTCATGATCATATCAAGCTCTAAACAGCAGGCGGCGCAGTTCTCCATGAATTGAGAATTTTCAGGTTCAAGCTGCAGAGCTTTCTCATAAGCGGTAAGGGCCGCTGTAAAATTATTCAGCTTAGCGTACAGGTTTCCTCTCTGATTAAATAAGCGGGGATTCTCACCGGCAGATGATATTCCATCTGATATCACGGCCAGGGCTTTATCCGGCTTACCCTGTCGCATGAGAGAATCAGAGAAATTCAAATAGATATCCGCCTCTTCCGGCGCCAGTTTAAGTGCTTTTTTAAAAAATCTGCCGGCCTCATTAAATCGCCCTTCTCTGCCGGCACACTGGCCCATCAGATTATTCACCCATGGATCACCGGGATTTAACTCATAGGCCTTACTTAAGCACTCCGCGGGATCCCTTCCGAGCAAGAAGCGGTTTTCTGCCAGCCTGAACCAGTAAAGAAAATAGCCGGATTCCATCTCTGCGGCTTTCTGCAGATATACATCGGCCGGCTCACGATCCCCTTTTTCAATAAGTATGAGGCCGTAAAGGAAAAAGACTGCGCTGTCCTGATACCCGCTCTCAATTAATTGGGCAAACAGCTTCTCAGGTTCATCTCTCCTGCCTTCATGGAAGAACATTTTACCCTCTAAGGCGAGTAGTTCCCGATACTCAGACTGGAAGCTGTTTGTTTTCCGGCCTTTTACCTCCTGATCTTTTCCTTCCGGAGCTCCGGCCGACAGATACCGGGTCATAATTTTCCTGGCCCGGGGCAGAACATCAGCCAGATCTTCATATGCTTCCTGCCTGAAGAGCAAGCGTGAAGCTGTCAAATAGGTAAGAAAAGCGCTTTCCTGCTGGTCAAGACGCTCATATACTCGTGCCAGATTGATCCGGAATAGAGGAATCTCCGGGTCCAAATCCGCGGCTTTCTGATAGGCCTGATACGCTTTGTCCCAGTTTCCAAGGGCATATTCGGAGTTTCCTAGAAGATTCCAGAGTGATGAGTTCTTAGAGAATTGTGAAACGATTTCCTGAACATAATCCCTGGCTTTGATAAATTCCTTCATCAGGTAGAGCAGGTTTGCTTTTTCCAATAGAGCCTCAGAGCTCTCAGGTTCACGTTTCAGGAACTCCTCAATACTTTGGAGAGCTTTATCGTATATACGCAGGTTCAGGTATGATTCAGCCAGCAGGAAGTATTCATCCGGTCTTCCCTCTCTTCCCTTTAGAGCCTTTTTCAGCATGATAACTGCATCAAGATAGCGGCCTGTGGAAAAGAAAGTCCCGGCTAAAGTGACACGGAACTCAGGTCTAACCGGAACGTAATGTACCCAGCGGTAATAGGCTTTTTCCACTTCAGCCGGACGGGACTCGATGAGTATACGATGCAGATACACATTTGCCCGATCCTTTTCACTGAAATTCTGAGCTGCGAACCCAAAGCTACCCTCAGGTATTGTTTCATCATGAATCTCAGCTATCCATTCATCATCAATAAAAAATGAAAAGACCGATCCATGGGCAATGACTCTTAGATCAACTTCTTTCTTGCCAAGCAGGGGACATTCCGTCCATTCAATGAGGTGAATGGGATTTCGATTGAAAATAACATCAAACCGAAAATAACCCTTATTGGAAATCAGGAAATAATATAAGTTCTCATCATTTATGCTGCGGAAAATAAAACCTGCGGCTGAGTAACCATTCTCCTTATCAATACTTATGCGTCCTTCTAATATAAAATCCCTGTACTTATAGAGTCGGCTGGTAACCCAGGCTAAACAGTTCTGCTTTTTAAGCTCTAAAGTGAATACAGAATGCCTTATGCCGGATGAATAGCCTGGGGTTTCTTCTTCAATGAGTCTTTTTTTCTGATGCCATTTAAAAGAGGATTTCCACTGCTCATGGATCACACCGTAAGGATCGGGTCTCCCTTTTTTTAAGAAAGATAACATTTCCTCGCCAACTAAAAGGATTTATGGTTCTGCACTGATGCTAAGCCGGATGACTGCCGTTTCCAAAAGAGCCTTTATACCTCATGCTCTTTACTGATATTCTTGATCCTGTCCCTGAGCTCTGCAGCTTTTTCATAGTCTTCTTCCTCAACCGCAGCATCCAATTCCATCTTTAAGTGGTCAAGCGGAGAAACCTTCTGCTGTATGATATGCTTTAAGGTGGACTTCAGATAATTGAGAGAGCGGATCCGTTCAAACTGAAAGGCCGGAGTATCTATATTAGGCATATTTTCTATCTCATCTATAGCCGATTCAAGAATTTCCCCGGCCACCTCTTTTAGTTTTTTATGAAGAGAAACCATGGCTTTTGAAACGGCGAACATCCTCAAAATATATGGTCTGTACTGTAAAAGCTCTTTTTTATCTTCTTCGCTCTCGGCGAATTTCTCCACCAGATCACAAATTTGGAGATTATGCTGTGTATCCCGCACAGTTCGTTCGAACTCTCCAATTTGAAACAGTACAAGATAGCGATAGTAAAAGATAATACCTTCATTTTGCAGTAGTAAAAAATCCTCATGATTGATCACAAAGCCTTCGTCCTTAGCATGAGTGGTTATATAATGTTCAAGCTTCTCCTGGAACAACTGGAGCGCGGTCTCTCTGTTAAGGATTTTTTTACCGTCGGGCCGGCCATCCAGCTCGTACTGCTCAATACCCAATGGCTGTCTTACCTGCAGCACCCGGCGGCCGTCAAGCGCTTTAATTATGCGAACCTGGTTCTCGGTCTCGAATTCCCAACTCCTAAGGATATCCGTAATATCGCCCGGCAAATCCATTTTATCGATCCTTGAATCTAATATAAACCATTAATGCCTCCAAGGCTACCGTTTCTTTCAGTTAAGGATTAACTGTATTAATCAATTCTCCTTTAGTTAAATATCTGCCTATCTGTTCTGCAATCATCTCTGCAACAATAATTTGAGCTTCTTTTGTAGATGCCCCTATGTGAGGTGTGGCAATAACATGCGGGTGTGTAACTAAAGACAGATCTGCCGGCGGCTCTTTATTATATACATCAATACCGGCGCCTGCTACCTTACCATGCTCTAAAGCCTTTAAGAGATCTTTTTCAACTACAATCCCTCCGCGGGAGCAGTTAATGAATATGACCCCGTCTTTCATTTTACTGAAGGACTCACAGTTTATAAACCCGCCGGTCTCCTCGTTTTTAGGAACATGCACACTGATAAAATCGGATTTTTCCAGGAGCTCGTTCAGGCCGGTCATATCGACTCCCATTTCTGAAGCCTTTTCTGAAGGCACAAACGGATCATAGGCTAAAACCTTTAAGCCAAGTGCCATGGCTTTCCGGGCCACCTTAGCGCCCACAAATCCGATTCCGATAATACCCAGGGTTTTCCCTGAAAGCTCGGTGCCTGTGAAAGATTTTTTCTCCCATTTCCCTGACTTCATGGAACTGTTCGCCGGCGGGATCTTCCTGGCCAGGGCAAACATTAAACCGATAACCAGTTCTGCCACTGCTC
Source organism: Spirochaetales bacterium (assembly GCA_030615505.1). Classification (GTDB taxonomy): domain Bacteria; phylum Spirochaetota; class Spirochaetia; order SZUA-6; family DRHE01; genus JAUWZD01. Next base: position 15,069 of record JAUWZD010000029.1, on the reverse strand, counting down.
CGGCATTTCCTCCCGGGGTGTTCATAACCACAATTCCATTTTCGGATGCCGCCTTCACATCTATATTGTCCACCCCCGCTCCTGCCCGGCCGATAACCTTTAGCTTATTCCCGGCTTTTATGACTTCAGCAGTAACTTTGGTGGCAGAACGTACAATCAATCCCTGATACTCCTTAATTTCCCCAATCAACTCCTTAAGTGTCATACCGGTTCGGACTGTAACCTCAATTCCCTGAAATTCCTTTAATTTTTTAAAACATTCTTCCGCCGTCTTATCGGCGATCAGTATCTTCATATACACGCCTTTCTTAATTAACGATCAGGCAAATATTAATCAGATTATTTAATTTTTCAAGGTCACTTCGATTAATTTAAACCTTTAACGTGGGATTGATATTCTTAGTTTCAGGACATAATATAGGTTGAAAGGGGAGTGGAATGAGGGACATTAAAGTAATTTCTGTAGGCGGCTCAATTATTGCCCCGGAAACACTGGATATTGATTTCCTGCGTGCTTTTCGCACCACTATTACCGACTATCTGAAAAATGATTCAGACAGGAAGCTGATTTTAGTTTGTGGGGGAGGAAGTCCGGCAAGGACGTACCAGCGTGCTTTTCGGGAAATAACCGCAGAGCTGTCCGAGCGGAAAGAGCGCTCTGAGTTTGACCAGGCCCAGGATTGGATCGGCATCGCCGCTACGCGCCTGAACGCCGAACTGATAAAACACCTGTTCTGGGAATACTGTCCGGTACAGGTCATTACAGATCCTTCCTCGATCTCGCTGTTTCACGGGCGCGTTCTTCTTGCAGCGGGCTGGAAACCCGGCCGTTCCACCGATTATGTGGCAGTATTACTTGCAGAGAAGTTTCAGGCAGACACCCTTATCAATCTCTCCAATATTCCGAAAGTCTATAGCGCAGATCCTAAGAAAAATGCCGATGCGAAGCCCATAGACCGAATCTCCTGGAAGAAATTCGGTGAACTGGTAGGGGATGCCTGGATACCCGGGAAAAATGTCCCTTTCGATCCCGTGGCCACAGAGTATGCAGCCAAAATCCATATAGAGGTTATTGTGGCTGCAGGACGAGATCTTGAGAATCTTAATAGAATTTTGACCGATTCCAGCTTTGAGGGCACTGTTATAGGCCCTGATTAATAGTTTAGCTAAAAAGAGGATTCAGGAGCACGGCTCATTGCAGAGCTCCCTGTTTCTTGACAAGCATTAAAAAGCCAACTATTCTTAATTCCAGAAGCCGGCGTGATGAAACTGGTAGACGTGCCAGACTCAAAATCTGGTGGGCTTTTAGCCCGTGTCGGTTCGACTCCGACCGCCGGCATTTTATTCATTTCGACTCCGACCAACAGGATGTTGGAAGTGCCGACGAAGCCAGGGATGGCGAGAGTCGGCCGACCGCCGGCATACTCTTTAGCGGATGTAATCTGCGTTGAGAATTTACTAACCTGCCTGGGACCCGGTACAAAGATCATCTTTTTCTATGGAAAAACCTCTACCGGTACAGAAATAACTTTGTCCCACTTCTCTTTCGTTAGAATTTTATGCTCAATTTCTTTAGCTACTTTCGCAGTAAGATATTTTTCTCCGCATTGGTGACAAACACCCGCCGGAACATTTTGAAAAATATATAGCTTACCTTTGAAACGGTAGTCCAGTTCAACCTTCCTATTTAGTACATTTCCCCCACAAAAGGAGCAGTCCCCATACTCATGCATTATTCTTATCCTCCTTTGTCTCTTGTTCTTTCGTTAACCCACTTTGGAGGTTTTGGGATATAAACAGTTATAATTCGAATCCATTTCTGCTCAGTATAACCACATACAATATGTAATGGCTTTTCCTTAGCATTACCGAAGATGAGACAACTTGATCCTCTTGGATCAGTTGGATAGTCTTCTATTATTTCACCATTACTTATTGCCATTTCTAGATCAAAAATTGTTATATTCTCAGCATATCTTTCTTTCTCAGCATGAAAACTGATTTCATACTCATTCCGTTCAACTTTATCCTTTATTTCTATAATATCCATATTGATACCCATGATCTGGGAATGAATACTCGTCAATTTTCTTTTCGATTTGTAGTATAATCTTATTTGCCGAAATTATCCAGACCTGACAGTAGCAAGACATTTTACATTCATACGTAACAGGAGTTCTCACAGTGTGCGGCATACTTAAATTTGCACCAAATTCAATCATAAGATCGTTTAAACGGAGATAGCCTGCTAACAGCCCCTTGGGAAGTTCAAGAATCAATCGCTCAATATCTGAACTGTAATATTCAATGCTCCAACTTATATAAAATAATAACAAATATGTTACTTTAGTGCTAGGGAATATTCGCTTATGAAAAACGCCCCTCTGATTCAATTCCGGCATTCTCTTTAAATCATTCATATTATCTGATATACTCCGCCTATGACGGATAATAACTACCTGCTCCTTTTGAATGATACCCTGAAAAGCCATATACTTTCTCTACAAAATCAGGAAAAGAAGCGCCTGCGAGAGAAATTTGATTTCCTATCCAATGGTATTTGGGATGCCGGTGTCAGAATAAAAAAGCTTAAAGGATTATCTAAAAAAGTCATTTTTGAGGCACGGCTTACACGCAGCCACAGGATTCTCTTTACTTTAGGGAAATATAATAAAAAAACGGCTATCTATGTTTGGGGAATTGTAGACCATGACAATATAAGTGATAAAGCAAGGAATATACTGCCGGATAATGCACCGTTTTTAAGCTTTAAGCCGGAAATTCAGGAGGATCATCCTGATCTCTATATCGATGATCTAAAAGAGAATTACTTCAGCCAGGAAAGTATTGAGGAGAGAGCGGGCGATGACTGCGGGCCGCAAAAATGGCTTGTTTTGAGTGATGAAGAATGGAATAGATTACTCCTCAAGGGTGATCCTGAGAATTTTGAAATATTTCTGTTTCTTACTTCCGAGCAGAGAACAATTTTAGAAAACAAACCTCCTATCCTTATTTCCGGTACTGCGGGAAGCGGTAAGACTACGATCTCGGTTTACTATCTACTTAATAAAGATTTTATAAAAAAGCGCCGGCTCTTTTTAACCTACAGTCCCTTCTTAAAGAAATTTTCCGAAAGAATATACAGCGGCCTGGTTAAGAACACGGACTTAGAATATTCTTTTACAGGCAACTCTATTGCAGGAATATCTGAATCAGCGGAAAAGGAGTCTTCCTCCCAAGAGAAAGTTTCAACCGGGGAAGATTCGGAATTAAGACCGGATTTTTTCACATTTCATGAGCTCTTACAGAATATCTTTAAGTCTTCCGGGCAATTCTCAAGAACCAGTACAGGACTTGGAGAGTTTGAGGATATTTTCCGCAACCATAAGCTGTATAAGAAATACGATGCGGAGCTTGTATGGGAAGAGATTCGCTCAATTATTAAGGGAGCAAAACCTGCCATCAGCTTAAGACTCTATAAAAAGTTTATAACCCATTACCTAAAGTTTGAGCTAAAACAGACAGACCTGCTTAAGCTTAAGGATTATCTTCTGGGTCTAAGGAGATTTGAATTCATTCAGAAGATAGAAAGGATCGTAGAAAGAAAAACCCACTTTACCTCATACGAGGATTTCCTGTTGAGCATAAATATAAGAATGGAAGCAGACCCTGCCCCTGCCGGCAGGAGCCGGGAAGAAACTGCTTTTATGCTTCATGAGATCTTAAAGATAATAGAAAAGAGAGCAGGCCGATTTTCCACACCCCTGCTCACCTTTAACGAGTACAATTCTTTGGGAAAAAAGAGGGCACCCAACTTTATCTACAGCAGGGAGGATATCTATTCCATTGCTGAGTACTATCAGGAGAAGCTCGAAGGTGTGGGTCTTGAGGATGAAATTGATCTCTGCCGGAAAGCCCTTGGCGCGCTTGAATCCTCAAATGAAAAGTATAGTTATGATCTGGTTGTGTGTGATGAAGTTCAGGACTTTTCAGATATTCAGCTCTCACTCATCCTGAGATTGGCCGATCCCTTCCATAATATCCTCTTTGCCGGAGACACCAAGCAGATCATTAATCCGAGCGGTTTCCGCTGGGAGGAGGTGAAGGCAAAATTCTACGAGAGGGGCGCTTCTGTTCCAGAGGTTTTCAATCTCAGGCTAAACTTCCGATGTGTGGGCAGTATAGTTAAAATGTCCAATGCCCTTTTAGATCTTAAACAGCAGCTTGTCGGGCTTTCCGGTTCTGAACTCCGGGAGGACTGGAAGTTTAACGGCAAACCACCTTTCCTCATCCATAGTATTTCAGAAAAAGACATACTTAAGCGGATCAGGCTTGCCGGCGCGGGCAGAATCATACTGGTGAGGAGTGAAAGAGAACAGAATCGGCTTAAAAAAACACTGCACACAGAGTTAATATTCACGATTTACCAGGCAAAGGGTTTGGAATTCGAGACCGTGCTGCTGTGGAAATTCTGCCAGGGGAAAAAGTCTGCTGATATCTGGCGGAGGATAAAGAACGGAAATGCCTTTGACCGGAGTCATTATCCTCACATAAAGCATGAACTTAGCCTGTTGTATGTGGCTATAACCAGGGCCAGGAATACCTTATTGATTTACGACGGTGAAACCTCTTCCGATATCTGGGGCCTGGATGTGCTTTATGACTGCCTCTTCAGAACAGAAGACGAGGAAGTTCTTTCGGATATGTGGCAGCGAACATCTTCTCCCGGGGAATGGGAAAAGCAGGGGGATTATTTCTTTGAAAGAGAGTACTATCCTGCGGCCGTAGAATGCTACCGTAATGCGGGAAATACGAGCAAGATGGAAAAAGCGGAAGCCTTTATCTTAGCTGCGAAGAAACAGTTTGAAAAGGCAGCCGTTCTATTTGAAAAGCATGGAAGCCTTACCAGGGCTGCAGAGAACTTTGAGAAAGCCCGTAATTATAACCAGGCCCTCAGGTTGTGGAACAGGCTGAATAATAAGGAACGCTTGAGGATCTGCCGGATAAAACTCTATGAGAGAGAAGAGAATTACAACAGGGCTGCAGAAGAATGGGAGAAGCTCAATAATTTCGAGAAAGCTTTAGAGAATTGGATAAAGGCTGAAAACCATCCCAAAATAGCGAATCACTACTATTCCTTAAAGCAGTATAAAAAGGCATCGAAACATTTTGAGCTGGCCCGCAACTACGGCTATGCAGCAGTATGTTATAAAAAATTGAAGATGCCTGAAAGGGCAGCGGATCTTTTCTTCCTCGCTAAAGACTATAAGAGAGCAGTACCGATCTATAAAAAGCTAAAAGATAATAAGAAGCTGCTTAAATGCTATACTCAGCTTGGTGATTTCTATTCAGCCGGCATGTTCTGGGAGAGGGAAAAGAATATTCATAAAGCAATCGAAAACTATAGGCGCTTCGCTGAGCTGTCTAAAGCTAACAGGGAACTGCTCAATACAGAAGCGCAGAAGTACGAAAGGGGGCGATCCGTTTTAAAAGCAGGAGTTCGCTATTCTGCCATGTCCTTATTCGAAAAAGCCGCTCCCATTTTCTTTAAGCTGAGGCTATATGACCGGGCTCTTACAGAGTTCCGGAAAACCGGAAAAGCCGCTAAAGTTGCTGAGTGTTATTCCAACATGGGAAAGCATTATGAAGCCGCTTTGGAAATAGAAAAGACTGAACTTCCTGATAAATGGAATATGATTACCATGGAACTGACGGAATATGTGGGAACCGGAAGAAGATACGACAGGAACCTGGCAAACAGATTATTCAATGAGGCAGAAAAAATGGTAAAAGAGGAATCCCTTGACAGCGCCTTAGCCAGGTATAAGACGATTAATTATGAAGAGGGAATTTATGAAATATTCCTGAAGCTTAAACGGGATGATGCTGCCTTAGAATATCTACTGGATAACTCTATGGAAGAGTTTGCCGGAAAGTATATTGACGAAAGGGGCAATGACTTAAATATTTCTTTAAGGCTTTTAAAGTACTTTACAGAGGCAAACAATGAATATACAGAATGGTATATGGATGATCCGGTGGAAGCGGATATTATTATCCGCCTGTGCCTGATCAGGCTTAAGAAGCACAGAGAAGAAACAATACCTATAGTAGAACGATTCCTCTCTTCTATTCGCTTCTTTTATGCCTTTGAGGAAAGGATACCCGATCCACTATTAGATTTAATTATACAGGCAAAAAGCTATAATACAATCTTCAGAATTTCAGAAGCGCTAAGGTTCCGCCTTGACAGGCTGGCTGAAAAATCCCGTAAATTTTTTGAAAGGGTTAAACAAACAGGAGAGGTAGAAGGAGACAACAATCTACTGGCCTGCTATTACTACCTGTTCGATAAAGAAAAATATGAAGAGATTTTGAGTCTGCTTAAACTTACAGATCAAAACTTTGAGTTGTTTTCTGAAAGCCGCTCTCATTATAAGAAAGCTGTGGAGTATCTACTGGCCAAAGAGCGTCCCACTAAAAAGAATATAGAGATGGCTGCTGCGATATGCAGGATAAACGATGATTATGCCGGAGCCGGCTTAGTGTATGAGAGGTCCGGAATCCTTAAATCCGCAGGAAAATCCTACAAAGAAGGGGGAAAGTATGAGGATGCCATAAGATGCTACCGGGAAATAGGAGATGCGGCGAATGTGGCCAGGGTCTATGAACGAATGGGTGATTTTCAGAAAGCCATAGAGATATGGGAGGATCTTGGAAGAATGAAGGATGTGATCCGTGTTCAAAAAAAACTCATCAAGCTGGAGCAGGCAAAAAATACGGCTCAGTTTGAGCTTTTTTAGGTGCCTGGTTTCGGATACAGCCCGTACAGAATAATGAAGCCTTATGTTGAGAATCTTTTAAAAACACTTGAACTTACAGATTTAAGCTTTACTTTAAAAAAGGCGTACTTGAAATCCCGATTCACTGACGAAAGCGAAGAAAAGATTATAAAAAGAATCTTTGAGGCTTTAGTAAAACGCAAGGAAAAACAGTGGAAGTCGGCAAAAGCCTTCTTGAGACATTAATAAAACTCTCTTTAGTATTTTCTAAAGCTGATTTAAAATTCTGCCTTGTCGGTGGACTTGCCCTGGGTATAATCGCCCGGCCGAGGGCTACTGAGGATATAGATCTATTAGTTCTTCTTGGGGCAGATCAAAGAAAAAGGATTGCTGAGATTCTAAATAAGAACTTCAAGGTGATTCATCAACATGATGATGTAATGGTAATCGGAAAAACGAAAATCTTTCGCACTCTTTTAAAAGATCCTCACATCAAAGAAGGGGTTATTATTGTAGATATCTTATTCGCAGAGAATATAATATACCGGAATGCTATTAAAAACAGTATCATAGTCACTGTGGATAAAACAGCAATTCCCGTTGTCAAAGCTGAAGATTTGATATTAATGAAAATGCTCTCAAGCAGGGATCAGGACAAAATAGATATCCAGACCATTAGAGAAGAGAATTCAGACGATATTGATGAAGAATATATTAATACCTGGAAAAAATTTATGTAGTTTTTTCTAAATAGACATGCTCAATTCTACACTTACGGTGTCTGAGTAATATTATACTTTTTTATTCTATTATAGAGGGCTTTTCTGTCAATATTCAAAAGTTTTGCTGCAAGTGATTTATTCCAATTCGCTTTTTCAAGAGTTTTTATAACTACTTGCTTTTCTATTTCTGAGAGACTATAATTTTCATTTAAAACTATAAAAGGCTTCTTTCCATAATCTTTTACTATGAACTCTTCAGTAAGATATTCTAATTTTATTAGATCCGATTTACACACAACAACTAATCTTTCAATACAATTCTCCAGTTCCCGCACATTACCCGGCCAGTCATAATTAATTAAACAGTCCATTACCTCTGGTGTTACAGGTTTTACACTATTTCCCTCTTGAGTGCAGAATTTCCTCAAAAAGAAATCTATTAATAATGGAATGTCTTCCTTTCTTTCTCGTAATGGAGGTATTTTTATCGTAATTACATTAAGACGGTAGTAAAGATCGGATCTAAAACTTCCTTCTTTAATCTCCTTTTTCAGATCTAGATTTGTGGAGGCTATCAGCCTGAAGTCTACTTCAATCGGTTTAAGTCCTCCCACTCGAACAAATAGCTTCTCCTGTAAAACTCTTAACAGCTTGGCCTGTATTTTAGGAGTCATTTCTCCTATTTCATCTAAAAACAGCGTGCCTCGATTGGCTAATTCAATTCTCCCCCTTTTTTTATCAACTGCTCCTGTAAAGGCCCCCTTCTCATGGCCAAAAAGCTCACTTTCTAAAAGCCCTTCCGGTAATGCTGAACAATCTACAACCACTAATTGCTTATCTTTTCGCAAGCTGCCGTAATATATTGCCCTGGCAATCAATTCTTTTCCGGTGCCGCTTTCGCCCAGAATTAATATGTTTGAACTAGAAGAAGCAACTGTATTAACTAAATTGAATACCTTTCGCATTACGTTGCTTTTTCCTATTACATTATTGTCAAGACTGTATTTTTCTTCTAATTCCTGTTTTAAATATATATTTTCTTCGCTTATCCTTCTCTCATTCAGCGCCCTTTTTATTAAAATCTTAAGCCTGTCATAATCTATCGGCTTGGTTAGATAATCGTAGGCCCCCTCTTTTATTGCCTGGACAGCAGATGAAACTGTTCCATAAGCAGTAATCAAAATTACAGGGATATTACAATCGATATCCCTGATCCCCTTCATTAATTCAAGTCCATCTAATTTAGGCATTTTTAGATCGGTAACAACTATATCGGGAAGGATTTCACCTATATTTTCTAAGGCTTCTTCGGCATTTCCACATGTTTTAACTTTATACCCCTCCTCGCTTAAGATGCCGGATAGAACTTCTCTAATATTAGGTTTATCATCAATAACTAAAACAACTTCTCTATTCATTTTTTTCATCATATACCGGAAGACTAATCTTAATAAGTGTCCATTTGCCCGGTTCACTCTCCGCCTCTATCTTTCCGTTGTGTCTTTCTACTATTCCATGGCAAATAGCCAATCCCAGGCCGGTACTGTTTTCTTTTGTTGTAAAAAACGGATCAAAGATCCTCTCTATTTTCTCTTCTTGAATTCCATGACCGTAGTCAAAAAACTCAACAACTATATATCCTTCTTTGTTTTTAAGATAAGAGCTGATTTTAAGTAATCTCTCTTTTTCTCTTTGTGCCTGAACCGAATTTAAAATCAGGTTCATAAACATCTGTTTGAGCTGCGCAGAATCAGCCATAATAGGAGGTAAATCGTCTTCAATATTCTTAATAATCTCCATTTTATGTCCACGAATATAATAATCCGTTAAAGCCAAAGTCTCATTGATAACAGACTTTATGTCTAAAGAAATAAAATTTGGATCAGGCGGTTTGGCAAATTCTAAAAACTCATCAAGAAACCGGGAAACTTCATTGATTTCATCTTTAATAATACGGGTATATTTTTCTACAACCTTATCTGTTTTATACTTCTTTTGAAGATACTCTGCTGATCCTTTAATAGGCTCTAAAGGATTTCGCACCTCATGCATAATACCGGATGCTAATTCCCCTAAAACAGCAAGTTTCTCTGTTTTTACTAATGATTCAATATATTTGCGCAGGGCTTTAGTCATATAACTAAATGCGTCTGCAAGAATGCCTATTTCATCTTTAGATTTTATATTTACCTTCCAATTCAAATCGCCCTTTGAAACTGCTTCCGCTCCTTGTGCCAACCTTCTTAAGGGTTTTGAGATCATGCCTGCCATAAATACCGCGCCTAAAACGCCTATAACTATTGCAATCAGTCCGATTATTAGTAATCTGTTTCCAGATTCTTTAATTTTGAGAGTAACATTTTCATTTGACATTGCTATTCGAATAAGGCCAAGTTTTTGATCCTCTGCTATTATAGGGACTGAAAAATAATAAATATCCTTTATTTTGTTAATTCTGTCTGTTTGAAAAACAGGCTCATCAGCTCTTAGAGCTTTGATTGTAATACTATCATCAACTGTTGTGCCAATTAGATCGATATCGCTGTGCATTTTAACTCTACCGTCTTTATCAAGAATCATAACGGATATGACATCTTCATCTTTTACAACAGTGTCCATATAACGCTTCAAAGTTGAGTAATCATAATTTAAAAATGAGTTAACACTGGCCATTGCCAAAACTTCTGTTAGAACAAAACCCTTTCTCTGCATTTGACCAAGAATCATTGACCTCTCTTTCTTTAAGGTTGTAAAAATAACAAGGCAAATAATGATTATTATCAGGACGGTTATTGAAAATATGAACTTTGATGAAAGATTCATTCGTATTTTCATTTCTTTATTAATAAATCGGCCATTTCCCTTAATATATCATAATCACTGTCTTTGGCATCTTCAAACCTGCTTAATTTAGCGTACTGTAAAGCAATCTTTCCTTCTTTACTTTGATCCAAATCGAGCATTATCTTTTTTATTTTATCTGCTAATTCTTCTCCCAGATCTTTTCTAATTACCATTGGGCCTAACGGCACCGGATCTGATTTATATAAAACCCTAATCTTCTCTTTTAATTTTGTATCTGCTTGCTCAAAAATGTAGGAAGCTACAGCACCTGCATCGGCTGTCCAATTCAAAACAGCATAGATAATAGAATCGTGTGTACTTATAAATAATGTCTTTTTTAGATCTCTATCAGGATCAATGCCGTTATTCATCAACATAATCCTGGGTAATAGATAGCTGCTTGTAGAATAAGGATCCTGGAAAGCAAATATTTTACCTTTAATATCTCTATATTCTTTGATATTTCCATCCCTATGAACAATAATATAGCTCTGATAAGTTCCCCTATTATTATTATACATAACCCTCCTGACAAGAGGTGTTAATTCGGCCTTATAAGCAACATTAATATAAGAAAATGCATTTAATATGCCCATATCAATCTCTTTATTAAGAAAGGCCTCTTGCATCTTCGAATAAGATGTAGTTTGTACTAAAGTAACTTCAATTCCAATCTCTTTTGAAATAATATTCACAATAGATTTATACTTTTTAAAAATGATTGTGGGGTTCTCTCCTGTAATATGTCCGAATTTGAGGATAGGCTCATTACTTTGAGCACAAATTGGATTAGAAAAAAATAACATTATAAAAAATATTGTTCCAATTATTTTCATGTTCTTTCACTCTATTAGATAATTTTCCTCTTCTCCCTTTCTTCTTCGGTTATCTCTTCTTCAACGGGATACCACAAAAGCCTGTTGAATTTAACCCCGCATATATCACCAACCTTAAAATCTCTATCAGTGTCGGTTTGAATCCTGATTTCCTGGCCGCCGATATCCACACGATAATCAACGTAATCACCCAGAAAAACCCTGCTTTTGATATTGGTTCTAAATCCCCCCTTTGATACAAGGTCGATTTCATTCGGCCTGGAGGCAAGAACAGCAGACTTATCTTTAAAACTTTTAAGTATTTCACATTCTATATTTTCTCCCTTGCAATTAACCGGATAAACCTTTCCATCTGATATCTCTACACTTATGAAATTAGAAAGACCTATAAAACTAAAAACAAATTTATTGGCCGGCTTATGATAAATATTTGTTGTTGTATCTATCTGCTGGACAAACCCCATATCCATAACAAGCATCCTATCGGACAGAGCCATGGCTTCAGTCTGGTCGTGAGTAACATAAACAATAGTAAAATTATATTTTTTTTGTAAATCTTTTATTTCAAAACGCATTGATTCCCGTAGTTTCGGATCTAAATTGGATAATGGCTCATCCAACAGCAGAACCTTTGGCTGTGTAACAATTGATCTTGCTAGAGCGATGCGCTGCTGCTGTCCCCCTGATAACTCATTCGGGAATTTCCTCTCCAATCCGGATAGTTTGGTCTGCTTTAAAGCCTCTCGGACTTTTTTTGCAATATCAGTCTTATTCATTTTAAGGATGCGAAGGGGAAATGCTACATTCTCAAAAACATTTATATGGGGCCATACTGCAAAAGCCTGGAATACCATACCTAGATTCCTTTTTTCCGGAGGAAGATAATATTTTTTCTTTTTAATTGAAACCGGCTCACTGCCCAACCAGATCTCCCCCTCCGTCAGATCCTCAAAACCGGCGATCAAGCGCAGGGTTGTGGTTTTACCGCATCCGGAAGGACCGAGAAATGAAAAACATTCACCTTCATTAATGTTCAGGCTCACATTATCTACAGCAACTACATCACCAAAAGTCTTTGTAACAAAGGTCTTAGTAACATCTTTCAACATAACGCTAGTCATGACTTATTTCCCTTTCCTTTCTCGTGTTATGATTCTTAGGACTATAAGGCCGATTGTTATTATAATTATAGCTACACAGGCAAGTGCTGATGATTCAACGGTATTTCCATCCTCATGTATAGAATAAATCGCCACTCCCATGGTCCTTGTGAAAGGCCCATACAATAATAATGATGTTGTTAACTCTCTCATTGCAGGCAGGAAAATAAGTATAAACCCTGCTATCATTCCCGGTCTTATTAAAGGTATGGTGATATCAGCTAATGATCCCCAGTGAGTCGCACCGCTAGCTCGCGACGCCTCTTCTAACGAATCATGTACCTGTTCTAATGATGCTGAAGCAGATTTCATAGAAAAGGTCATGTATCTTGCGATATAAGCAATTAAGATAATCCATAGTGTATTGTAAAGATTAAGCACTAACTTCCCGCTCCATACAAGTATAACACCTATGGCTAGTACAATACCCGGTATGGAATAAGGCAATGTAGCAAGAGCTTCTAAAATCAATTTCCCTTTAGCTTTAACCTTTATTACTACATACGCGACCATAGTTCCTACGAACATTGTAATAATGGCGGCCGATATAGATAAAAACATACTATTTTTCATTGCGTCCTGAGCCAGTTTGCAATGAAACAATACATATATAAAATTACCCAGAGTCATATTCTTAAAAAGCAGTGGAAGACCATACGCTTTAAGAGAACCCACAGCAAAAATTATAAATAGTGGTAAAAGAACAGTAAAAGCTAAAAATAAAAAACATACAGTTAAAAATGGATATTTAAATTTCCTTAGTTTTATCAGTATTGGTCTCATACTCTTACCATGTATAATTTCAAAATGCCCTGAACGTAAGACACGTTTCTGTATAAGAATAGCAATTACTACAACACCTACCAAAAGCACTGAAAGAGCCGATCCCTGCCTAATTCCTTCAAAGCTTCCCGCTGATTTATAAATTACTTCGTAGATTCTAGTAGGAAGAGTGAAGATATTTACTGACCAACCCAATATTGCAGGTACGCCAAAATGAGATAAAGAAGAAATCAGTATTAACAAGGCTCCTGCTCCAATGGCGGGTATTGTAAGAGGTAAAGTAATTTTTCGTATAACATAAAACTGACTGGCTCCAGCGATTCTTGCCGATTCTTCTAATGTAGGATCCATTCTCTCTAAAGCGCTCGAAACCTGTAAAAAAACAAATGGGAAATAATAACAAATTTCCACAAAGGCTATGCCGGCAATACTATTTATATTAAACAGCGGCGCGGTTCCACCGGTTATGCCCATAAAAAATTTGTTTAGATATCCGGCCCGCGGCGCCAGCAGAAGCTCCCATGCCATAGCGCCTATAAAGGGGGGAAACATATAAGGAATTACAAATAAGCTTTTCATAGACTCTTTAAAAGGTATATCACTCCTTCCTATCAGCCATGAAAAGAAAATACCGATTATTGTGCCAATAACAGTCACAATACCAGCTATTTTTATAGTATTCAGTATAGCCTTTAAATTATCCGGATTAAAAACCATTTTTATGAAGAGGCTCCAATCAAAGCTGAATTTATAAAAAAAAGTATTATATACAATCATTAACAAGGGCATAGCAACAGTAATTAACAATATTAACAATGATAAGGCAAACAACATTATACCAGTATCGATTTTTCCATTACCCATTATTTTCAGCTCTTTTGACCCTTTTATGATTTTAACAAGGTTGAACACATTAAACCTCCTTAGGCTTCCTCATAATATCTTATATTTTTAAACTCTATTCCGCAGATATCACCTTGTTTTAATAAACCGTTCTGAAAAGCTTTATAAGAATCCTGTTGAACTCTTATTTCATTGTTTCCGAGCAATACACGGTATTCATAAATATTTCCCAAAAATATTGCCCGTAGTATCTTTCCTTTTAGCTCCCCATTCCTGGTTAATTCCACATCTCTTGGCCTGCAGGCGGCAAAAAGATTATTTGCCTTAATATTGCGGGGAACCGGATAGGGAAAATTGGACCCTGATCCAACAACGAATAGTTTGTTTCCTCTTACTTCCAGAGAAATAAAGTTAGATAATCCTAAAAATTTAAATACAAAACTGTCTATCGGATCTTTATACATATTTTCAGGTGATCCTATCTGCCGTATTCTTCCCGATCCATCCAATACAGCCATTCGGTCCGAAATCGCGAGTGCTACCTCCTGATCATGGGTAACATAGATAATAGTAATGCCTGTTTTTCTCTGCAGCTCCTTTATCTCAAAGCGCATCTCTTCCCTGAGATTTGCATCAAGATTACATAATGGCTCATCCAGCATAATTAACTGTTTAGATGATAATAAAGCCCTGGCAAGGGCAACCCTTTGCTGCTGCCCTCCTGATAATTGATATGGAAGCCTCTTTAAAAACATGCTCATTTCCACTTGTTCAATAGCACTGACAGCCTGTTTATGTGCTTCATCTTTAGGTACTTTTCTCTTCTTTAAAGGATAGTAAACATTTTCGTATACAGTCATATGGGGCCAGACAGCATAATCCTGAAAAACGACTCCAATATTTCTCTTTTCGGGCAGTAAAAAGATATTTTTTCTCTTGCTTGTAACAAGATCATTGCCTATAGAGCCTACGCATAAACTCAAAATTTGCTCCATTTTATAAAAAAATATTTATCCTGTCATCTTTTTCATGAAGAAAGTAATTGAAAAATGTCTAAGATATAAATGATTTCTAAAAAAAGTTGAAATTGGTAAAAATT
>JAUWZD010000077.1 GCA_030615505.1 Spirochaetales bacterium | reverse complement strand
TTGAGGCTGACTACTGGTCCATGGAGCACCAGCTAACGTGAAGATGATGTCGTCTTTAGCGGACGCAAGCGGCTGTTGGTTTCAAGTCAATGGCTTGCTGTATAGTTCGTGTAGTGTACACATTTTGCTCGGAATTCGGGTCTTGCAGCTACAGAAGGGTATTTAAATTTAATTCTAAGCGGCATGGTCAGAGAAAAGCCTGAAGAAGAACGAAAAATGATGGAGAGGTCACTACTGCGAATCAGTACACTGCGTATAATGGTCTCGGAACTGATGAGCCTTACAGCTATGGAGACAGGGAACTTCATAATCAAGAGATCTCAAATCGATATCAGGAAGGTTGTTTCAGAGGCAGTAGAAGCCTACAGGGATAAGGCGAAAGAAAAGGAAATAGAGCTCTCGTTAAATTGTGAAGAAGCTGCCGGTCTGGAGCAGGTGCTTGCCGATAGAGACTCCATGTTTATTGTTTTTAAAAATTTAATTGAGAATGCGCTTAAGTATACTAAAGAGCGAGGACATGTCAGTGTAAATGTGGAGCAGAATGGGATCTATGCAAGAATAAAAGTGAAAGATGATGGGATCGGAATGACTCCAAATGAAAAAGATAGAGCATTCGATGAGTTTTTCAGAGCTAAGAACGAATACATAGCTAATGTGCCGGGAACAGGCCTGGGCTTAAGTATTGTGAAACGACTTGTAGAAATGCACCAGGGAAAAGTTAACGTGGAAACCGCACAGGATAAAGGCAGTGAATTTACTATCAGCATCCCCATAGCAGGGTAATTATTACAGGGCCGCCGGCTGACTATCTAGACATTTTGAAATCGTATCCGCCTCTCAACTATCGCCTATCAATGTGAATTTGACAATTCAGATCAGGTTTGCTACACTGCGGAATTAATTTGTTATACAAGTTTGCTGAGGAACAGGTACTTAAAGCATTGTAAGCTTAAAAATCAACTGATTAAAGGAGCCTTAATCCGATATGCCTGATGTGCAGGAAAACGAGCTTGATCTTAAGCCCGCTGTAAGCATTATTGAAAAGATTGAGCAGTCCCGCCGCGCAGAGAATGAGCGGATCAGGGGGGACGATCTCATCCCCATTCTGCAGGAAGTGCAGAAGGTTTATGGCTATCTCCCCATACCCGTGCTCTCATGGGTAAGCGAGCGTACAGGTATTTCGACGAGCCGCATGTACGGCGTCATTACCTTCTACGCACAGTTCTACTTAGAGCCCCACGGGAAACACACGGTTCGCTGTTGTCGCGGCACGGCGTGTTACGTGCGGGGCGGCAGAAGGGTAATAAATGCTGTAAAGAGTACCCTTGGTATTGACGACGGGGAAACTACGGGGGATATGTTGTTCTCACTTGAGACGGTAGCCTGCCTCGGCGCCTGCGCACTATCCCCCGTAATGGTAGTTGACGGCACTTATTACGGTAAAATGACTCCGCGTCGTGCAGAGCAGATTTTAAAGCAGCTCGTAGAGGAGGAGGCATAATGCCGGGATTCGCTTCGGTTCAGGCCCTGCTTGAGCGCCATGATGAGCTAAAATCGGCCCTGGATCCGGATAAGAAGATAATAACTATCTGCGGCGGCACGGGCTGCACGGCTTTCGGTTCTACGGATGTTCAGAAGGCTTTCGAGTCTGAGCTTAAGAAGCGTGGTCTTGCTGATGAAATTACAGTTAAGGTAACCGGCTGCCACGGTTTCTGTGAAAAGGGCCCTGTAGTGGTGATCCTGCCGAGCAAAGTCTTTTACCCGAGCGTCCAGGTTGAGGACGTGCCCGGCATAATCGAAAAAACTGTTTTAAACGGCGAGGTTATCCAAGACCTGCTCTATGTGGACCCCGCCACAGATAAGAAGATCGTCTATGACCACGATGTGCCGTTCTATGCCAAGCAGACACGCCTGGTATTTCATCTAAACGGTATTATCGATCCGGTAAATCTCGATGACTACATAGCCCATGACGGCTATATGGCTGCAGCCAGAGCTCTTTCTGAGATGACCCCGGAGCAGGTAATAGATGAGGTGCGGGATGCGGGGCTGCGCGGGCGCGGCGGTGCAGGTTTTCCGGCCGGTGTAAAATGGTCTTTTTGCAGGGATTCTCCGGGAGAGGAGAAGTATTTGATTTGCAATGCAGACGAAGGCGACCCCGGGGCATTTATGGACCGCAGCGTTCTGGAAGGCACGCCGCACGCTGTGATCGAGGGAATGATCATAGCCGCCTATGCAATCGGCGCCTCAAAAGGAATCATCTATGTACGCGCTGAATACCCCCTGGCAGTACGCAATGCTGAGACCACGCTCAAACAGGCGCGCGATGCCGGGCTGCTCGGTGAAAATATCCTGGGTAAAGGGCTTAACTTTAATGTAGAGATCCGTGAGGGAGCAGGTGCATTCGTATGCGGCGAGGAAACCGCATTGATCGCCTCGCTTGAAGGAGAGCGGGGAATGCCTCGCCCGCGCCCGCCCTTCCCGGCGCAGAAGGGATACCGGGGGAAGCCGACCAATATCAACAATGTTGAGACACTTGCCAATGTTCCGCTTATCATTCAAAGAGGTAAAGACTGGTACAGGTCAATAGGTACTGCAAGCACCAGGGGAACCAAGATATTCGCCCTGGCCGGGAAGGTGAACAACACAGGTCTGGTCGAGGTACCCATGGGCTCTACACTGCGCCAGATTGTGTTTGATATAGGAGGGGGGATACCTAAAAAACGGCGCTTTAAGGCGGCGCAGATGGGCGGCCCATCGGGCGGGTGTGTGCCTGCACAGTTCCTCGATCTGCCGATCGACTATGAATCGGTCAAAGAGATCGGCGCAATCATGGGTTCGGGCGGCCTCATCGTTATGGACGAAAATACATGCATAGTGGATATTGCGCGCTTTTTTTTAGAGTTCGTGCAGAAGGAATCCTGCGGGAAATGCGTGCCCTGTCGCGTAGGGACCAAGCATATGCTCGACATACTCACCCGGATTTGCGCCGGTGAAGGGCGGGAAGGGGATATTGAGCAGCTTGAACAGCTCGCCCACACGGTCAAAATCACATCGCTCTGCGGTTTAGGCCAGACAGCTCCTAACCCGGTGCTGTCAACGATCAAGTACTTCCGCAGTGAGTACGAGGAGCACATTAGAGAGAAACGGTGCCGTGCTTCAGTGTGTGAGGCGCTCGTAGAGTCACCTTGCGCGCATGCCTGTCCTGCGGGAGTGAATGTACCGCATTACATGGGGTTGATAGCTGAAGACCGCCTGGATGAGGCTGTGAACCTTATACGGCGACGCAACCCGTTCATCTCGGTCTGCGGACGCGTCTGCGATGCCCCCTGTGAGCGGCGCTGCCGCCGCTCGGATGTGGATGAGCCGGTGGCCATCCGCGCGCTCAAGCGGTATGCTTCCGATAATGCTTCTGATAAACAGAAGCCTCTGCTCCCTCCGGTTACAGGTGTTAGGGAAGTGGCGGTAATAGGCAGCGGACCCGCAGGCTTAAGCTGCGCTTACTTTTTGGCATTGCTGGGCCGGCCGTCTGTTGTATTCGAAGAGCTTCCGGTTCCGGGCGGCATGCTTGCAGTCGGCATTCCTGAGTACCGTCTGCCCAAAAGGAGACTTAAAGAGGACATAGACTTCATACTGTCACACGGCATTGAGCTTAAAACAGATACACGTGTAAAGAATATCGATGAACTAAGAAGGAAGAACGGCTATAAGGCAATTTTTGTCGCTACAGGCGCGCATATCGGACGCACTCTCCGAATAGAGGGTGAGGACCTCGATGGTGTGGTGGATTCGCTTGTCTTTCTCCGCGGACGCGCCTTAGAGCTTGGAGAATACTGCGGCAGTAGGGTAGCTGTAATCGGAGGAGGAAATGCAGCAGTCGATGCCGCCCGGTCGGCGCTCAGGCTCGGGGCGGGGAATGTGATAATTATTTACCGCCGCACAGGTGAAGAGATGCCGGCCTACGAGGAAGAGATAAAGGCTGCTATTAAAGAGGGCGTAATGCTCTATGAGCTTGTGGCTCCGAAGCGTATTATCGGTGAGCAAGGGATGGTGTCCGGCATCGAGATATTGCGAATGAAGTTGGGTGATGCAGATGAAAGCGGAAGGCGGCGCCCTGTACCGGTGGAGGGAGCCGGGTTTTTTGAACACTGTGATATGGTTATCCCGGCGATCGGTCAGAGGGCATCTGTAAGCGCTGTGACCGGTTTCGTTGAATTAAGTTCCCGGGGCGGCATCCGTGTGGATCCAGTAACCTGTGCAGCTTCGCAAGCCGGCATATTCGCCGGGGGCGATTGTGTCTCAGGAGGTTCCACGGTGGTTGAAGCGATCGGTGCGGGGCAGAAGGCAGCGGTCGCTATCGACCGGATGCTCGGCGGTTCAGGCGTTCTGCCTGCAAATATCGGTACAAGCCTGTGGCGTCCCTCGGAGGAAGAACTGGAAAAGACCGTGCCGCGCGCAGAAGAACCGGTGCTGGATTCAAGGGAGCGGCGGAGCTCTTTTGCAGAAGTCATAAGATGCCTGACCCCGGATGCAGCCTGTACAGAGTCGAGCCGATGTCTTCGGTGCGATCTGGAGAGGGAAGAATCCATGGGGCTGCGCTGAGAGTATAAATATTATGGATGAGATTATACTGACAATCGATAACAGGGAGCTGTCTGCTCGTCCCGGACAGACAATATTAGAAGCAGCCCTGGCAGGAGGTATTCACATTCCTCATCTCTGCTACGACCCCCGGCTTACACCCACAGGAGCATGCAGACTATGTCTGGTAGAGATAGATGGACTGGCAGAGCCGCAGACAGCCTGCACACGGTTAGCCGAGCAGGGAATGATTGTACGCACTAACACTAATGCGATTCGCACTCTGCGCAAAGTGATACTGGAACTGCTGTTAAGCGAACACAGCCTCAGGTGCACCACCTGCGACAAGGACGGTGATTGCCTGTTGCAGGATTACGCATATGAATACCAGATCGAGGAAAGCCGCTTCCCCTCGATTACGATACAGCCCAGCGGAGAAAACTTTACGAGCAGCAGTAAGGCGATTGTATATGACCCCTCGAAATGCATCCTATGTCAGCGCTGTGTGAAGATCTGTGCAGAAGTGCAGATGGCCGAGGCACTCACTCTCAAGGGGCGGTCGGGCGATGTGCAGGTCACTACCGGGTTGGAGGTTGAGCTTAAAGAATCGCCCTGTGAAACATGCGGTCAGTGTGTGAGCGCCTGCCCCACGGGCGCACTCTATGAGCGGGCGGCCGCGGGCAGGGGCAAGGCAAAAGATCTTATCAAGATCACTACAACGTGCCCGTACTGCGGTGTGGGCTGCCAGTTGGACTTAAACGTCAACAGCTCTACAGGCCGCATTGTGAGGGTCACAAGCGAGATCGGCTGCATGCCCAATGACGGCAACACCTGCGTAAAAGGCCGTTTCGGTATGGACTTCGTGAGCAGGAATGACCGTCTTACAAAGCCGCTCATCAGAGAGAACGGTCTTTTCAGGGAAGCATCCTGGGATGAGGCGCTTGATCGTATAGCCGCGCGCTTTATTGAGATAAAGAAACAGCACGGGCCAGATGCATTGGCAGGCTTAAGCTCGGCTAAAACCACCAACGAAGATAATTATATTATGCAGAAGTTCGTACGCGCATGTTTGGGCACTAATAATGTAGACCACTGTGCGCGGCTGTGCCACGCTTCAACAGTTGCGGGCCTGGCGCGTGCCTTCGGCAGCGGTGCAATGACCAACAGCATAGAAGAGCTTGGCCGGGCGCCGCTGATTTTTGTTATCGGCTCGAATACAACTGAATGCCATCCCGTAATAGGCATACTCATTCGCCAGGCAGTGGCATCGGGCAGTACCAGGCTGATCGTGGCAGACCCACGCAGGATTTCCTTAAGCCGCATAGCCGAGATCCATATGCAGCAGAGGCCCGGCACCGACGTTGCGCTCATAAACTGCATGATGAATGTTATACTAAAAGAAGGACTTGAGGATAAGGAATTTATCGAGCAGCGTACGGAGGATTTTAATGCGCTGCGCCGGGCGGTAGCAGAAAATACCCCGAAGAAAGCCTCAAAAATCACAGGTGTTCCGGAAGAAGATATCCGCCGTGCAGCCAGGCTGTACGCATCTGCTCCAAGCGCGTCCATCGTATACTCCATGGGTATTACACAGCATACTACCGGTACTGACAATGTACTCTCACTTGCCAACTTAGCCATGCTCACCGGCAATGTCGGCAGGGAATGTACGGGAGTCAATCCTCTTCGTGGACAGAACAATGTCCAGGGCGCCTGCGATCTTGGAGCCCTGCCGAATGTGTACAGCGGATACCAGCGAGTGGATGACCCGGACATACAAAAGAAGTTTGAGAAGGCCTGGAACACTGAATTACCGGAAAAGCCCGGGCTGACCGTGGTCGAGATTACGAACGCTGCTGCTGAAAAGAAAATAAGAGGGCTCTACATAATGGGTGAGAATCCCATGCTGAGTGATCCCGATATCAACCATGTACTTGAATGCCTTAAAGCGCTCGATTTCCTCGTAGTGCAGGACATCTTTATGAACGAAACAACGCAGCTTGCCCATGTAGTGCTGCCTGCCTGTTCCTTTGCCGAGAAAGACGGGACCTTTACCAATACCGAACGGCGTATTCAGAGAGTGCGCAAGGCTGTGGAGCCTCCGGGAGAAGCTCGTGAGGACTGGCGTATACTGTGCGACCTGGCTTCCCGTATGGGTTATACGATGAACTATTCCGGCGCCAAAGAGGTCCAGGACGAGATAGCTCTGCTCACTCCTATCTACGGCGGCATCACATACGACCGCTTAGACGGTGTCGGGTTACAGTGGCCTTGCCCGGCCGGAGATCATTCCGGCACTAAGTTCCTTCATGAGGGGAAGTTCTCGCGGGGCAGGGGTAAGTTCCATGCTGTCCGCTTTCTGCCGCCGCAGGAGATGCCCGACGATGAGTACCCGTTTATTTTTACCACGGGACGAATGCTGCAGCACTGGCATACGGGCACAATGTCGCGGAGGTGCGACGTGCTCGATGATTTGGTACCGCACGGTACACTCGAGATTAATCCTCAAGACGCCTTAAAAATAGGAGTAAGAGACGGTGATAAGGTAGCCGTACGATCGCGCCGCGGACGGATAGAGGTCCCCGCAAGGCTCACGGACCGGATAGGACCCTGTACAGTATTTTTAGCCTTCCATTTCAGAGAACACCCTGCCAATGCACTCACTATAGCTGCTTTGGATCCTATAGCTAAGATACCTGAGTTTAAAGCCTGCGCTGTGAGCGTGGAGAAGCTCTAGATGTCCTGGTCAAGAACGCACCCCAGTAACTCATGCCGACAAATACGCCGCCGCCTATTATGTTCCCTATGTTTACGGGCAGGAGATTCTTCCATAAGAAATTGATCCAGTTTAAGGACCCAGGGCTGAATCCCGAGGGAGCGGAAATACCCGCCCAGGTATTAAGGAAAATTCCTGTGGGAATAAAGTATATATTGGCAACACAGTGCTCGAAGCCTATGGCCACAAAACCCATTATGGGGAAAAAGATGGCAAATATCTTGCCTATGGTTTGACGCGCGGCCAGGGCCATCCATACGGCCAGGCATACCATCCAGTTACAGCCTATACCACGAAAAAGGGCTTCGGTGAAACCCAGAGATACCTTGCCGCAGGCAATTTTCACAGCAGAGGCTCCAAGCGCTCCTCCGCCCGTTTTCCATAAGCCTGAGAAGACAAAAAGAAAGGCGATAATAATTGAGCCTATAAAGTTGGCAATATATACCAATCCCCAGCGTCCCAGCATTCTGTTGAAGGTAATCTCTTTAGTCATAGCACTGGATATCATAAGGTTGTTACCTGTAAAAAGCTCGGCGCCAGCGATGATGACAAGTATCAGACCGAGGCTGAAAACAGCTCCGCTCATAAACTTGGAAAAGCCGATACCAAAGCGCCCCGCCATATCAAAGGTTACCGTATTGGCAAGCAAGCCGCCGAATCCTATATAGGCGCCGGCTAAAATCCCAAGTACTAAAACGGAGAACCACGGGGAGGTGGTTTTCCCAACGCCCACCTTCTGAGCTACAGTCTCTGCAATGGTTTTGGGCGATTTATCCTCTACACTGGGCACGGGAAAGCTCCAGGATTTCATAATTTTTTCAATCCTGCCCAGGCTTTTTTTCTCCGCTGCCAACTTATTTTTCATTGCCTTTTGTACGGTTTTTACGATTTCTTCAGGTGTAAAGGGTTTTGCCAGATAATCCATGGCCCCCCTCTTCATCGCTTCAGTAGCCCGGTCCACAGAGGGAAATCCGCTGATCATTACAACAGTCGAATCCGGTGAACATCTGTCAATCTCTTCAACCACATCCATGCCGTCGAATTCGGGCATCTTCCAGTCACATAGAATCACATCGAATTTAGAATCTGAGGTAAGCTGTAATCCCTCTTTCGCGCTGTTTGTAGTAACCACATCATAGCCTTCCTCGGTAAATATCTTCCAGCAGGACTCAAGTACCACAGAGTCATCATCGATAACAAGCATCTTGTCAGACATAATCTCTCCTTTTTATATCTACCAGATTTCAGCGCTCAAGCGCTGCTCAAGCCAGCGCTTCTGCACATCTGTCAGTACGCCGATGGCGCCCTCTATCCACCGGATATCGCCGGTGAGTATGGCTAGCTTTTCCGGACCGGTTAGATTGTAATCCTGAAGAGCATCCGCGCCGTAGTAATACAAACCGGATACGAACCGGATACGAATTCACTGTCCACCGCCGCTCTTTCCAATACTCGTATTACCTCATCTTTGTGAATAAGCTCCTGTTTCTCCGGCTCTTCGCCCACAGCCTTTTCAATGCTCCTTTTTGCGGCTGAAAGGAGCATATCAGGAGTGAACGGTTTTTCTATGTAATCCGAAGCCCCAAGCTTCATAGCCTGAACTGCAGATTTAACTGTTGCATATCCTGTGATGATGATAACGGGAAGGGAAGGTTTGGCGCGTTTTATATCGCGCAAGATCCTCATTCCCCCTATTTCCGGCATGCGGATATCGGTGAGAATCAGGTCGTATTCCCTGCTCATTGCCCGGTCCAGACCCTCACGGCTGCTCAAAGATACATCAACCTCAAAGTTTTCCTGGGTCAGGATTTTTTGTATGCTTTCAAGTACGATTTTCTCATCATCAATTGCTAAAACTTTTTGTAATTTCATCTCTATAATCCCTCTTTTTTTATTACCCTGTTAACTGCCCTTAACAGCTCATCCGGGGTAAACGGTTTGGCAATAAAGTAAGCAGCTCCCTTTTTCACAACATCGGATATTGTATCCTGGGTGGGATATCCGCTCATCACAACAATAGGCAGATCAGGCCATTTCTTTAGAACTTTTGTCATGAGATACAAGCCATCATATTCCGGCATCTTCACATCCACAAGTAAAAGTTTAAGATTTTCTCTGTTCGGGTCTTCGGAAGTGTCCAGCTTCTTAAGAGCATCCTTTGCGCTTGGGGAGAGGGTTACTGAAAAGCCCTCGGACTCCAGGATTCTCTTGCAGCTTTCAAGGACTATCTGGTCATCATCAACAACCAATATATTCATATTATTCGGCCTTCTCCTCCAGAGGCAGCCAGATTATAAATGTGCTTCCGCGGCCAACCTTGCTCTGCACCCTGATCGTACCGCCGTGCCGCTCAACAATACCCAAAGATACGGATAGTCCCAATCCTGTTCCCCTGCCCACCTCTTTAGTGGAAAAGAATGGATCAAACAGATCATCGAGATTTTCGGGCGGAATCCCGCAGCCGGTATCCGATACCACTATCTCAATACCCTTCTTACTGACATGATTTGTCCAGACGCTTAGTCCCGTAGACAGATTGATATGGCCTCCGGCTTCCGTGGCATCAATTGCATTAATAATAATATTCATTAAAACGCTTTGAAACTGACTTCGATCCAGGGTGCGGAGGGGCAGGCCTTCTGCCGGATCGAAACAGAATAGAACACCCCTTACTAGAGCCTGGTTTTCAACTAAAGCAATAGTCTCCTGAATGAGCTTATTGACATCCGTTAATTCGGCCTCGATCTTTGTCTGGCGGGAAAAATCCAGCAGTCCCTTTACGATCTTCCGAACCCTTTCTGTAGAGTGGGCGATTGTTTCTAAATCTGACCGCATCTCCTCATCAATATCCTTACGGCGGAGCAGCATATGTGTAAAGGTCAGAACACCGGTTAAAGGATTATTTATTTCATGGGCAACTCCGGCGGCGAGTCTTCCGACACTGGCCTGCTTTTCGGACTGCAGAAGTCTGTTTTCACTCTCAGCTTTCTGACGCCTGTCGCGCTCCCGGAGTGAGGAGAGCATTTCACCGAAAGTCTTCTGGAGAACCCCGATTTCACTCTTTGATATGGGTCCGATCTCCGGTGAGAGATCACCCTGTGATACCTTATTACTCACTGAAATTAACTGGTGTATCGGCTTGAGTATCCTGTATCCCAGAATATAGCCCAGGAATGCAGCCGTAATAAGCCCGGCTGCTGTTATCAGAAAGAAAACTGAAAGCGCATGCCTGCGGATGTCTACGTATTTGGCTTCAAGCACACCTACATAGAGCATGCCCACTCTACGGCCAAGGATGTCTTCAATCGGCTCATAAGCAGTGATATACCAGTCATTCACGACAAAAGCCCGGTCCGTCCAGCGCTCCCCTTCATCTAAAACCTTATCTTTAACCTCCTCGGAGACCCTTGTTCCAATGGCACGCTGCCCTTCAGGAGTGAAAACATTGGTTGATATGCGTAAATCCTTAAAAAAGATCGTGGCGGTTCCGATACTCCGTCCTCTATAGATCTCCCGCTGAAAAACCGTTTCGCGCACCCGGTCTACGATCTCCTTACTGCGGCTAAGTAGAATCCCGCCGTAGAGAACTCCAAGCAGACGGTTGTCTTCGAATATGGGCACAGCAGAGGCAATAGCCATTCCGGAGGTCTCTTCCTTTTCCGTCCGGGGAGCAGCCCTGGGCGTGGGGAGCAGTTGAATCCTGGCCCTTTCGGCCAGCTCCGGGTTCTCTGCAAGAAGAATGTCCTGCTCAATAACAACTGTTCCGGAGACCATGGTTCTGAGTTTAAGCGCAAGGTGCGCAATTGGGTTTATTAACTCATTTTTCTTGACGCTTCCGGGAAGTGAGCCCATGCGGCACAGGGTCATACCGCTTCTCGTTATAATTCCTGCGAAATCTAAGTCGATTTCATGGGCCACATCTTCCAGCCTGGGAATGAGGAAATTGACATCAAGGTTTATTAAAGCCGACTTGAAATCCTCATCCAGTTTTGTAACATTCAGAGCCACATTAATATGTTTTTCGCGGTTTAGATAAATTTCCCGGGCTGCATTCAGGTCTAATCGTATCCGGCTTACCGCTTCGTTCAGAACTGCTCTATAGATGAGCTGACCCCCTACAACAAGAGAAAGCCCGCCTACAAGCAGGGACATTGCCAGGAAGCTGGATATAAGCTTGAATCTGGTGGTGCAGATCACTTCGGAATCCAGGCTAACGATAAACAGGGAGGCATTAGGATGTCAAGGCGTTAGAAGCGTACGAATATATCCATTTTCTAAAGCAGATGTTAAAATAGGTTTATGGAGAAAGTGCCCGATATAGCCGGAGCCATACTGGCCGGGGGAAAAAATGTCCGAATGAGTGGAATAGAGAAAGGCTTGATCCGTATCCGGGGCAGGCCTCTTATTGAACGGGCCATTGACCTCTTAGAGGGTATATTCGAAGAGATCATTTTAGTAAGCAATTCGAAAGCGGACTTTAACGACTATACAGACAGAATCATTATTACATCCGACATAATAGAGGGGATCGGCCCCCTGGGCGGGATACATTCCGGCTTGTGCAGAACTTCTAAGCATGCGGTTTTTTTTACAGCCTGTGATATGCCCTTTTTAGAGGCAGGGATGATTCTAAGGGAAATCGAATATTTCAAGGAATTGAATTGTGATGCCCTGATACCCAGAATCGGTAATTTTATTGAGCCTCTCCATGCTGTTTATAAAAAGAGCCTTAAAGGTTATATTCCCGCTTTAGTTAAAGGGGATAGTAATTACTCCATCAGAAGTTTGTTTAAGACCGTAGATGTGTGCTATATGGATTTGGAGGATAATCAGGATAACTGGAATATATTTATGAATCTGAACACACTGAAAGATTTCAAAGAAATGGAAAGAACATGAACTTTTTAAGAATATCGTAAGTTTGACTTGCTTTTTATACCGGGCTATAATCCGATAGAATTATTCACAGCTTGCAGGAAGGCTTATTCATGAAAATAGCTGTAACCGGAAAGGGCGGGGTCGGTAAGACCACAATTGTGGCATTGATGGCCAGGGTTTTAAGAGATGCCGGCAATAAGGTCTTGGTGATTGACGCCGACCCGGATATGAATCTCGCTACTCTCCTGGATATACCGGATAAGGAGAGAATAACTCCAATTGTTGAGCTGAGAAATCTGATAGCAGAGAGAACCGGTACAGACGTAGGGCAGCCTGCGCCTTTTTTCACTATGAACCCCAGGGTCGATGACATACCTGAGAAATACTGCGTGGAGCATGAGGGTATAAAACTGCTGGTCATGGGAACCATAAGCATGGGGGGAGGGGGATGCGCCTGTCCGGAAAATGCCTTTTTAAAGAGCCTTCTTTCCCATCTCATGGTGGCAAGAGAGGAATGGGTCATTTTGGATATGGAAGCGGGCATAGAGCATATGGGACGTGGAACAGCTATTGGTGTTGATACCATGGTGGTTATTGTTGAACCCAGCTTTACGAGCATTGAGACAGCCCATAGGATCAATAAGCTGGCAGGGGATATTGGAATAAAGAGCTTGAAGGTTATCGGCAATCGAATCAGGAATGAAGATGAAAAGAATTTCTTATATGAAAATATAAAAGACTTAAGCCTGCTTGGATTTATTGATTATTCCGAAGAAATTGAAAAAATTAATTTGAAAAAGACAAGCGCCTTTAACTTAAGCGGGAAGCCTATAAACCAGATAAATGAGCTGTTAAAATCCATCTAAGGGAAAAGAAGAGCCGGAATAAATATGAGTAAAAAAATCTTGAAAAGGAATTGAGTTAGGTGTAGTATGATTTCACAATTTTTTTATATTACTGATAGAGTGATTTGTAACCCTGAACAGAGGAATTACTGTGTAAGCGGCATGAAGGCTGGATGAGTTAATATCCGGTTACAGTATGCTGTAGAGCGTTTCAATCGATACAAATATGGACAAATATGGAGGAGAATGAATGGCAAAGGATCTGACATATGCGGACAAAGCTTCACGGACCATGGTAAAGAGGGCAGCCGATGGCAGCATTGAAATCGTATGGGACAGGTATGAGGCGATGCAGCCCCAATGCGGCTTCGGTACTTTGGGGATTTGCTGCAGGAACTGCAGCATGGGGCCATGCCGGATAGATCCCTTCGGGGAGGGACCGCAGGCCGGCGTATGCGGGGCAAATGCCGACACAATAGCAGCCAGAAACCTGGTAAGGATGATTGCAGGCGGGGCTGCAGCCCACTCCGACCATGGGCGTGATATTGCCCATACACTTCTTAAGGTGGCTGAAGATCCTGAAAGTGATTATCAGGTTAAAGACGAAGAAAAGCTAAAAGCAGTAGCTGGAATATATGGTATAAAAACAGACGGAAGGGATGTAAAAGAGATTGCCGGGGATGTAGCAAGGGCTACACTGGCGGAGTTCGGCCGGCAGGAGGGAACCCTGCGCATCAGTACCATGGCCCCGGAGAAGAGGCAGAAGGTCTGGCAGGAGCTCGGCGTTATGCCAAGGGCTATCGACAGAGAAATTGTAGAGATAATGCACCGCACGCATATAGGGGTTGATACGGATTATAAGAATATAATAAAGCAGGGGCTTCGCACCGCAATCAGCGACGGATGGGGGGGATCACTGATCGCCACAGAAGCTTCTGATATACTCTTCGGTACGCCGAATCCGATCCGTTCTACCTCCAATTTAGGCGTACTGAAAAAAGATCAAGTCAATCTTATAGTGCACGGTCATGAGCCGACACTCTCCGATATTATCGCTGTAGTTTCCCAGGATAAGGATTTAATAGCAAAGGCCGAAAAGAAGGGGGCTAAGGGCATAAACATAGCAGGCATGTGTTGTACTGCCAACGAGATACTCATGCGCCGTGGAATTCCCGTAGCGGGCAGCTTTCTCCAGCAGGAGCTGGCTATTCTTACAGGAACAGTTGACCTGATGGTAGTAGATGTTCAGTGCCTGATGCCCGCTTTAAGCAGTGTGTCAAACTGCTTCCATACGGAGCTGATTACAACCTCTCCCAAGGCAAAAATGCCCGGTGTCAGACATATTGAGTTCCACGAGGACAGGGCTGTTAAGATTGCCACTGAAATAATTGAAACAGCCATAGACAATTTCCCTAACAGAAACGGACGTAATATATTTATTCCCGGGGAAAAAGAGACTTTAATTGCAGGTTTTACTTCTGAATCCGTATTTAAATTCTTAGGCGGTAAGTATCGCGGGACATACAGGCCCTTAAATGATGGGATTATAGCGGGAAGGCTGCGAGGAGCGGCAGGGGTTGTCGGATGCTCCAATCCGAATGTGGAATACGAGGAAGGCCATATCGAAATGGTTAAAGAGCTTATCAAGAATGACACATTAGTAGTTACCACGGGGTGTAATGCCATTACCTGTGCCAAGCACGGGCTTTTAAAGCCGGAGGCGGCCTTTAAGTATGCAGGTAAAGGCCTTCAGGAGATCTGCAGTACTGTGGGTCTACCGCCCGTGCTGCACCTCGGATCCTGTGTGGACAACTCGAGAATCCTGATCACCTTAGCCAATGTCGTTTCCGAAGGCGGATTAGGAGATGATATATCCGATCTCCCTGTTGCCGGAGCGGCCCCGGAATGGATGTCGGAAAAAGCGGTCTCTATCGGATTTTACTTTGTCGCCTCAGGTGTGTACACTATTATCGGGCATCCATTGCCGATCATGGGAAGCCAAAACCTATATAAATACATTACGGAAGAAATTGAAGATGATATTGGAGGCAAATGGGCTTTTGAGCTCGATCCGGTGGAAGCAGCCCATAAAATGCTAAGGCATATTGATAAAAAGAGGAAGGCATTGAAACTTAAGCCTATGATGTATGAGCAGGCTTTTAAGCCCGAGGAATGATCAGGAAAAAAATATGGCAAAAAGAGTTATAGTGAATATTGAAAAATGCATGGGTTGTCATTCATGCGAAATTGCCTG
Source organism: Spirochaetales bacterium (assembly GCA_030615505.1). Lineage (GTDB taxonomy): Bacteria > Spirochaetota > Spirochaetia > SZUA-6 > DRHE01 > JAUWZD01. The sequence continues at coordinate 7,324 of JAUWZD010000077.1, read as the reverse complement.
TGCCGTGGCCCACTCCTCTTCAAAGGAGCTGGAGTCTGTCATGCGAGCCGGGGAAAAACCACGGTACAGGATCAATGTGGAGGCTTACGGCATAAAAGCCGTACCGGTAAATTGCCAGCATTGTGAGGAGCCTGCCTGTGTAGCTGCCTGTCCGACAGGCGCCGTTCACAGAAAGGCAAAGGGTGAGCCTGTGCTCGTGGACACTGAGCGCTGTATAGGCTGCAGTATGTGTGTAATGGCCTGCCCCTTCGGTGTGATTACCCTAAGCTCCGATGGGAAAGGGGTCTTAAAGTGCGACCAGTGTATAGAGAGGCTGGCAAAGGGAATGGAGCCTGCCTGTGTTGCTGCCTGCCCGACTAAAGCCTTACAATATATAGAAGAAGAGGAGGCTAACAGGGCCAAGCGCAGGAAAACAGCCGAGAGAATGGCGGCTGCACAGGCCACGGTCCCGACCTCCGGAGCTCCCGACCCTGGGGTAAAGGATTAAGATCTGATGGTTACAGTGACCGTTTGTGTGGGCAGTTCCTGCCATATTAAGGGAGCCCGGGATGTTATTATGCGTTTCAACGAGCTCTTAAAGGGGCACGGCTTAGATGAGTCTGTCGAGCTTAAGGGTTCCTTCTGTATGGAACGCTGCGGAGAGGGGGTCAACTGGCAGATTGATGAAGAGCCCTTGACGAGTTCAAATGTGGAGGATGCGGTTAAGACCTTCAAGGAGAGGATTGTAGAGCCTAACAAGAGCGGCATTAAAGGGGAACCGGGCGTTTGAAAAGAACAGGTTCTAAGCCTAATCTGCAGTACGAGAACGGGGAAACCGGAGCACACGTCAGCGCAATACTGCAGCAGACACCCAACGGTGTGCTTTTAGTGGATAAGGATACGCATATTCATTTTGTTAATCCCGCCTTCCGGGAGATGTTCCAATGCGGCGGTGAAGATCTCCTTGGCCGGCCTGCAGCGGAGTTTGTGCATTCGGATTGTTTTGAAAGGGCTATAGCAGCCGGCGGGAGGCTCATGGTTAAAGAGAGCATTCCCGAGCACAATGTTAGTTACCGCGTGGGGCTCTTCCCTATTGAGGGAGAGGATCTCTACTGCGGAATCTTTATAGATATTTCTGAGGAGGAGGAAGCAAAGAAACACTACCGCGATCTCAGGGCACAGACACTACAGCGGGCCCAGGAAGTGATTTCCAGGCAGATGCAGACGGCACAGGAAATCGCCAGATTATTGGGTGAGACAACTGCAGAGACCAAGGTCCTGCTGGTAAAGCTCATGTCCCTATTCGAGGAAGAAAGAAGTAAATGAGACTGTATTATGAATGGGGGACAATGCAGGTTCACAAACGAGGCGAGGAGCTCTGCGGCGACAGTATTGCCGTTTCAAGGCACTCGGATTCGGTAACACTGGCTCTATCCGACGGCCTGGGCAGCGGGGTTAAGGCAAACATCCTGGCAACACTCACCACTCGCATCGCCATGAAAATGCTGGAGAACGACCTGCCGCTGGGCGAAGTGGTTCAGACCTTAAGCGAGACACTGCCCGTAGACAGGATACGAAAGCTGGCTTACAGCACCTTTGCCATTGCACAGTTTTTCAGCCAGGGCTTTGCGCGTGTTGTCGAGTTTGATTCTCCGCATGCCATACTGCTGAGGAAGCGAAAGGTACATCCGGTGATCTTCGAAGAGAGGTCTATCGAGGGAAAGACGATACATGAAACGCGCATCGACCTGCAGGATGGGGATTGGGTAATATTTGTATCGGACGGAGTGCTTAACGCCGGCATCGGCGGTGTTTACCCCCTGGGCTGGGGATGGGATCAGGCAGCACATTTTTTAGAGAAGAAGGCCCACCGTGAGCTTTCAGCCGATGATCTGGCCTGTAAGCTTGCCGATACGGTTGGTGAGCTTTATGCGGGAGCTCCGGGAGATGATGTAAGCATCGTGGTAATCAAGGTCCGGCACAAGCTTACGGCAACGGTGCTTACCGGACCTCCGCAGGAAAAAAACATGGATGAAACCTTAGTATCGCGCTTTGTAGGGCGCCTCGGAAAGCTGGCAGTATGTGGGGGCACTACGGCGAAAATTGTGGCCCGCCACCTGGGCCAGCCCCTGGAAGTGGACCTTGCAACAATGACCCGGGCTGTTCCGCCCATGGCGCGCCTTCAAGGCATAGATTTAGTTTCTGAAGGTATTCTTACTCTCACCCGGGTAGGACAGCTCCTTCGCGCAGGAGCGGGAAAAAGGGCTGTAAGATTCCAGACCGACGGAGCGGCGAGCCTGCTTCGTTTATTGCTGGAGGTGGACCATATACACTTTCTTGTAGGACAGGCCGTTAACCCGGCTCACCAGAACCCGGACCTGCCGCATCAGCTCGGAATCCGTTTGGCCGTGGTGCGGGAGATAATGGAGGAACTTAAGAAACGCGGTAAGGAGGTTACCGTTGAGTCCGTTTAAGAATGAACTCATTCAGGAGATAGTAACACGTTATGAAGAGGATATCGGCATGCTGATCCCCATGATGCAGGATCTGCAGGCTGAATGCGGCTATCTTCCCGCTGAGCAGCTTCGCACCCTGGCCAGGCAGATCCACATTCCGCTTACACGCATCTACGGCATAGCCACCTTTTATTCGTCCTTCCGTCTTGCGCCCAAGGGGCAGCATGAGGTCACCCTCTGTATGGGAACGGTATGCTATCTAAAAGGCGCCGGCCGAATTTCAGAAGCGATCTGTGAAGAGTATCATATTGACCCGGGCGGCACTACATCCGACCGTCTATTTACTTTGCAAGCCGTAAATTGCGTGGGCGCCTGTGCACTGGCTCCGGTTATGATAGTGGACGGTAAGTACCACGACGGGGTAACATCGGATTCGGCCTTAGAGATTATAAGCACGCTTTCAGCAGATGAGGCTGCCGGCAAGGAGGATAAAGGGTGATCCAAAGCCCTGCTGAGCTTGAAGACTTAAGAGAAAAGGTGCGTAAAAGGCGCAGTACTTTCGACAGGGTAGTGCGAGTTTGCATCGGCACAGGATGTGCGGCCAGGGGATCGCGCAGGCTCTATGAGCTGTTCTGCGAGGCTGCCGAAATCTCCGGAAGATCCGGGCATGAACCGAAGTGGAAAATCGAAGCCAAATGCGTAGGCTGCCACGGGTTATGTGAGCGCGGTCCTATCGTGGTTGTACAACCCGGGGAGATATTATACCAGGGAGTGGAAGAGCCGGATGTAGAAGAGATATTCCGGGAAACAGTTATTGGAGGCCGGGTGGTGGAGCACCTGCTGTACGAGGATCCCGCTACCGGGAAGAAGGCTCAGACCGCCGAAGAGATACCCTTCTATAAAGTCCAGAAGCGTATTGTACTGGCCGAAAACGGGAATGTGGACCCCACAGATATCGAAGATTACCTGGCAGTGGGCGGCTATGCAGCCCTGGCCAGGGTTATTACAACCATGGATCCCGAGGAGATCATCGAAGAGGTTGATCGAGCAGGCCTAAGGGGGCGCGGCGGCGGAGGTTTTCCCACTGCCCGTAAGTGGCGTTCGTGCCGAGAGGCCGAGGGTTCTCCCAAATATTTGATCTGCAACGGAGATGAAGGTGATCCCGGCGCTTTCATGGATCGTTCGATAATGGAAGGGAATCCCCATTCCGTGCTTGAAGGTATGACTATCGGAGCATATGCCATCGGCATAAGCCAGGGTTATATCTACGTACGCAATGAGTATCCCCTGGCAGTGAGGCATCTGAAAACCGCCATAGAACAGGCTGAAGAAATAGGGCTTTTAGGAGACAACATCCTGGGCAGCTCTTTCTCCTTTGATATCAGGATCAACCGGGGCGGCGGGGCTTTTGTCTGCGGTGAATCCACTGCTCTCATGGCTTCATTAGAGGGCCGCATCGGAGAGCCGAGAGCCAAGTATGTGCATACTGTAGAAAGCGGCCTTAATGGAAAACCCACCAACTTAAACAATGTTGAAACATGGGCCAATATTCCGGCTATAATAAACCGCGGAGGAGAATGGTTCGCCTCCATCGGTACTGAAAAGTCCAGGGGCACTAAGGTGTTCAGCCTGGTAGGCAAGGTGGTGAACACAGGTTTGGTGGAAGTTCCCATGGGTATGACCCTTCGTCAAATAGTTTATGAGATAGGGGGCGGTACTAAGGACGGCAAAGCCTTTAAAGCCGTGCAGACCGGCGGACCCTCCGGAGGCTGCATTTCTGCCGCTCATCTGGATGCCTGTGTGGACTTCGATGAGCTGACCAGGCTCGGCTCCATGATGGGCTCAGGCGGCATGATTGTCATGGACGAAGACACATGCATGGTGAATGTGGCCAGGTACTTCTTGGGTTTTCTCAAACAAGAATCCTGCGGAAAGTGCACGCCATGCAGGGAGGGCATTTCCCAGATGCTCTACATTCTTGAGCGCATTACCCGCGGGGAGGGCGAGCTGGAAGATATTGATACACTTGAGGAGCTGGCGGATCTCATCGGTGAGACTGCACTCTGCGCCCTGGGAAAGACTGCGGTGAACCCTGTACTCTCAACCATACGCTATTTCCGCAAGGAGTATGAGGAGCATATAATAGAGCGCCGCTGTCCGGCTAAAGAGTGCCGGGGCCTCTTTCTCTACGAGATAAACCCGGAGGTCTGTAATGGATGCGGCATCTGCCGCAAGAACTGTCCGGTGGAGGCAATTTCAGGTGAGCGCCGCAAGCCTCATCTTATTGACCAGGAGAAATGCACTAAGTGCGGGGTATGCTTTGATAAATGCCCTTTTGCTGCTATTGTGAAGGTGTAAAGGAGGTACGTTCTTGCCTGCTGTAACAATAGACGGAATAGAGGTGAATGTAGAGCCTGAGGCGACCATTCTAGATGCAGCTAAAAAAGCCGGAATCTGGATTCCCACTCTCTGCTACAGCCCGGCGGTTCCCAATCTGGCTGCATGCCGGCTTTGTATGGTGGAGCTGGACTTTGGAGATGGAGGGCAGCAGCTTGTTACGGCCTGTAACTATCCTGTGCGCAGGGACTTGATTGTAAGTGTATCGAGCGAGAGGGCGGTGAGCGCACGCCGGGGAGTCATGAAACTGCTCCTGGCGCGCTCGCCGGAGAGTGAAGAATTGAAGGAATTGGCTCAGCAGATGGGGGTGGAAGGGACACCCTATCCAAAAGTCACGGAGAGCCAGCGCAACTGCATTCTCTGCGGGCTCTGCGTGAGTGTGTGCGAGGAGGTTATCGGCTGCTCTGCCATCGGTTATGCAGGACGTGGAGCGGAAAGAGTAGTGGCCGCGCCCTTCCGCCTGGCTTCAGAAGACTGCATAGCCTGTGGAGCCTGTGCAGCCATATGCCCGGTGGGCACAATACAGGTGAGAATTCATGAGGGTACCGGGGAGGCGGAGATATCCCCCTTTAAATCGCGTGCGAAACTTCTTATATGCGAGGAATGTGGAAAGCGCATGGTTACAGAACCTGTTGGTAAGCAGGTATTGGACAGGGTGAAAATCGATTGGGAGGAATTCCGCAAGCGCGCCAGGCTCTGCCCGGAGTGCAGGCGTAAACGAGCCGCTGCAGCCCTGGGACTGGCGGCAGCAAAGAGTATGTAAATTATATCGCCTCCGGCTGTATCTCGAAGGAGGCTGTTTTATATAGAAGAGGGGCAGAAAGGAGTCATAGAATGTCGAAAATAATTGCAACTGCAGCGATCCGTGGGGCACATAAGCTTGTTAAACAGGCGGAAGCCGATCTCCAGAAGGCGATTAAGGCTAAGGGGAAAGATGCCTCCGCGGCCTATCCCAATACAGCGTATTATCTGCCTATTATCTATCTTTTTTTAGGGCAGAAAGTGGAAAAGATTGGGGACTTAGAATATTCTCTTCAGGAGGCGAAGAAACTTCTTAGAGAAATCCCATCGGATGAATTATGGCTCCCATATTTAGGGGATGCGCTTGATTCAGGTGTTGCTACCCTGATAGCAGAAGAGATTATCGAGTCTTTAAAGTATATAATCGGACCGGATCCGGCACAGGGGATATGGCTCGGGTTTACAGGTGACAATATCCTAAGGCAGCAGGGAATAAAGCTGGTTGACGGGAGGATGCCCGGCTTTGCAGCCATTGTCGGCTGCACTGAAACAAATGAAGAGGCGGTAAAGCTTATCCGCGGTCTTCAGGAGAGAAGCATTTTAGTATTTATGGCAGGAAACTGTAACGGAAAATCCATAGCGGAACAGCTCGATGAAGAAAGGATCGAGATGAACTGGGATACGTTCTTAGTTCCATACGGAAAAGAGATAACTGCGGCAATTCATGCGGCAAATTTTGCCGCCCGTGCTGCCATGACTTTCGGCGGTATTGAACCGGGCGATTTTAAAGCGGCACGGGACATTTTGCTCTATAATAAAGAGAGGGTTCATGCATTTGTTATGGCCCTCGGTTCGGATGACGGTGTTGATGATGGACAGTTGATCACTGATGAAAAATATGCTACTGCAGTGGGAGCCGTCAACTTCGGCTTTCCCGTTATCTCTGATGTAAATATCCCGGAAATTCTTCCCTCCGGCATCTGCACCTATGAGCACGTAATATCCGGCATCAAGATGGACGAGATCGTCAGCCGTGCAATCGAGCTGCGCGGCCTGACCATAAAGATCGAAGAAATTCCCATTCCAGTGCCTTTCGGAGCAGGATTTGAGGGTGAGAGGGTCAGAAAAGAGGATATGTATGTAGAGTTCGGCAGCAAATATTCGGATGCTTTTGAGATCTTGAGGATGAAGCCAATGGATGAGATTGAGGACGGCAAAATTGAGGTTATCGGCCCTGAGATTGATAAGATGAAAGAGGGGGGAGCCTATCCCCTGGGCGTACTGGTTGAAGTTGCGGGCCGGGAATTTCAGGAAGATTTTGAATCCGTGCTGGAGAGAAGGATACACGAGTTTATCTCCTGTGCGAACGGTATATTTCATATGGGACAGCGTGCAATCGTCTGGGTAAGGATAAGCAAGGAGGCTCACAGTAAGGGCTTTAAAATAAAGCATTTCGGAGAGATCCTTATGGCCAAAATGCATGAGGAGTTTAATAGAATAGTCGATAGAGTCCAGGTACAGATATACACCGACGAGGAGAAGGTTAAAGAGTTACAGGAGATGGCAAAAGCTGTCTATACTATGAGGGATGATAAGATCGGAGGCATGACTGATGAGGATGTTGAAGATTACTATTCCTGCACGCTCTGCCAGTCCTATGCTCCCAATCATGTATGTATCGTGACCCCCCAGCGCCTCGGTTTGTGCGGTGCGTATACATGGCTCGACTGCAAGGCTTCCTTCCAGATCAA